>LCMS01000030.1:4457-5333 GCA_001002765.1 Candidatus Uhrbacteria bacterium GW2011_GWE2_46_68 | reverse complement strand
TAATAAAATCCATCCTCCACAGCCGGACCTACTCCTAATTTGACATGAGGATAAAGTTTGCTGACTGCCGCAGCCAATACATGGGCTGTGGAATGACGCATGAGCGAAAGAGAGTCTTGAGTCATAAAAAATCGTTAAATCTTTAGGAACAAAAAACTTCACGCAATGTGAAGTCGGGACCGAAAAATAATTTCGGCGGTTCCACCCGATTTGCGATTACCATTGACGATCGGTAAGCGCCTCTTAGGAAACCTGTGCCCCAGGTTTGGGATCGCTCCAAAGGTGGTCGCAGATAGGGCTTGTAAAAGGCTCACAGCCAAGGCCTTTTTCTCTCAGCATCTCGTCTTGAGATGCATTACATAGCTTTATATCTTTGGTGTCCTTTTTCATGGCGACACACAGAGCATAACGTGGACAAAGACTGATCGTCAAGCAAGATGTGCATAAAAAATCCCCGGAAATAATCCGAGGAATCTTTTTTATTCGATCTCCAAATACACATGATCCATGAAGTGGCCACTCCTTCCTTCAATAACAAAGTTTGAATTTCTTGTTCGTTCATTCCCACAAACCGGCGAATCTCAAGTGCATCACTTGTACGTGAAGTCATCACCTTTCCCATCAACACCACATGGAGATTCGCATTCCCAAGATCCACATCAAACTTTTCCAAACTGACTTCCATGCCATCTTCGTCTGTACTTACAAGTTGTCGACCTTGTCCCATCTCTGCATACAGTTGTTCTTCCGCAATCTCCTTCAAAACCTCTTCATCATAAAAAACGGCAGTGACCACCAAAGACAACGTCACCTCATAGGACTCGGCTTGTGTGCCCGGTTCGATACTGTAAGTCTCCTCCACCACTTGGACATCAA
>LCMS01000030.1:0-4401 GCA_001002765.1 Candidatus Uhrbacteria bacterium GW2011_GWE2_46_68 | reverse complement strand
ACTCCGCCGGTAAATACCTCGGTACTTTCCGCATAAATCAAAGCTTGTTTGGATTGGGAAAGGCCGGGGATGGTAAAGGTGGTGGGAGCAATGTTCCCCAAAGCTCCGACTTCATCAGCATACACAACGGCTTCTACACTTCCCCCTGCCGGAACTGTCACTCCTTCCTCCAGACGAAACAATACTTCCTCGGGTGTTAAAAGACGGGTGGTTTTCACAAGCGTCTGACTCGCGGAAGAAGTGTTGTAAATCGTCACCATTCCCTTGGCAATGTCATCCATCTCGGTTGATCCCTCCCCTGTGGGAACAAAGGTTTGTGTGCGACCGATAGAGCCTGTGGCAACTATGCCTTTGATTTCACTTGCAGATACGGGAACAGGCACAATATCCACAACAAATTCAGTGGAAATATCTTCGGAGACTGGGGTGACTGTAATGGTAACTTTGAGTGTGGAAAAATAAAGAACAGTCAGTAATACCAATACGACAATGCCGACAAAACCAATCACCAGTCTCCGGTAAAAAGAAAGCGAAGGAGAAGGAACCTCGGACTTCTTTTTTGTGTGATGCACCGGGGGTTCGAGATCGGTTTTGAGCTCGCGTACAAAAACTTGTTGTGAAACTTTCTTTTCTTCCTCCAGAGGAGGAGAAACTTTTTTTACCGATGATTTACGCGGTGCACGTTTTTTTGCCGGCACCTTTGTAGATTTTTTCTCAGTCATAGCATGGGTTAGATTATCTTTAGTATAGCAAAAAAAAAGAAAACAAAAAATCGGAAAGATTTTTTCCGATTTTTTATGAAACTACTTTTACCGCTTCTTCCCCAAGAAGGTCGCGCAGCGCATCAAGCATCGCAAGTGTGAGGCGCACACGATGATCAGTCAAAATCTGCCGTTGTCCTCCGCCCGACTGAATGGTGAGGTACACGGGAACGGATCCTGATGTCCCTTCTAAAATTTCCCGCAAAGCAGCCACCACTTCTTGAGAAGGTTTCCCGCGAATAAGCACGTGCAATTTTTCTTCCTTCAGTGGAATGGCGAAACTCTCCATCTCCCCCGCAAAAGAAGGAAGAATCCACATTCCGGACTGTAACATAGACGCCATAGAGGCCTCCTCCCCCATCTTCATGGGGATCACGCTGTTTACAAGAAGTTTTGTCGCCTCTCCGGGACGTTTGGATACTTTTGCCGAAACAAGCGCCAATCCCCCATCCACCAAAATATCTTTTATTTCCCCATAGACTTTTGGGAAAACGATCAGCTCTATATCTCCTTTCATATCGTTAAATCCCACAAACGCCATAGGGTCTCCTTTTTTAGTCACAATCTTTTTTACTGTTGTGATCAGTCCTCCCACTTTCACAAAACTTCCATCCTTGCAATCCGGTACTTGTGCAAGCGGGGTCAAATAGGCACCGCATAATTCGCGAAATACTTTATACGGATGAGAAGAAACATAGAGCCCCAACAATTCTTTTTCCCAAGCTAAGGTCTCCTGCGTGGTGGCAGGCTCAACCGGACGCAAAGCGATTGTCTGATCCATGACCGTGGGCGCCATTTCAAACAAGGTACGCTGCTGCTGATCTTTTTGCTTTTGAATACTTTTATTGTGCAAGAGAATGCGGTCCATGTTTTCGAGAAGCTGTTTGCGCTCTCCAAAACGATCCAAGGCCCCGGCTTTAATGAGCGCCTCCAAAGATTTTTTATTAAACGCGCGATGATTGATCCTTCCTACGAAATCCGATAAATCTTTAAAAAACCCGTGATCTTTACGCTCTGTAATAATCGCTTCCACCACTTCCTCCCCAATCCCCTTGATAACCAAAAGTCCAAAACGGATCGTCTCATCGTTTACGTAGGTAAAACGCTTGAGGGATTCGTTAATATCCGGCGGCAAAACACGAATACCCATACGATCACACTCCACCACGGCCGAAGCGATTTTTTCGAGGTCACCCGATTCGGCGGTCATAAGCGCAGCCATATACTCGGAAGGATAATTAGCCTTCATGTACGCGGTCTGATAGGCCACCATTCCATAACTGCAAGCATGAGCCTTGTTAAATCCGTAATGAGCAAACGGCTCGATAAGTTTCCATATTTCCTGTGCCTTAGTCTTAGTCATACCATGTGCGACAAAGCCTTCAAGAAGTTTGACCTTTTGTTTTTCCATCTCCTCCTGAATCTTTTTGCCCATGGCTTTACGGAGTTTATCCGCCTCAAGCCAAGAATAACCACCAAGTTTGATCGCGATCAACATCACGTCGTCTTGATACACCAAGACGCCATAGGATTTGTGTAAAATCTCTTTGAGTCGAGGATCGGGATATGTAATTGAGGATGAGTCTTGTTTGCGGCGAATGTACTCTGGAATAGATTCCATGGGGCCCGGACGATACAAGGCCACCATGGCCATCAAATCTTCCACGCGTTCGGGTTTAAGTTCCACCAGCCATTTGGTCATCCCCTCCCCGCTTAACTGAAAGACGCCCATGGTGTGCCCTTGAGCCAAAAGATGAAACGTTTTTTGATCATCAAGCGGCATTTCCTCCGGTACGATACGTTGTCCTTTCACCTTTGCCACAATTTCAATCGCATCACCCAAAATGGAAAGGTTGCGAATACCAAGAAAATCCATTTTTACGAGCCCGGCCGATTCCACAGCCTTCATTTCATATTGCGTAATGATTTTGCCTTCGCGCGTATCAATTTGAAGCGGAGTAAAATCCGTCAACGCGGAAGGAGAAATCACCGTACCAGCGGCATGAATGGATACATGGCGAGCACACCCTTCGATCTGTTGTGCTAAATCCAAAATGCGCCGCACATTGGCGTCCGTGTCGTATTTTTGTTTAAACTCTTTGGATTCCTCAAGCGCTTGTCGTAAATTTTTTGCTTCCATGGGAACGAGTTTGGCAATCGCATCCACTTCGTCATATTCAAATCCAAGCGAACGCCCCACATCGCGCACACTTCCACGCGCCAACATTTTTCCAAACGTACAAATCTGCGCAACCTTGTCATGTCCGTACTTTCCACGCACATAATCGAGCACTTCATCGCGACGATTATCGGCAAAGTCCGCGTCAATATCAGGAGCTGACGGACGCTCGGGATTCAAAAACCGCTCAAACGGAATCTCAAACGTCATGGGATTGATCATGGAAATATCCACAGCAAATGCTGTCAATGATCCGGCGGCAGATCCGCGTGTCGTCGTCACAATATTTTGTCCTCGCGCCCAAGAAATAAAATCGGACACAATCAAAAAATACGGACAAAAACCCTTTTGCTCAATGATGTTGATCTCGTACTCCAAACGTTCCTTGAGTACGGGAGTGATTTCCGGAACCTTGCGTGCAAGTCCGGCAAAAGCATTCTCCGTTAACACTTCACGAAATGTTTTACTCTCCGGAATCGCAAACTTGGCAAAGTTCCACTTTCCGAGCTCCAAAGTGAGATTGCACCGATCGGCAATACGCCGAGTATTTTCAAGCGCCTCGGGCACATCGGCAAATCGGTCCTCCATATACTCAGCACTGACAACCGACGCGTCATAATCATATTGATTCAAACGATCAAAATGTTCGAGTGTTTTTCCTCCTTTGATGCAATTCAAAATCTTCCACGCTTCCACATCGCGAGACTTGAGATAATACGTATCCTTGGTGGCCACAAGCGGCACACCAACCTCTTTACTGATCTCAATCAACTGCTGATTGATGGTTTCTTGTTCTGCAATCTCGGGACGATCCACCAACTCCAAAAAATAATTCCCTTCTCCAAAAAGATCAGAATAAAAACGCACGGTTTCAAGAGCCGAAGATTTATTTCCGTTGCGCAGATGAGTGTTGACTTCGCTTCCGTGTCCGCCTGATAAAGCGATGAGTCCGGCATGATGATCTTTTAAAACCTCCTTATCGATCCTTGGCTTATAATAAAACCCTTCCAAAAATCCGATCGAAGAAAGTTGAATCAAAGTAAGATACCCCTCATAATTTTCCGCCAGCAAGGTGAGGCGATGGGGATGAGCGTCAATACGCGCGCGTTTGAGTGTTCTGTTTTCTTCTGCCACCCACGCATCAAACCCGATGATCGACTTGATCCCCTCCTCCTTGGCATATTGGTAAAACTCGATGGCACCATACAAGGCCCCATGATCAGTAAGAGCCAGTGCATCCATGCCTTGTGCCTTGATATGTTTCACCAAATCTTTAATCTTTGGCAAAGCCTCAAGCAAGGAGTAGTGACTGTGGGTATGGAGATGAACAAAACGGGAGGACATAAATATCAAAGGTTAAACCACCACCGAAAACCGCACGCCAATGTCCTCACCCCGCCCATGAGGAACAAACCTGTCGAGGTCGGCCTGACGACTGCCACAGCTCCAGCCCGCGCCCAG
>LCMS01000029.1 GCA_001002765.1 Candidatus Uhrbacteria bacterium GW2011_GWE2_46_68 | reverse complement strand
AGCACGGAGTTTGATGTTTCGGGCACGACCGGCTCCATCACGATTGATGATGGAGGGAATATGGGACAAGTGTCGGTGGAAGGAACAGTCATGGATATCGATTCTTTGACGTTTGTTGCCGCCGGAGAAATCGCCGCCGCCGGAGCCCTTGATCTTGATCCTGTGGGAAATCTTACGGTGACTCTTGCCGATGGTGAGAGCATGCTTGTAGACGCAGACACATCTCCCACAACCGACATTCTTGTTTTGGGAACAGGAGATACTTCCGTCACTGACAATGTGGATATTCTTTCCATCATCAGCACGATCACCAATGCCAACGGTGCGGGTCTGCGTTTTACTCCTTCCTATTCCACCGATGTTGCAAAAACAGTAAGCATCATAGGTATTGATGCATTTACAGCCACGGCAAGTGACGGAAACGGAGATGACGCGGGAAAAGACCTTACTCTTTCAGGATTAAATGTGGGTACCTTGACCGAGTCCGAGCTTTTTAATGAAGAAGTATTATCCGCTGCCATACGCATTGCTGACGGTTGGGATTCTCTTTTTAAAACAACCGATGCCACCGCAAATATCGTTATACCGGTTGGTGGAGTTTTAACTTTCAAAGATGCCAATGCCTATTCCCTCATGACGCTTACGGCAGACGGCACCTTCAATACCGGCTCTCTTGCCCTTACCGGAGGTCTAACGACAGCCGGAGATACGGATTTTAATTTTGTCACGGGAAGTTCTTCCAACACGGAGAATTTTACGATTACACAGACGCATGCTACAGACCAAACATTGAGCGTGATTGACCTTACGTTTACTGATACGGCGGCAACCGATGTGGGAGAAAATTATCTTTTGAAAATGACCAATGCCGATGATGGCACATTGGTAGGAAACCCTGATGCGTTCATCTACCTTAATCATCTTGACGGAAACGAAGTTGTCTCAAGCGGCATCTACATTAATGTAGACGGCAACAACATGATGACAAACGGTCTTGATGTCTCGGATAGTGGAATTGTGAACGCATTGAATATTGGAGCGAATGCCATTGTTGGAACTTACTTCGATGTGGCCGAAGCAACAGGTGCGGTGACATTGACGCAACAAGCGGTAGGAACCTCCCCGTTTACCGTCACAGGACTTGCCGCTTCAACGGCCTCCATTATGGATTTGAATGTGGAATCAGCCGGAGGAAGCATTATTGATATTGATTGGACATCAGAAACGGCAACGGCCGCAGTAAATGGAATTGATGTTGATATGACCAATCTTACGGGAGACGGATCGACCACAGTTTATGGATTCCATGTGAATGATCCGGCAGCAGCAACGGCGGCAACCGAATATGGTATTTATCAACAAGGAACCAATTGGGATTATGGATTGTATGTGGAAGATGATGCTTATTTTGGTAATGGTGTTACGTTTGGAGGAGCGATTACATGGGATTCTTTTGATCTCACTCCATCCTCAAACATTGATGCTATTGATATCACCGGGACAAACATGACTTCCGCTTCCGCGATTGACATGGATATGATCAATACAAGCGGAAACATTATTGATCTTTCTCTTGCACCGACCGTTGCCGGTGCCTCTACGGCTCAAGGAATGACGATTGCAGCAAATCCTGCCACAGGAGCAACTCTTTCCGGTGATCTTCTTGAACTTATTATGGATGGAGTGGATGCAAGCGGTTTTACAGGAGATGGACTTAAGATTGTTGTTGATAAATCACAAAACACAGGTCGGCCAATTCGTATTGAAGATGATGTGGCAGCATTGATCTTTATGGTTGAGGAAAATGGAAATGTAACCCTTGCAGGAACCCATATTGATGGCTCTGGAGCTCTTACGGTTGACAGCGGAGGGGGGACGTTACAATTAAATGCATCGGGTGGAACACTTTCCCTTGATTCAAGCACAGGCACGATTGAAACAAATGCAAGCACCTTTACTGCTGATAATTCTCTTAGCATCAATACTGTTCTTACAGGGGGTATTACCATTGATTCCGGGACAACAGGAACAGTCAATGTAGGAATCGGTAATAATGCCAAAATAATAAACATTGGAACCGGAACAGCAGGCAATACAATTAATATCGGAACAAATAACACGACAGCTGATACAATCTATTTCGGTTCCGCGCTTGATACTCTCTCTTTGATAGGAAGTACTTCTTCCTTGATAGATTTTCCAAATTTTGATGTTGCTGCAACAACCGGAGCCATGACGCTTACAAGACAGGCGGTCGGTACATCGCCTCTCACGATCACCGGTCTTGCGGATTCTACGGTCGCGGATTTGGATATCAATACTTCTTTGAATCAGGGCACAATCATTGATGTGGATTATAGCGGGGCCGAAACAATCGCCGCGGCCTTGACCGGCATGTCGCTCAATCTTCGGACAAATGTGACAGGAGCCACAGGTGTGAATGTGACGGGGCATGACGTAAATATGCCTGCGCTCACAAGCACTTCTTCAACCACTTATACGGGATATGATATTTCCATTTCAGGCGCGATGACTCATAGCACAGCAGGCGTTCTTTCTTGGAGAGGTTTTCATGTACAGATGCCCAATATCACCCAGACAAGTGGAACCTTACAAAGCAGCGGTTTATTGGTTGAGACAGGATCGATTACAACAGGGGGAACACAAAATGGTGTAGATATTTTTGCTTCAGGAGTTGGAGCCGGTTCGCTTAACGGAATCAACATCGGCAGCATCACTGCCGGAGCGGGAACAGAAAGTGCCATCAATATCGCCGCGGGTTGGGACATAGATATTGATCTTCAAAATGGTGAGACAATCGATAATGCGACAGATGGAACCATTGCCCTACGCGATGGAAATACGGCTCTTATTTCCGCAAGTCTTACAACTTTGCAATTTAATTTGGATGATACAATCACCTACACGCAACGTTTGTGTCATAGTGGTGCCGATACGTTTACAGGCCTGGCAAATGTCGGTGATTGTAATGTGGCCGGTCAGGCAGACTATGCGGAAATTTATCCTATGGCCACGGATGTTTCCTATGGAGACATTGTTGTGACCGGAAGCACATCGGTTATAACCGAGCATGGTGAGGCCATGGTGCAACTCGTCAAATCCAGCAATGATTATCAAAATCAATTATTAGGGGTGGCGGTTGATAACTGGGAGGATGGGAGTTCGATCGGTTACAACATTGCCGATACGGATAACCCCATGCCAGTGGCTCTTGTCGGTCGTGTGATGGTTCATGTGAACGATGAAAACGGCGCGATCGCGGTGGGAGATCCCATCACTTCCAGCTCTGCTGCGGGTTATGGGATGAAAGCCACTGAACCGGGAACTATTATCGGGTTTGCTCTTGATACGTATATGGGCTCAGGGATAGGGGAGATTATGGTATATGTGAATCCAATCTGGTATGCGGGAAATGTGGTGAGCACTGATGGAAGTTCTACCTATATTGCCGATGAAACCATTCTCGCTTCTTTAGGAGAGGCTGATGCGGCCAATCCAACCTATGCTTCTTATGGACTGGCGCTTCGTGGATCGGCTTGGGACGGATCAGTCGCGCAATCAGTAGATATGAAGATTATGAATGATGTGACTGATGCGGATCATTATCGTTTGTCGATTCGTAACGTCGCCGATACCGAGGTCGCGTATATCACAAACGAAGGGACTCTTTCGATTGCCGGTGACCTTATGATTGCCGGGCGCTTGTATCCTTCCGATCGCGGCACCGCGCAGAGTGATAAATATATTTACTACGACGGATCTTCGGGTGCGGGAGGAGACTTTATGCGCACTAATGCAAGCGGTTGGGCTACAGGATCTTATGATTTTGCCGAAATGTTCCCATCCGACGAGATTTTAATATCCGGAGATGTGGTCGTGTTTGCAGGAGACGGTGCCAAGGTGCGTCGCGCGACAAGCGCAGAAGGTGATCAACTCGCAGGCATTGTTTCCACACGCCCGGGTTTCCTTGCCGGAGAAAATGAAGCAGGGTCTTATCCGATCGCTCTGGCCGGTCGTGTGCCCACCAAGGTGACCATGGAGGGGGGTGTGATCGAAGTAGGGGATCCTTTGACGATTTCTTCGACAGCCGGTTATGCCAAAAAGGCAACCGAGCCTGGTATGGTTGTCGGGTATGCTCTTGAGCCTTATGAAGGAGCCGAGGGTCAAGACGAGAGCGTCATCACCTTTGTGAATATCGGTTATTTTGATGGTGGAGAAACGTTTGCAGCCAATGTGTATAACACAGCGTCCGGAAGTGATATTCAAAATCTTTCCAATCTTTCCATGAGCGGCAGTTTGAGCATGAGCGGATATGATGTGACTGCAATTGGACGATTGGCGGGTCTTGGTGACGTGTGGTCAATTGAAATGGACGGAACGGTAAAGACCCAAGCTACTCTTCAAACCGTGATCTCAAGTTATCAAAACGAATGGGTGACAACGACAGCCGTTACGTCCCCACAGACTATGATCACTTTGTCGGGATCAGGGCGTACCCAACTTGGAAGCGCGATCATCCTTTTTGAAGAATCAGATCCTACATTTAATGATGTGATTTCCGCAACAGCTCCTTTGTACGTGATCGTGACTCCAAACGCTCCTGTACGTTTGTATGTTTCTTCCAAGGATCAAAACGGATTTATCGTGCAAACGGCGCAGGAAGATCCTGATACAACATTTGATTGGATTGGTTGAGGAGATTGCCACTGTGGAGGTGATGGAAGAACCCATGGTTGAGGAGATTGCCACCGATGAGATTATTACAGAAGAGGTTCCTCAAGAAATAATCGAGACAGAAGTCCCCACCGAAGTATTGCAAGAAGAAACAGTTGCAGAAGAAGATCCGGCGAGTTCGGAGAGTCCGATCGAAATCATTATCGACGAATTTGCACCTATAAGTGAAGGCGACATCACAGTCGAGCAACCACTGTAAGGGCATTTCGGAAAATCGTTGGTGTTTACAGTTTAAGAGAGAGCAACATCAACTACCGTTCTTTTCACAATTCACGTTCTTTCTTCAATAGAAGGCGTGCTTTTGCAGGGTCAAAAGCAGGCTTTCAAATAGCGAAAGAGATCGGTACCCCACACCGGTCTCTTTTGTATTCTATGAGGGGAGGAGAAGGAATGATAAACTGATGTTAACAAAAT
>LCMS01000028.1 GCA_001002765.1 Candidatus Uhrbacteria bacterium GW2011_GWE2_46_68 | reverse complement strand
TTGATAAACATTGTGTTCTGTTGTTCTGACCGCTCTCATACCCTCCTATCGTACTTAAGCGGTAACCGCGCAGCAAGCTGCGCGGAATAAGCAAGTTTAGGATTTAGGTAAAAGGTAAAGACCTGACCCCAAAGGTTGACGTTTTTATTTTTTTTCTTACAATAATCGTCGTCTCTGGCACTCTATGAGGAAGACTGCTAATATGCCTTTACTTATTCTTAAGTCGAAATGCACTATGAACCCTCGACCTTTAGGAGATCATATTATTGTAAAATCGATTTCTGCCGAAGAAACGTCTCAGGCAGGGATTATCATCCCCGATACGGTGAGCAAAGAGCGCTCCGAACGGGGAGAAGTGATTGCCGTGGGCCCTGGCAAGATGATGGAAAACGGTCAGCGTAATGTTATGGAGGTAAAGATAGGCGATAAAGTCATATTTAAAAAATACGCCCCCGATGAGGTTAAAGTCGGTGACGAAGAATATCTGGTCATTCGCATGGAGGATGTGATGGCTATTTTGGAAGATTAATTATTTAGACTATGGCAAAACAAATCATGTATAGCGAGGAAACACGCGCTGCGCTCAAACGCGGGGTGGATCAACTCGCCAATGCGGTCAAAGTGACCTTGGGTCCCAAAGGACGCAATGTCATCTTGGATCGCGGTTACGGCGCACCCATCGTGACAAAAGATGGAGTGACTGTGGCCAAGGAAATCGAACTCGAAGACAAGTTTGAAAATTTAGGTGCCGAGCTGGTCAAAGAAGTCGCCAGCAAAACCAACGATGTGGCCGGAGACGGAACAACGACAGCAACCATTTTGGCTCAAGCTTTGATTGCCGAAGGATTGCGCAATGTGACTGCCGGTACCAATCCTCAAGCGATTCGTCGAGGACTGGAAAAAGGAACCGAAGCGATTGTAAAAGAGATTAAAGAAAAAATTGCCACCCCAATTAAAGGTGGAGAAATAGAAAAAGTCGCCTCCATTTCAGCCAATGATGCCGAGATCGGAGCTAAGATCGCTGAGGCCATGGCAAAGGTGGGAGACAACGGTGTGATTACGGTTGAGGAATCTCAAACTTTTGGTGTGGATGTGGAAGTCGTGGAAGGCATGCAATTTGATCGCGGATACGCCTCTCCTTACATGATCACCAACCCCGATCGTATGGAAGCCGAGTATCAAGATGCCCATATTTTGATCACAGACAAAAAGATCAGTTCTATTCAAGATATTCTTCCTCTCCTAGAAAAAGTTGCGCATGCCGGTAAAAAAGAATTGGTGATTATTTGCGATGAGCTTGATGGGGAGGCCATGGCCACCTTGGTAGTCAATAAATTACGCGGCACGTTTAATACGTTGGCGATTAAGGCTCCAGGATTTGGAGATCGTAAAAAAGCTACACTTGAGGACATTGCCGTTCTCACGGGTGGAAAAGTGATTTCCGAGGAAGTGGGGTTGAAACTCGATACAGCAACGATCGGAGACTTGGGTCAGGCACATAAAGTTGTTTCGACCAAGGACCACACAACCATTGTCGATGGTCATGGAGAAAAGCAGGCGATTGAGGATCGTGTGGCACAACTGCGCCAACAACTTAAGCAAACCGATTCGGATTTTGAAAAAGAAAAGATTCAAGAACGCATTGCCAAACTTTCCGGTGGAGTGGCAGTAATAAAGGTAGGAGCGGCAACCGAGACTGAGATGAAAGAAAAGAAGGATCGCATTACCGATGCCGTTGAAGCGACTAAGGCTGCAGTGGAGGAAGGTGTGGTTCCAGGAGGTGGTGTTGCATTTTTACGCGCTTTATCCGCTTTGGAAAATGCCAAAGTGGAAGGAGATGAGCGTGTAGGACTTTCCATTTTACGTCGCGCCTTGGAAGAACCGCTTCGTATGATCGCGGAGAATGCAGGAAAAGATGGGGCGGTTGTTGTAGAGAAGGTGAAAGAAAATAAAGACGGTTTCGGATACAATGCTGCCACCGATGTGTATGAAGATTTGACCCTTGCAGGGATTATTGATCCGGCCAAGGTGACGCGTAGCGCGCTTCAAAACGCTGTATCCATTGCGGTTATGATTATCACAACTGAAGCGGCCGTAACCGAGATTCCAAAGAAAGAAGAGCCCGCACCTTCCGGCATGGGAGGTGGTATGCATATGGGGATGTAATATTTTGTGTGGTTACACACAAAATATTGCCCCTCCGAAGTTCAACAAAGCTGAGCGAAGGTGGGGTCATCCGGTAACAAAAAACATCCGAGGCATCTCGGGTGTTTTTGTTGTGATACCTGTTCATTTCGCTCTCATTTTGCTATCTTAAAGTCGATCATTCATAACTATTTTTTATGGAAACCATGCAACATAGCACCATGCCACAGGCCGTAAATCCAAAAGATGCAGAGGAAAATAAAATAATCGCTGCTTTAGGATATTTGGGATTTTTGTGTCTCCTTCCGCTTCTTCTCAAAAAAGACAGTCCTTTTGCTCAACATCATGGCAAACAAGGATTGGTACTTCTTATTGCCTGGCTTATTCTTTGGCTTGTCAATGTGGTTCCATTTGTGGGCCAAGTGCTTTGGGTTTTGGGATCGATCGGTATTTTGATTCTTGTTTTGCTTGGCATCGTAAACGCCCTTAACGGCAATATGTGGGAGATGCCAGTTTTAGGAAAGTACGCCAAAGATATCAAACTTTAAATAATAAAGAGCCCTCCTTTGGAGGTCTCTTTTTAGTCTGGATTTTTCCAGTCGTCGCAGTATGAAAGAACTCTTGTCTCGCATCCAAGATCTGCACGAGCGTACCTCCCGCACCTGGGGGTTGCTTTGACCTGGATACCGTAGAGATTCAGATCAAAAGCTTGGAAGCGCAAATGGAAAGCGCGGATTTTTGGTCCAAACCCGATCAAGCGCGTAAGGTGTCCAAACAAGTCGCAGATTTACGCAGCGAACTTCAAACATGGAGAGATTTTCTTTCCGAAATAGAAAATTTGGAAGAGATGACCCAGTTGGCGATTGCGGAAAATGAAGAAAGCTTACATGATGAAGTAACCGCCAAGGTGGATGACTTGGAAAAACGTTTTTCATCCATGGAATTTGCCACGCTTTTTTCCGGAGCCTATGACGCCTTTGGAGCCATTGTGTCTGTTCATGCCGGATCAGGTGGAACCGAAGCCAATGATTGGTCTATGATGCTCTATCGTATGTTGGCTCGATTTGTTGAGAAAAAAGGGTGGGTCGTGGAGATTTTGAGCGAATCACGCGGAGAAGAAGTCGGGCTTAAAAGTATTACCTTTCGTGTGGAAGGACGTTATGCCTATGGGTATCTCAAATCCGAAGCCGGTGTGCATCGCCTCGTACGCATTTCTCCTTTTGATGCCGAACAAATGAGGCATACCACGTTCGCTCTTATTGAAGTCATCCCAGAATTTGAAGAACTGCCCGAGATGGAGATTGATCCAAAAGATCTTCGCATTGATACATTTATGTCTGGTGGGCATGGGGGACAGAGTGTGAATACCACGTATTCTGCCGTGCGCATTGTGCATCTTCCAACAAAAACGACAGTGACTTGTCAAAATGAGCGCTCGCAACAACAAAACAAAGAAACAGCTATGAGGGTTCTCGCATCTCGTTTGTATCAAATACAACTGGAAGCACAGCGCAAGGAAAAACAAAAGTTGCGGGGGGAATATCAAAGTGCGGAGTGGGGAAATCAAATCCGCTCTTATGTTCTTCATCCGTACAAATTAGTGAAAGATCATCGCACCGAATTTGAAACCCAAGATCCGCAAGCGGTTTTGAATGGAGACCTTGAACCATTTATGGAAGCGTATTTACGCAAGGAATTGGGTGCATCCGATCGTTTTTCAAAAGCGAATCAAGAGGAGTAAACATATGGTTTCTTTTTCTCGACCAACTTCAGAGTCTTTTTCTTCTGCCGCCCCTGCGGAGGCAGGAGTCCAGCACACTTCAGCAAACCTCCACGAAGCCATCATGGATTCGGTTTCAAGTGTTCGTGATTCTTTGCCCGAACAATATCGCGCGCATTTTGAAACTCTGCGACAAGAGATTATTGATTTTACAAAAGCTCATGGGATTTCCAGAGAATCTCTTGGCAAGCCCGACCTCCTGCGCGAGGCGACCAGTAAACTCTCCATTCAAGACCTTGAACGACTTGCCAATCTTCTCGAACGCTTTGAATATCTGCTTAAGAATGGGGAACCAAAGAAAGAAGACTATACCGAAGCCCTTGAGTATACGGAGAAGTATTATCACCTCAAAGAGCAATACGATTCTCAAGTAGAGCTTCTTGAACAAGTAGGTATCCTCAAAGAAGGAGCCATCCTAGGTATAGACGGTAACACCTATCCCATCCCCACTTTGGAACAAATTGCCATTCGTCTCTTTGAACGCCGTAGCGAACTTTTCACCAAACACGACCAAGGCTTTACCAAACTCCTCCTTGTTCCATTCGGGATGAGCCTTGATACTCTCCGAGAAACACTCAAACAATTCCTTCTCAAATACAAAAGGAATAATCCCTCCTTTGATCTAAATACGGACGATCCACGCTGTACATGGTCAGGCTATCAAGGAGCAGACATAGGGGATTTTCCAAATCTTGTTTATGAGCCACAGTCTTTTGATCCGAAAGATCATCAAGGAAAGACCAAGATGGAGATACTCAAAGAACAAGTCAAAGGACGATGGACCCCTGCCTCCGCAGAGGTGGCAGGAGGGAGTGGAACAAGGTTCCCTGGTTGGACCGTTCATCTTTTCCAACCCTCAAACCCAGACAATCAAGATACCGAAACTCCAAAAGGTTTTGCCTCCATTCCCCGTGAAGGCCAAGGAATATATCAAGGAGACGAGAACCCCCGTCCTCCTCTTGAAGCAGGTAAATCTCCCAATGAATATCTCTCCCTCCTTCGAGAAGTTCAAAACCATAGCCTTTATGATTCACCTCACAGAAACAGGAGAACCAATGGATAACTGGCAAAATGGTACAGAAAGCATCTCTTACCTTACAGGAGCTTTTTTTCAATCCTCCATCCTTGTGCCTTACGCGTATTGGGGCCGTGTCAGTCGGCGGGTTAACTTCGACAGGAATGGTCCTCGTGATCGGGGTGGGGACATTGGGGTGCGGTCTTCGGTGGTGGTTTAACCTTTGACCTTTAATCTTTGTCCTTTTTTTATTCTTTATCTTTATCCTTCATCGTATAGTGTCTGGCTGTCATATGTGTGATGACTGATCACATACCAGGGAAAGATTTTTATCGGCGAATAGTCACTCTCATTAAAACTATGTCTCTTTTTCGACCAACAGTTTTCACAAAAAGTGAAAACTGTCCCTCC
>LCMS01000027.1 GCA_001002765.1 Candidatus Uhrbacteria bacterium GW2011_GWE2_46_68 | reverse complement strand
ATTTGTTCCAAGGTGGGGATGGGATAAATCTTTCCATCTATGCCAGTGATGGCTCCTTCTTTGAGGATGCCTACTTGTTCAAGAAGGGAGACTTGAGAAGTATATTGCTCACGAAGATGGTAAAGACGTTCAGCGTGTTCAAGGGCTTCAGCATAGTCTTCTTTCTTGGGTTCTTTGTATTTTACAAGATGCTCAAAGCGTTCGAGAAGGAGAGCGAGTCGTTCAAGGTCTTGGGTAGAAAGTTTTTTTGTAGCCTCGCGCAGGAGGTCGGGCTTGGAAAGTGTGTCTCTGGGAATCCCGTGAGCCTTTGTAAAATCAATGATCTCTTGTCGTAGAGTTTCAAAGTGTGTGCGGTGTTGTTCTGGAAACAGAGTCCCCCTTCGTCCCGCCGTTGGCGGGACTTCGGAGGGACAGTTTTCACTTTTTGTGAAAACTGTTGGTCGAAAAAGAGACATAGGTATCAAAGGTTAAACCACCACCGAAAAACGCGCGCCAACGCGCTCATCCCGATCACGAGGATCATACCCATTGAGGCCGGCCTGCCGATCGCCACGGCCCCAATATGCGTAAGGCACAAGGACGGAGGATTGAAAAAAAGCTCCTGTGAGGTAAGAGATGCTTTCTGTGTCATTTGCGTAGTAGTCATCCAGTGGTTTTCCTGTTTCGGAAAGATGAATCATAAAGGCTGTGATCCAATCTTCGGGAGTCATGCCTGTTTCACCACGATAAGGAGAGTCTTTATCACCTTGATCACTTTGAAGAATGGAAAGATATTCATTGGGAGTTTTGCTTGCTTCAAGAGAAGGACGAGGGACGAGGTCTCCTTGGGATGTTCCTCGGCCTTCACGGGGAATATGAGCAAAGCCCGGGGAATGTGGATCGGAAGGATTAGAAGGTTGGAGAAGATGAACCGTCCAACCTGGGGTTCCCAATCCCTTCCCTCCTGCCACCCCTGCAAAGGCAGGGGTCCATCGTCCTTGGGCTTGTTCTTTGAGTATCTGTGCCTTTGTCTTCCCCCCATGACCTTCTTTTGTAAAAGACTGTGGATAATAGACAAGATTTGGAGAATCTCCTATATCTGCTCCTTGATAGTCTGACCATGCCCAAAGGGGTTCATGAGTATCGAGATTAAAAGTGGGATTATCCTTTTTGTATTTGAAGGAGGAGCTTGGTAAAGCCTTGGTCGTGTTTAGTGCGTAGGGTCTCGCGGCGTTCAAAAAGACGCATGGCGATTTGTTCCAAGGTGGGGATGGGATATTTCTTGTTATCTATGCCTAGGATGGCTCCTTCTTTGAGGATGCTTACTTGTTCGAGAAGGGAGACTTGAGAAGTATATTGCTCGCGAAGGTGATAAAACTCTTCGGCATACTCGAGGGCTTCGGTATAGTCTTCTTTCTTGGGTTCTTTGTATTTTACAAGATGCTCAAAGCGTTCGAGAAGATCGGCAAGTCGTTCGAGATCTGGAGTGGAGAGTTTACAGGTCGCCTCGCGGAGGAGATCGGGCTTACCAAGAGATTCTTTGGAAATCCCCTGAGCTTTTGTAAAATCAATAATCTCTTGACGCAGAGTTTCAAAGTGTGTGCGGTGTTCTTTGGGCAAAGAATCACGGACACTTGAAACCGAATCCATGATAGCTTCACCTAGTATTTCCGAAGTGCGCTGGACCCTCACTTCTGCATCCGGTGATCCCGCCACAGGCGGGACTGCCTCCGCAGGGGTGGCAGACAGAGAAGATTCTGAAGTTGGTCGAAAAAAAGACATAGGTATCCCTATGGTAATACAAAAGAAGTGGGGCGACCACTTCTTTTTTTAAAACTTTAGCCCTGTGCGTTCGTGTAAAATCCCAGATTTGTATAACTCGAGCACGGCAAGAAAAGCGGCTAGAATCGTAGGACCAATAATAAACCCAATGGATCCAAACACAGCAAATCCTCCCAAAACAGAAAGCAATACAAGGAACATGTGCATATGGGTTGTTCCCTTGATGAAATACGGCGCCAAAAGATTATCCGATGCCCCCACCACAATTGCGGCCCAAACAGCAAGTCCAACCGAGGCTTCCACTTGTCCGATCATAAACAAGTAAATAATCGCCGGAACCAAAACAAGCGCAGTCCCGACAAGAGGAACCAAGGCTGATATAATCGTCAGTCCTCCCCAGATCATGGCACCGGGCACGCCAAAAAGACTCATCCCGATTGTTGCAAAAACCCCTTGTACGATCGCCAGTAAAAGCGCACCAAAAACCACATGACGGATGGTGCTGGTAATCCTCGCCAAAATCTTTTCGTCCACGGAATTGCGAAATGGACTCAAGGTCAACAATTCTTGATACAATTTTTCGCGATCAACAAGGAGATAATACAAGGCGATAAAAAATAAAAAAGTATTAAGCAGGAGTTGAGTGGTACTTGAAAAAAGTTCTCCCACATTTTCTAGCGCCCATGCGGCCACTCCGGATCCGACAGTCTCCAAATTGATGGACATCAATCGCTCTTGTGCAAAAGCGGGAAGAGATTGGAACAGCGCGAGATGATCCATCTGAAAAGACCGAAGCCATCCTCCTTGTGCCAAAGAAACTTGAATAAGCTCCGAGGCTTGTGTACCAATGAGAATCAAAATAAAAAACAAAGGGATCACGATCAATAAAAATGTACCCAGTGAAAGAAACGCGGCAGATAATTTCCGTGACTTGAGCAGATGACGCAATTTGATATCAAGCGGAGAAAGAACAATCGCCGTAATACCTGCGGTCACCACCACTAAGGCAAACGGTTCAATAATTTTCCAAAACAAATATACGACCACAGCCGCTACAATAAGAAAAAACCATCGTTCAAGAGTGAGTTGTTTTTTGCGAGTAAACATATCCTCCTTTTCTTAACTACAGTATACGAAAAAATAACAAACCTTGCCATGATAGAGTCCTGTGGTAAGGTAATGCCGCGTTCCTTTTCTCGGAGGTTCTCCATGGCTCCCAAACATGCGCGTGTTTTTCCCACCGTGGACATTGTCCTTGTCGTCAATGGCTCCTGGGTAGTTCTCATCAAGCGTGCCTATCATCCTTTTGAAGATCACCTGGTCTTCCCCGGAGGACATGTCGACGAAGGAGAAACGACTCTCACCGCTTGTGTACGTGAGTGCAAGGAAGAAGTCGGACTGGATCTGAGGTCGGACATCTTTGAACTCTTCATGGTCCTTGATGATCCTTCTCGCGATCCTCGCCCTGACCACACCCTCTCCATCGTCTATCTGGCACACATCGATTCTTCGGTAGCCGCACAGCTCAAGGCTGACACGGATGCCAAACAAGTTCTGATCCGCCTCATCGGCGATCTCACAGAAGAAGAAATGGGATTTGATCACTGGAAGATTATTGCCAAACTGCGCGAAAGGCTTTGGCACTCCTAAGACCCTCCAAGGGTCTTTTTACGTTTGAATAAAAACGAAACTATTCCCTGAAAAAACGTAAAAAATAAGATTTTTCCTTTGACAGTACCCTCTTTGAATGCTAGTGTTTTTTGTCGAATTGTTCCTTCAAAACCCCCTTCTCACGGAGACACCATGCCCCACGAAATGGTCACAACCCAGCACGTAGAAGAAGTCATCGCGCAAATCTCCAACCCGCTTACCTCACATGCGGCTGTGACAGCCCTTTCCCAATATCTCACGGACGCCACACGGTACTCGCCGCAGGCAGCTCGCATGCTCGTGGCACAACTCCCCCATGATCTCCAGGCCGTAGTTGTCTCCTCCTCGGCAAGCGAACTTGCGGTCCCCAATGTCGCCTTTCTTCCCGCCGAATGTGTAGCCAGCGTCTTGGCACACGACCTGATCTTGCATGACCATCTCACGGCCACGCGAGAGATCTGGCAACTTCTCGAGGAAGATGATGAACGCATCGAAGCAATGAGAGAGCGATTCCGCTTTGATGTGACCGACCGCCTGACCGGAGAAACCAAGACGGCCATGATTCGTCTGTGTCCGTGCCGGGCCTATGCATACCTCGTCAGCATCCTGGAAAGTCCGGACGAGGATTGGGTTTCCGAGGTCATGGAAGAGGCCGTATTTCTCCTGCTTGTCTTTGTTCTCAAGGCTCAAACGGAAGGTCTCCTCCAAGTGGATGAAGATCTTTGGGAAGATTTCCTCGAAAAAGCAAGAGAGAATGGTGTCTATGAGCGCGCTTTGAAGTCGATGGAAGAAACGATAGAGGATATCGAAACCGAACTCGTTGGCGTGCACCACGATATCCTCAATCGGGAACTTGCAGATCACGTCGTCTTGTCGCCTATCGAAGAAATCGATCTGACTCTCGATGAGGAAGATCTTCTCCCTCCGTGCCCCTCTCGGAGGGGAAACGTGATCACGATCGGCTGATCTTTCGGCCACGCTTACGAGACCTGGCCCACCCCCAGGTCTTCTTCGTCTCTACACAATCTTTTTGTGTGTGGACGAAGACTCTTCAACTCCTGGAGAGTTTCGCTCTTTCCAACCGAGGTTTTTCCATGAACACTCAAATGGTTATTGCGTCTTTGGAATCTGTCCTGGGACGACGCGTGCAAACTGTGCGTGCGCTCAAAGAACGTGATCCCAAACTGTTTGCTCAAAAAAGCGGACTCGTGTCCCAAGCTTTGGGTCCTGTGGTTCAACGCTTCCGTTTGAATATTACAAAAGAAGAGGATGCTAAACGAGCCGTAGCAATCTCGCTCATTCTTCTCAACTACATCCTGGAATGTCAGGCGGCGGAATGGATCACAAGCAAGAAATCTGATCGTGACCCGCTTGAAGTAGCTGGCGCGTTTCTGCGCAAGTACAGCACTGATGCTCTCATCCTTGCCGCCATCCAGCGGTTTGATCGTCTTCTTACCGACATGAAAGATGTGTGGTCACATGCGCGTATTCGCGTCACTGAAGATTGTGAACGTTGGTACGGTATTACAGATCCGGAAACCGAAGCAACCCTGCACACAGCTATCACGCGCGAACTTCTCGACGCAAAAGGATTTCCGATCGGTACCCATGAGGAAGAGGTTTCCTTGCGTGACATGATTGCGCGTGTAAAAGAAGAAACGCGTTTGGCAAAACTCGTCCATTGGATGCTTGTTATCAGCCCCAAGGATGTGAGCAAATTTGCCGCTGCACAATTTGTCCGACGCAATCCCACGATTCCCAACCCGATCGGTGGTCTGTGGTGCCCTTTCCTATGCTCTCTGCTCATCAATGCTATGGGAGAAGGATGGGGAGAATCACGGCGATGTCATACGGAATGGAAGGGTGCGAGCGGCACGGAACGTTTTGTGTGTGTGGATCTTAAAACCACGAGACTTTTTCTTCATCGATTGATGCTGGAACCCGATCTACTTCCGTCTTCCGAATCCGTGGCAAAAAAATTTGCGACTGTGGCTTTTCAACAGAGTAGAGATATTTTCAAGGAAGCTTGCAATGAAAAAGATTTCTATGCCATCTTGAAGATGGCCGGGCTTGCCTTTGAGCGTATGGTTGGACAAACCAGAGAATTTTATCTCCAAGTCGTCAAAGATATCGAACATGTGGATGATGCAGAGCTGCTTTCATTTTGGGGACATCGCTTGTTTGCTTATGTGCCCGGTTTTGATCATTTTCTCCTTGATGAAAATCGTACGCGTTTGGAAAAGCCGTGGACATATACAAAAAATATCCGTGACTTGGAACAATTGGCTGATGCGGTTGCACGATTTGACCTTTGGCCGCCAGAGGAACGTCAACGTTTCGCCGATACCTTTGCTTTGGAGCCACTCCTACGTTCCTATCGACATGCAACCAAGGATGCGGAAGCACTGTTGCGTATTTGGTCGGGCATGCGCCGTGCAGATATTGCCTACTCGCTTAAACTCACGACGCGTTGTAGATGGAGCGAACGATCCTCTCTGGCTCTTTGTCTTTGCGAAAAAAATGAGAGTGCCTTTTGTGTTGTAGAAATACGAGAAGTAATCAGACGTGTAGCCTGGACTTACCAGACCATCCAAAAGGTGCTCGGTAGCCCACTTTCCTATCTTGTCCTTGCCGATATTTTGCTTGTGGGCACAGCCAAATACTCGCTTGAAAATTGGCGCTCCTTGATTGGAACAGCCAATGTGTGTTCACAAGGAGAAACCCTGATCATCTGGGAACACTTGCCATCTGACCTGCGAAAAAAATTGTATACCGAGTTTCGCCCCGATCACCTGGCAGCTTGGTTTCTCGTAAATCCTCCTCAAGTATTCCGTGATTTTTTTGAAGATCTTTTGCAAAACGCGGACACGGAAACGATACGCGCTCACGTGCTGTGGGCTCGTGGCATCTCAAACTTACATACGTTTGCCCCTGGTGGAACGCGTGTGGCGATCATAGATGAACTTTGGCAACGCTATCTTTCCCGTAGATTTTAACGGTTCTGACTCCCTGACTGGGGAGTCTTTTTCGTATCAAAAACATCCGGAGGTGCCGGATGGTTAGAAATCTCCTTTATCGGAAAAATGGGCAAGGGTTAAATCACCACCGAAAACCGCACGCCAATGTCCTCACCCCGCCCATGAGGAACAAACCTGTCGAGGTCGGCCTGACGACTGCCACAGCTCCAGCCCGCGCCCAG
>LCMS01000026.1 GCA_001002765.1 Candidatus Uhrbacteria bacterium GW2011_GWE2_46_68 | reverse complement strand
CTACATGAAATACTATCTTTATGAACGTCCACACCTTTCATTAAACATGAAAACACCTAATGAATTCGCTATGTCGCATTTGACATGAAAGAGAACGAAGGGTTGACAATTTTGGCTTAAAATGGTATAAATATCCGTCAATTTAATCACAAACAGAGAGATATTTTGACGAAAAACGCTTAGAAATAGGCGGTTTTCGTCAGGTCATCTCTTTTGTGTTCTCTACAACCGCGCGTGTTGGCCTGGCACGCGCTACATCAACAACAACCCCCAACCCCGACAAAAACCCGCAACGACCTGAGGAGGTCTCATGCGTTCAACCCTGGTGTTCTGTCTTTTTCTTCTTGGTGGCTGTGACATTTTCCAACCCGCGAGCATTCCTGATGGTAATTCGGATCAGAACGACACCTGTGAGAAGCAGGTCTGGTATGTGGATTTCGATGGTGACGGTTATGGCACGGATGAGCTCGAATTGCTTGCATGCGATCAACCATCTGGTTCCGTGGACATTGCAGGTGACTGTGATGATATGGATCCGGACATCAACCCTTCGGCTGAAGAGATCTGCGACGGTCTGGACAACGATTGCAACGGAGTCGTGGACGACAACGTCATTTCTGATGCTTGGTACGTGGATGCGGATGGCGATGGCTACGGAAACGCAGACATGGCGCAGGAGTGCAATGGGCAGGATTTCCTCGTGACCAACGGGGATGACTGCGACGATCTGGATGCCACCATTTCTCCGGATGCTTCCGAGATTTGCGACAACATCGACAACGACTGTGATGGTATGACCGATGATCAGGATGATGATGTCGAGGGTGGCGTGACTTGGTACGGTGACACGGATGGCGATGGCTACGGCAACGTGGAAATCACGACCATGGCGTGCCTCCAGCCCACGGACTTCGTGGCCGAGGGCACGGACTGCAATGACAATGATGTCGATACCAACCCTGGCGCGACTGAGTACTGCGATGAGCAGGACAACGATTGCGACGGTGAAGTGGACGAAGGTCTGCTCAACACCTACTACGCGGACAACGACGGCGATGGTTACGGCGATGCGGTTTCGACCGTGGAAGCCTGTCTGGTGCCTTCCGGTTTCGTAGTTGATGCCACGGATTGCAATGATGCCGATGCCTCGGTGAACCCGGGTGCAGAGGAGATCTGCGACGATATCGACAACAACTGCGATGGTCAGATCAGTGAAGGTCTTTTGTTCACGTGGGTCTATGCAGATGATGATGGAGATGGGTTCGGGAACAATTCCGATACCTCGAGCACCTGCAACGATACCCTGCCCACCGAGTACGGTGTGTGGGTGTGGGACAACACGGATTGCGATGATACTGATCCTGCCATCAATCCCAATGCTGATGAGTACTGCGACGGCGTGGACAATGACTGCGACGGCTCGCTTGACGAGTCGGATGCTCTGGACGCCAGCACCTGGTACGCGGACAGCGACAGTGATGGCTACGGCAATGCCAGCGTGAACTCCACTTCCTGCTACGCCCCCCTGGGTTATGTGATGGACAACACGGACTGCGATGACAGCGAGAGCGCGGCCAACCCTGGTGCGATCGAGCTGTGCGACAGCATGGACAATGACTGCGACCGCGTGGTCGATGAAGATGATGCCGCGGATGCCAGTACCTGGTACGAGGACCTCGACAGTGACGGCTATGGCAATGCCAGTGTGTATTCCGTTTCTTGCTACGCGCCTTCGGGTACGGTGGCAGATGACACGGATTGCAACGACATCGCTGCCAATGTTCATCCAGACGCGCGTGAGTACTGCGATACCCTGGACAACGACTGCGACGGCGCGGTGGACGAGGATCTTGGTGCGATGTACTTCGCGGATGGCGATGGCGACGGCTACGGCGATGCCTTTACCTCTGCGGAAGCCTGCAGTGCTCCGGAAGGCTACGTGCCTGACGATTCGGACTGCGACGACACCAGTGTTGACACCTTCCCGGGTGCCGATGAGTACTGCGATGGCGTGGACAGTGACTGCGACGGCGAAGTGGACGAGGATGATGCCCTGGACGCCAGCACCTGGTACGCGGACAGCGATAGTGATGGCTACGGGGATGTGAGCATGAGCTTGGTTGCCTGCACGATTCCTTCTGGGTACACGGTCGATAGCACGGACTGCAACGACACCAGTGTTGACACCTTCCCGGGTGCCGACGAATACTGCGACGGCGTGGACACCGACTGCGACGGCTCGCTTGACGAGTCGGATGCTCTGGACGCCAGCACCTGGTACGCGGACAGCGACAGTGATGGCTACGGCGACGCCGAGAACACCATGAATGCCTGCGAGCAGCCCTTCGGCTATCTCGAGGACAACTCGGACTGCGATGATGCGGATGCGGGGACCTACCCTGGCGCGCTCGAAGTCTGCGGCGACGGCGTGGACCAGGATTGCGATGGCACGGTCGATGAGACCGATTGCCTGTACGAGGGTGTGTACGAGGGTTCCTTCTCCATCACGGTCAATGACGAGATGGGCTGGGGTCTTTCGGATGTCTGCGAGGGCGACATTGTCCTGGATGTGGATGTGATGACTGATCCCATGATCGAGGGCAACGTGGTCTGCACGTTCTCGGGCGCACTCGCGTACTACTACGCAGGTGATGTGATCGGTACGGTCGAGGCGGACATTCTCTCTGACCTCACGGTCGAAGGGGAGATTCTCTCGAGCCAGGCCGTTCTTGCGTTGGATTGGGACGGTGAGTTCTCTGACAGTTCTACGATCTCCAGTGCCTTTACCGGTACTGGCACGTTCATGAGCGTGGACTATTCTTACGATGGTTCTTTCGAGGTTGTGCTTCCGTAGCACGCGCCTTGTGCGATGGCACTGACATTTGTTCAGTGCCTTTTTTGTTCCTTCATCTCCTCAATCCTCTTCTCACATGCTACAATAAAGGCATCTATGGTGAATTTACGTTCTGTTTATCGACACGCGGAGGAGCATGTCACGCTTCTGATTTTTGGTTTGTTCGCTTTGCTTGTCGTGTTCATTCTTGCACAATCCATTTTCTCTCCTTTTTTTGTCTTATCGATTGTTTTAGCAGTCGGTTTTTTTATTCTCAGTTTTTATAAACCGCTTTGGACACTTGGCTTTGTTGCGGTTTATCTTCCTTTTGAAACAGTTATCTTGAAGTTTATTTCAGATGACATTTATGTCGTTGCGCGATATTTTTCAGAAGGATTGATTTATATCCTTTGCGTTGTTGTGCTTTGGAAATGGCTTTCTGGAAAAATCAAACTTCAACAAACGCCACTTGATCTTCCATTTATCCTTTTTCTTATCGTGCTTCTTTCCTCTGCCTTGATTCATTCCGTGGATCCCACAATTGCAATTCTTGGAACACGGCAGATTATCCGATTTATTTTGGTTTTTTTCCTTGTCGTTTATTTGCGGCCCTCCAAGACCTACATCAAAACAATGACCATGATCATGCTTGGAATCGTGGCTTTTCAATCTCTTCTTGGACTTGCACAATCGTTTATTGGAGAACCCATGGATTTGTTTTTGCTTCCATCAGACGCAAGAACATTTGGGGAAATCACTTTGACCGCTGGTGTTTCTCAATTCTGGGATCCGGGATCACGCATTTTTGCCACGTTTGGTCGGTATGATCGTTTAGGAAATTTCCTTTACTTCTTCCTTTTGATAGCTGCTGGATTTTTTTATGAAAAACAGAATTGGATAGAGAAAAAGCATTTGGGTCTTCTTTTTCTTGTGGCCATCCCAGCTCTTGTTCTGACATACTCGCGTGCTTCTTGGTTTGCCTTTCTTCTCGGGTTTTTCTATATCGGGATCATACTCAAAAAAGATAAACGAATTTTTATTGGGTTTATTGCGTTGATTTTGTTTCTTTCTTCTTATCTTGCTTTATCAGGTTTGCAAGTCCGATTTATTACTGAAGCTCCAGGGCAAACCGTCACAGAACGGTTTTATGAATCTTTTAGTTATGCGCGTTGGCGTGGGGAATATGTTGGTCTTGGACGTGTCTTTTGGTTTGTGCAAACTCCTCTTTCTGTGATTTCTGCTTCTCCTTTGTTTGGATTTGGTCCTGGACAGTTTGGAGGAGGAGCTGTAGCAGCACTTGGAAACACGACTGTGTATGAACAACTTGGTTTGCCCTACGGTGTGTATGGAACAGAGGGTATGATTGATAACAATTGGTTTTCTCTTTGGGGAGAGAGCGGCACTTTGGGAATGATCTTTTATTTATGGATGTTTGGTGCACTTTTCTTTTTTGCTTTACGAGTGGTTCAAGAGAGCAAAGACCCTCTTGTGCGCGCGTTGGCCGCGGGGTTTACTGCAACGATAATCGCCGTAGCATTCAATGCTTTTACTTCAACGGTTTTAGAAATTCGTACGCTTGCGTTTTATTTTTGGTTGTACGCAGGCTTCCTTTATGTGTTACATCAAAAAAAGCCACGCCCAAACAAGGAACGTAAACGTTTAAAAGAGGCTTTATGAAGATTATCCAAGCCGATAAATTTTATTATCTTCGCAGTGGGGCATCTCGCTATTTGCTTGAGCTTGAAGAGTTTCTTAAAAAGCAAGGACATGAGGTCATGCCTTTTGCCATGAGATATCCTCAAAACCTTAAGACTCCTTTTGAGAGATATTTTGTGTCAGAAGTGCAGACACAGAACGTTCGTTTCAATTGGGAAGGTTTGCGTACGTTTTGCAGAATGTTTTATTCCCTTGAGGCAAGACGTAAGTTAGCCACGCTTATTTTTGATAATAAGCCAGATGTTTGTCATCTTCATAACATATACACGCAAATTTCTCCTTCGATTCTTCACACGTTAAAAGATAAGAAAGTACCAGTAGTGATGACTGTGCATGATCATCATCTTGTTTCTCCTCAATATAATATTTGGGCACATGGATGTGGTCCTAATCTGAAAGAGATCGGATGGATTATGGGAATATTTTCTCGTTTCCACAAACACTCTTTTATTGCAAGTTTGACACAAGTGGCTGTTTTTTCTTTTCATCGTTTTCTTCAAATTTATCAAAAGAATGTTGATCTTTTTCTTTGTCCTTCGCAGTACATGCACCAACAATTGATTCAAGCAGGATTTCCAAAAGAGAAGGTGAGAACAGTACGTTATGGGATTGATCTGAAAATCATCACTCCTTGTTATGAGCAAGATGGATATTTTTTGTTTGTTGGAAGGCTGTCTGAAGAAAAAGGAGGGGAGACTATTCTTAAACTTGCAAAATTACTTCCAGATATTTCTTTTAAAATTGTTGGGGCAGGACCAGAAGCGGACTTTTTGCATAAACAAGCTCAAGAGCTTCAGAATGTGGAGTTTGTCGGATTCAAAATGGGGGATGCTTTGCTTCATCTTTATCAAAGGTCCACAGCAGTTCTTCTTCCTTCGCGCGTAGAAGAAAATTTTCCATTAATTTTGTTAGAGGCCATGGCAGCTGGGAAACCGGTAATTGCAAGTGATGTTGGGGGTGTTCCAGAGATTGTGGAAGATCACGTGAATGGTCTTTTAGTTAAACCCCTCCATTTGCATGGTTGGACAGAAGCTGTGATGCGTCTTTATTATGATGAGGATTATCGACAACAACTTGCGAAAGGCGCACGCACAACCGTTGAACAACGTTTCCGATTAGAAGATCATCAAAAAGCCATTTTGAATATTTATCAAGAAATGAGAAGAAAGAATAGTGAATGAAAGAGAAGGCAAGAATGAAATATGCTTTCTCGTGTGATAAAATAACTTCATATGCCAGAGAAACAACCACTCTATAGTCCGGAACAAGCTAAGGAGGAACAAAGAACACACATTGAGCTTTCACCCAAGCAAGAGCAAGACATTCGTTTTATTACGCTTGGGATTGAAGAAGTAGACCCAGAGGTACGAGAACTGGCTGTAGAAGATGTTATTCAAACACTCCAAAACGGTTTATTCCTCACGAAGCGTATGTGAAGTATCTTGGTGGTTCTGGTATGGGAGGTCGCAACCTTTTCCTTGAGGTCCCTAGGTTTTTGAAATACGCCAAAGAGCAGGGATATGTAAAAGTGAATTTTCACGGTTGGAATGAACGCCTTAACAAAGCACTCGAGCGCTTCGGGTTTCATAAAGTTCGAACAGACACACAGGGAGATCTGTCCGCAGACTTTTATGAAATAGATCTGCAACCCAAGAAGACCCAAGAAGATGTAAGTCGAGAACGACAAGAAGCGTTTGAGAACAAGTATCTTGCCAAACTTAATCGAGATTATGAAACAACTTTGGCAACGTTTTCAGAAAAGGCACCGAAAGATGCGGAAGGTAATCCAACCGGTGAGCCATCAAGCAGAGAGGTGAAGACCAGACTCATTGAAGAGACTTATCGCAATCTCTCTGTTCGTCTTGCACAAACAGCGGATTTCACGTTCGGTGATATTCAAAAAGCTGTGCTGAAGCTAAAACTTGCTCGTTACTTTCAAAATAACGATGTCTGCGACCTGAATACGCTTTATGACGCGCTTAGAGAAAGTCCAAAATTCTTAAACACAGACAAAGGTTCGCTACATCGTTTGTTTGAAACACATGAACAAAAGACTCTTCAAAAAATTGCAGAGATGCGTCGCAAGCGCGCTGAAATGACAGGAGAAGAGAGGTTTAATCCTTTTGAGTGGGTGTACCAAACAGAAGATCATGAGTATGCGTTAGCACGACTTTTGAACATGCCACACCTAGAGGAAGAATCTGAGTATATGAATCACTG
>LCMS01000025.1:9326-10257 GCA_001002765.1 Candidatus Uhrbacteria bacterium GW2011_GWE2_46_68 | reverse complement strand
ATGGAACTTAAAAAAGATGACTCCTGTGGGATACAGAAATCATCTTTTAATGCATGTGTAGTTTTTTCCCTGTGTCCACTTTTTGGGGTACGGATCAAAATGCCGGTGGTTTTTAAGTTATGCCAAGGACGATATCTCGTCATATTTGGCACATTGAGCGGGAAAGATAGTTGATATTGCTCGGCAGCCCGACTAGCATCGGGTGACTATTGCCGATAAAAATCTTTCCCTGGTATGTGATCAGTCATCACGTAAGTGATAACCGGACGCTATACGATGAAGGATAAAAATAAAGAATAAAAAAGGACAAAAATTAAAGGTCAAAGATTAAACCGCCACCGAAGACCGCAAACCAATGTCCCCACCCCGAGCACGAGGAACATCCCTGTTGAAGTAAGCCCGCCGACGGTCACGGCCCCAACCCGCGCAAGGCACACGGACGGAGGAACGAAAAAAAGCTCCTGTAAGGTAAGAGATACCTTCTTTGTTTGTGGGGTTCCATGCATCATCAAGAGGTTTTCCTGTTTCAGAAAGATGGATCATAAAGGCTGTGATCCAATCTTCGGGAGTCATGCCTGTTTCACCATGATAGGGAGAGTCTTCATCCTCTTGAGCATTTTGAAGAATGGAAAGATATTCATTGGGAGATTTACCTGCTTCAAGAGGGGGTCGAGGGTTTTTGGTTCCTTGAGGTGTTCCTTGGCCTTCGCGGGGAATGGAAGCAAAACCTTTGGGAGTTTCAATGTCTTGTTCGTCTGGGTTTGAAGGTTGAAGAAGATGAACCGTCCAACCTTTCCATCCATTGTCATCTTTCTGACCATAATTACTCGTCCGACCATTGTCACCCCGGGCTTGACCCGGGGTCTCTTGTCCTTTCAATATCTCCATCTTTGTCTTCCCCCCATGACCTTCCTTATCAAAAGACTGTGGC
>LCMS01000025.1:8966-9321 GCA_001002765.1 Candidatus Uhrbacteria bacterium GW2011_GWE2_46_68 | reverse complement strand
GGTATTGAGATCAAAGTCTGGGTTATCCCTTTTGTACTTGAGAAGGAATTGTTTGAAGATTTCTTGGAGGGAATCAAGGCTCATTCCGAATGGAACAAGGAGGAGTTTGGTAAAGCCTTGGTCGTGTTTGGTTTTGAGAGTCTCACGGCGTTCAAACAGACGCATGGCGATTTGTTCCAAGGTGGGGATGGGGTACTTCTTGTTGTCTATGCCTAGGATGGCTCCTTCTTTAAGAATGCCTACTTGTTCAAGAAATTCTACTTGAGAAGTGTATTGTTTTTCGAGGTGATAAAACTTCTCGACATACTCGATGGCTTCGGAGACTCCTTCACGAGGTTCTTTGTGGACAAGCAGA
>LCMS01000025.1:8120-8905 GCA_001002765.1 Candidatus Uhrbacteria bacterium GW2011_GWE2_46_68 | reverse complement strand
CCTGTCGCAGAGTTTCAAAGTGCGCGCGATATTGTTCAGGCAAAGAATCGCGAACACTTGAAACCGAATCCATGACGGCTTCGCCAAGAATTTCCGAAGCGCATCTAACCCCTACCTCCGCAGGGACGGCAGAGGAAAAAGATTCTGAAGTTGGTCGAAAAAGAGACATAGACATCAAAGGTTAAACCACCACCGAAGACCGCAAACCAGCGGACCCAACCCGAGCACGAGGACCACCCCCGTCGAGGTCAGCCTGACGATTGCCACGGCTCCAATACACGTAAGGCACAGCGAGGAAGGACCGAAAAAAAGCTCCTGCAAGATAAGAGACACCTTCTTTGTTTGTGGGGTTCCATGCATCATCAAGAGGTTTTCCTGTTTCAAAAAGGTGGATCATAAAGGCTGTGATCCAATCTTCTGGAGTCATGCCTGTTTCACCGTGATAGGGAGAGTCTTCATACTCTCGAGCTTTTTGAAGAATGGAAAGATATTCATCGGAAGATTTGCTTGCTTCAAGAGGGGGTCGAGGGTTTTTGGTTCCTTGAGGTGTTCCTTGGCCTTCGCGGGGAATGGAAGCAAAACCTTTGGGAGTTTCAGTGTCTTGTTTGTTCGGATTTGAAGGCTGGAGAAGATGAACAGTCCAACCTTTCCATCCATTGTCATCTTTCTGACCATAATTACTCGTGCGACCATTGTCACCCCGGGCTTGACCCGGGGTCTCTTGTCCTTTCAATATCTCCATCTTTGTCTTCCCCCCATGACCTTCCTTATCAAAAGACTGTGGC
>LCMS01000025.1:0-8114 GCA_001002765.1 Candidatus Uhrbacteria bacterium GW2011_GWE2_46_68 | reverse complement strand
GGTATTGAGATCAAAGTCTGGGTTATCCCTTTTGTACTTGAGAAGGAATTGTTTGAAGATTTCTTGGAGGGAATCAAGGCTCATTCCGAATGGAACAAGAAGGAGTTTGGTAAAGCCTTGGTCGTGTTTGGTTTTGAGAATCTCGCGGCGTTCAAACAGACGCATGGCGATTTGTTCGAGAGTTGGAACGGGATGTTCATGACCATCTATGCCTAGGATGACTCCTTCTTTGAGAATGCCTACTTGTTCAAGAAGGGAGACTTGAGAATCGTATTGCTCACGAAGATGGTAAAGACGTTCGGCGTGTTCAAGGGCTTCAGCATAGTCTTCTTTCTTTGGTTCCCCATTCTTGAGGGTCGCCTCGCGCAGGAGGTCGGGCTTGCCAAGAGATTCTCTGGAAATCCCATGAACCTCGGTAAAAGTGATGATCTCCTGTCGCAGAGTTTCAAAGTGTGCGCGGTGTTGTTCGGGCAAAGAATCGCGAACACTTGAAACAGAATCCATGATGGCTTCGCCAAGAATTTCCGAAGTGCGCCGGACCCCCGCCTCCACGGGGGTGACAGATGGAAAAGATTCAAAAGTTGGTCGAAAAAGAGACATAAATGATTGGTATTATTTTATCATGACTCACCTCTTTCACACACCAAAAATTGAACTACCCCCTCTCCCCTGTTATCATACTTTCATATGTCACGCGTTTTAACCGCTCTACAACCAAGCGGAGTCCTCCATATCGGCAATTATTTTGGCGCCATTGAGCCTCTCCTCGATCTCCAAGAGCACAATGAAAATCATCTCTTCATTGTGGATTACCATGCCATCACGGTCCCTCAAGACCCCGCGGCATTGCGTAAAAATATTCTCTATGCCACCGCGGTCTATCTGGCAGCCGGCATTGATCCCAATAAAACCATTCTCTTTCAACAATCAAGAGTGCCACAACATACTGAACTTGGTTGGATTCTGAATTGTTTCACCTATATGGGAGAACTTGAACGCATGACTCAATTTAAGGACAAATCCCGCGGCAAAGGAGAATCAGTCTCCATTGGACTATTTGATTATCCTGTTCTTATGGCTGCTGATATTCTTCTTTATGACACGCAAGTCGTACCTGTGGGAGAAGATCAGGTGCAGCATGTGGAACTGGCACGTGATATTGCTAAACGTTTTAACAATCGTTTTGGAGAAGTGTTTACGATTCCTGAGGTTCGCATCCGACAAAGCGGTGCCCGCTTGATGGGACTTGATGATCCCACCAAAAAAATGTCCAAGTCTGCAGAATCTCCACGTAGTTACATTTCGCTTCAAGATTCTCCGGAGGAAGTGGAAAAGAAAATCAAAACTGCCGTCACTGATTCAGAATCCACGATTGTCTATGATCCAGAGCATCGCCCGGCGATCGCCAACCTTCTCACGATCTATAGCCTTGTCTCCAAAAAGACGACCGAAGAAATTGTGATGAATTATGAAGGAAAAGGTTACGGACCCTTTAAAACCGATCTGGCTGCTGCCATCAATACTTGGCTTCAACCCATTCAAGAAAAAACATTGATGTACCTCAAAGATGAGGATCAACTACGACGTATCCTTGATATGGGAGCGCAAAAAGCCAAAGAAAAAGCGGAAAAAACCATGCAGAGGGTACGACAAACCATCGGAATCATCCTTTAAGAAAAACCCCAGTATTTGCTGGGGTTTTTGCTATTTTTGATTGACGAAACGCTTTTTTTCTGCCATAGTTGCGATGTCCCAGGAATGTCGGACGGCTGCGTGAAAGGATGGGTTTAACCCAATCCTAACCCGAGGAAAGTCCGAACACCACAAAGGATCGCAAGGTCTTTAACAAAAACGTCGTTAACGACGACCAGGTATAAGCATCTGAACTCGAGGAATTGGATTTTTCTGTTCCTTGACTTCTGATCCAAAGCCTAGGGAAAGTGCCACAGAGACAATACTACCCCTCGTCGTCCGGCTTTGCCGGACTATGAGGGGGAAAGGTGAAAAGTGATAAGAGGTCGGGCAACCGGCCACCTATCTCGCCCCACGGTGACGTGGAGGTGTGGTAAACCCGTTTTGGTGAAAGAGCAAGTTTGGTAGCTCGCTTGAACCTGCCAGCAATGTCAGGTCTAGATAGATAGCCGTCTCCTCTCGCCTATTTGGAGAGCAGACAAAATTCGGCTTACAGACATGACCTGGGACTCCAAAGCCCCACCGGATTAACCGGTGGGTTTTGGTTTTTATGGCTCTTACACCTTATCTATCCGATAAAAAACTTTAGATTGACGAAAAAAGATAATAACGGTTAGATGTCGCTTCTCGTTCTTTCACAAACCTTCAACCCGGGGAGCAAACGTGTTTCAACAGAATTTTGAAAATACTCATACGAGACTTCCTCGCTCTTTTGATCACACCCCTATAAACGATGATTGGCGCCAGGTTATCGAAGAACTTCGTATTCCGCCCGAACTGCTTTCCTTTTGCCGTGAGAATCCGAAAATGCAAACCTGGGATGCTGAACATCGTTTCCAAAAAATGTTGGATGCCTATCTTGTTTGGCTTCCATCCACCATTCCACCAGCTTTGAAATTGGTCTGTGAAGCGATCATTCTACAAGCGGTTCTCTATGAAATGTGTGCGGAAAAGATGGAAGGAAAACGAGCAAAAAAACGAGTGGCTTATCTTGGAGCATCCACTCAACATCGCATGATGCGTGTTCTGCCTCATCTCACACCAGAAGATCATCGACGTCTTTTCTACGACGTATGCGTATGGTTTAAAAATGTCACGATCTTTCCTCGCGGTTGGAAATCCAATCTTGTGGGAAGTGTTTCCGTGGTCCAAGTGATCAAGGCGTGTTTGCTGACAAGAGAGGAATGCACTCTATTTGCACCTAATCTTTTTGAAGATGTGTTTGGAAGTATTGATCTTTGCATTGAGCTTCCTATGGGGGGACTCTATGTGGATGTGAAAACTTTTCCAAATCCTTTGCAAGAGTTTCGTGTGAGATGGATGGACATCCATGCCCAAGTAGATATAACAAAGCCGCTTGCATACAACGCTGTGAATACAAATGCGCGCTATGACCATCTTTGGTTTCCCATCAAAATTCAAACAAGTCGCGATGGGGATTTGGTTCATGATTCGCGCGTGACCGAAAAACAGGTGAGAATGATGCGAGATGTTTTTTGTGAGGCGCGCCGTCGTTTCCTGCAAGAACTCGCACCGCCAAAAAGGCAAAACAAACCGGTTGACTTTCCGCCATCTAACCCCTAGAGTATTCGGTTCCTTCACAACCAGGAGGTCGTCATGACCGACCAACGTCACGAAGTCTCCCACGGAACCAAAGAAGATGAAGAGCTCATCAAGACTCTCACCGATATGCTGAAGGGAATCTGGGACGCATTGCACCGTACATTTTCCTTTATCACCAGTGTCTTTGTTTGCGTCTTGATCCTTCTTGCATTCACATTTTGGAGGCCCTCGGGAGGATCTTGGAATCAGCTCCACTTCTTCGAGAACTATGGTGTCCAAAACTCCGAGGTAGGGGAGACTGTTTATCTGCAAGGACAACTGATGCATTTGGGACATCCTCTCTTTTTTGAAGATGAGAAAAATCGTATCGGCTTTTGGGTCACAACGACACAGGGTTCCTTTGACTACCGATGGTTTCCTGCCGACAAAATCACCATGCACGACACCTCTCCTCAACCTGGAGATCTCATACGCATCATTCGTCCCTTGGACCGCGATATGTTGATTCTCACAATCACCGACCACGCGCCATTTGATGATTCACTCGAGGCACAGATCTCAGGCTACCTGCAGCGTATGGGCATCAAAAGCCCCACGGAACCTCCCTCTTAGGGAGGTTTTTTCATTCGATACTTTATGATTCATCTCGCCCTTTTTCCTCATTTTTGCTACGATAGCCTTACTATGAAACGTTCCGAACTCGCCTTTACTTTAGCCCGTGTACCTGCAGATTTCCTTGCTCTGGCTTCCGCAGGTACAGCCGCCTACTATGCCCGCTTCTTTCCATCCTTCACCGCTCTTCGCCCGGTTATCTTTGATCTCACTCTTGAAAGATACCTCGCCTTTCTTCTCCCTGTTGTCTGTCTTTGGATTTTAATCTTTGCTTTTGCCGGTCTGTATTCCACGCGTCTTAAATCCATCAGCAATGAATTGACTCGTGTCGCTCTTGCCTGTTCAAGCAGTATGGCCGCAGTTTTTGCCATTTCTTTTTTTTCGCGTGTCTTGTTTGAATCGCGCTTTATTGCCTTAGCCGCTTGGGCTTTTTCCATTGTCTTTGTTTTCTTGATGCGTCTCACCATTCGCGGCCTCCAGAGATCTTTGCTTTGGATGGGCATAGGGGTTCATCGCATTGTTCTTATTGGAGACACGAGCGCAAGCAAAACTCTCAAACAACTTTTTGAAACCAACCCTCGTTTTGGGTATCAAATTATCACAAGCTTTTCTTCTTTCACCAAAGAAGCACAAGACAAAATTCGCCGCCTAAAAAATCAGGATAAACTCGATGAAATTCTTTTAGCTGATCCTGAAGCAAGCAAAGAGGTTGTGCTCTCCCTCCTTCAATTCGCCGATACCGAACATTTGGAATTTTCTTATTCTGCTGATCTTTTTGCCGCTGCAATCGGACGATCCTATGTCCACACTTACGCCGGTATTCCCGTTATTGAGGTCAAAAAAACACCCCTGGACGGCTGGGGAGCAATTTACAAACGCGGTTTTGACATAGTGGGTGCTTTTCTTTTGATTCTTTTGACCCTCCCGATCCAACTCCTTACCGCGATCGCTCTATGTATCGAACAGCCCGGAAATATTTTCTTTTCCCGTTTTCCCGATGGATCCAAAGCGAAACGAGTGGGTATGCATGGAAAATCTTTTCCCTATTTCAAATTCCGCTCCATGATAAAAAATGCGCATCTGCTTCGTCAGGATCCGGAGTTTCTTAAAAAATATGGAAACGAGCGGCAAGGCGGCCCACTCTTCAAGCTCAAAGACGATCCTCGCGTCACACGCGTTGGTCGTTTTATTCGCACATACAGCATTGATGAGATTCCGGAATTTTATTTGGTCCTCCTGGGTCGTATGTCTTTGGTGGGGCCCCGTCCTCATTTGCCCGAGGAGGTTGCAAACTATGCTCCACATCATCGCAAGGTATTAACGATTCGCCCGGGCATCACGGGCATGGCGCAAACAAGTGGACGCTCGGAATTAAATTTTGAAGATGAGGTGCGACTCGACACCTATTATATTGAACACTGGAGCCCTTGGCTTGATTTGTATCTTTTGTTCAAAACCCCTTGGATTGTTTTATTTAAAAAGGCTTACTAACAAGACCTGTGAAATCTCCTTCCATTGCCCTTGTTCATGATTATCTAAGCCAAGACGGCGGGGCAGAAAAAGTACTCGAGGTCTTGCAAGACATTTGGCCCCTTGCGCCAACCTTTGTATTGTTTGCGGATTTCAAACGCATTCCTCGTTTCAAAGGAAAAGATATTCGAACCTCTTTTCTTCAAAAGGCCCCGCTTATCAAATCCAAATTTCAGTGGTATCTCCCTCTCATGGCCACGGCAACCGAAAGTTATGATCTTTCCCCTTTTGACATCGTGATCTCAGACACAAGCGCCTTTGCCAAAGGGGTGCTCACAAGACATGATGCCTTGCATCTTTGTTATTGCCATACCCCCACGCGCTATCTTTGGTCTGACACACACAGTTATATCGAAGAATTGCGCGTCCCTCGTTTTATAAAAAGCGCTCTCCCTCTTTTCTTGTCTCTCCTGCGTATTTGGGACAGACAGGCAGCCAATCGTGTGGATGTGTTTATCGCCAATTCGCAAACCGTCCAAGCGCGCATCAAAAAATATTATGGACGGGACAGTATCGTGATTCCCCCGCCCGTGGATACGGACCGATTTTTCATTTCCGACAAACCAAAAACTTTTTTTCTGACCGGCGGACGTTTGGTGGCTTATAAACGTTATGATTTGGTAATCGAAGCTTGCAATCGCACCGGACTTCCTCTTAAAATTTTTGGCACCGGCCCTGTCGAAGCATCTCTGCGACGCCAAGCAAAAAAGAACATTGAATTTGTGGGAAGAGTATCCATGGAAGAACAAGCAAACCTTTACGCAAACGCCAAAGCATTCATCCATCCGCAAGAAGAAGATTTTGGAATCACTCCGATTGAATCCATGGCATCGGGTCGCCCGGTTATTGCGTATAACAAGGGTGGGGCGACAGAAACCGTCATCGAAGGATTATCGGGCGAATTGTTTGATGAACAAAGTTGGGAAGAATTGGCCGATCACTTGATTCGTTTTGATGAACAACGTTATGACTCTCAAAAAATTCGTGCGCATGCACTCACGTACAGTAAAGAAATGTTCGAAAAACGTCTGCAAGAATATGTGAAACAATCTTGGAAAGAATTCTGCAAAAATTATGATACGTAATGTATGCGCATTTTTGTAGACATTCGTCACTTGGCACATCCTGCGCCAAGCGGGGTGGGAGAATATACCATCCAACTTTTACGCACCCTGTTTGCTTTATCCACCTTTCATGAGTGGATTCTTTTTTCTTCTGGCACCACACGACCGCACATCGAGCGTCTTTTTTCTCTTCCTCTTCCGCTTACAAAAGAATGGATTGCAAGACGTTATGAACGGACGGTGTATCCAAATGGTGTGGAGCATATCCACCTGACTGAACCCAATAAAATTCTCAAACTAAAAATAGGGTTGGGATTGGAAACTCCTTTTACTTCTCTGTCTCACCCAAAGCCGGATCTTCTTTTTCTTCCTAATTTAAACGTGCTCCCAAAGGCGGAAAAAACTCCCAAGATCCTTATGATGCACGACCTTTCTTGGAATCTCTTTCCGGCTTTTTATTCTCCACGCATGCGCCTATGGCATGCCTCTACCATGCCCCATGATCTGATTACCTCTTGCGTCAAAATTCTCACACCTTCTCATTCCACCAAGCAGGATCTTCTGAAACGTTATCCTCTTTCCCCTGATACCATCGAAACCATCCCCGAGGGAATCGCAAAAAATTTCCAACCCACACCGGATGGTTATGATGACGAGGTACGTGAATATTATCGCCTCCCAAAACGCTCTATCCTTTTTTTGGGAACCTTGGAGCCGAGAAAAAATCTACGTACAGTCTATGAAGCGATAAAACTCTATCGAAAAAATACAGGAGATGACATCTCTTTTGTTCTGGCCGGAGGATGGGGGTGGCAAACCGGATTTTTGCGCTGCAAAATCACAAAAGGAGAACAAGAGGGCTGGGTTCGACATCTTGGTTATATACCGCCCGAACATCGAGCTGCTTTGTATCGTCAAGCAAAAGTAACGCTTTTTCCTTCTTTATACGAAGGATTTGGCCTTCCTGTGTTGGAATCTATGGCTTGCGGAACTCCGGTTATTACAAGCGCCATTTCTTCCCTTCCGGAAATCAGCGGTTCGGCAGCCCTTCTTGTGGATCCGTATAATCGCAACGATATCGTCCTTGCATTAACCGAACTTCTCTCCTCTCCCTCCTTGTATCAAACCTTGGTACAAGAAGGATTACTGCGCTCTCAAAAATATACCTGGGAACAAACCGCGAAAAAAACGTTAGAGGTGTTTGAGAAAAGCGTTTTTAAAAATTCCTAATTTTCAAATTTCCTTCTCCCCTTGTGGATACACACACGCCAAAGAGGCGTATTTTTTGCTATACTACAAGGCATGAAGATCGGGATAGATGCACGCATGTATGGTCCCAAAGTGGGGGGAGGCGGACTTGGTCGTTATGTCGAGCAATTGATCCTTCAATTGCAAAAGATAGATCAAGAGAACCGCTATATTTTATTTCTGAAACCCGAGAACTTTGAAGATTGCGTGATCACAAATCCTCGTTTTGAAAAACGTTGTGTCCCCATCCACTGGTATAGCCTCAAAGAGCAGCTCTTTTTAGCCAAAGTAATGGACAAGGAGGGGTTGGATCTCCTCCATTTTCCTCATTGGAACGTACCGTGGAATATCAAAACGCCTTTTGTCGTCACTATCCATGACCTCATCCTTCTTGAGCAACCGCGC
>LCMS01000024.1 GCA_001002765.1 Candidatus Uhrbacteria bacterium GW2011_GWE2_46_68 | reverse complement strand
CTTTAAGTCCAAGATCCCATGCTGTGCCTGCTTGGTAGATGGCATATTCATTGCCACCATCTGCAGCACCACCAAGGTTTGCAACACGGATGCCGTAGAAATTGTCGTCTGTACCGGCATCAGAAGTATTAGAAGTCACAGCGACATTCAAACCAGAATGGGTGTCGGCTGCGCCATCATCCGCATATTCTGCCACGGTGAGGGCAAGGTCTAAACCTTCCGAACCGGCAGACCGGCATTTGAAATAGAAGCGCCATCTCCCGCATCCAGTGCAACATTGAAGTCTCCTCCGGAGAGATCAAGGTCACCATTGGTGACGAGAATGTCACCTGTGGTTAGTGTAAGAGCATCTGTACCGTCCGCTGTGCCTGCAATAATAACTGCACCGTCTGCAGCTACATCAAAGTTGGTGTAGTTGATAAGACCGGTGGTACCGACAATATCGTTGGCGGCCACGGAAAGGGCAGTGGCGATATCGGCATCTGTCAAATTGATCGCTATGGCTGTGGCAATGGTTGGAGCAATCGTTAGGCCGACGACGTCAGTTCCGTTTGTAATACTAACGGCTCCTGTGTTTGCCAAAGCAAATTCATCACCTGTAAGAGTAAGAGCGTCCAAAGCAGAACCGATCGAAATAGTGTCAGCAACCGTATTGTCGGTTCCTACATTGATCGTTCGTCCGGCATTACCCTGACCAATATTGATGGTTCCTGTGTTGTTATCAGAACCAATACTGATTGCGGTTGCACCGGCAGAATCAATAGTCAAACCGGTTGTGGCTTGAAGATCAATCGCGGCTGCAGAACTCATGAGAAGATCGCCTGTGGTGATCGTTGAAAGAGTGAGGTTTCCGCTTGTCGCACTGACGTTTGAAGCACCTGTGCCGTCAATGGAGAAAGTGGTGGTTGCCAACATGTCATAGGAACCCGTCACATCAATATCAAGGTTGGCACCTGCGTTAACATCAATGAGTCCGACAGCGGTGATATCAACAGCAGCAGCAGAACTCATGTAAAGATTGCCGGATCCAATCGTTGAAAGAGTAAGGTTCCCGTCTGTAGCACTGACGTTTGAAGCACCTGTTCCGTCAATGGAGAAAGTGGTGGTTGCCAACATGTCGTAGGAACCTGTGACATCAATATCAAGGTTGGCACCTGCGTTTAAGTCCATGAGACCAGTTGAGGTGGCGTCAAATTCGCCTCCGGCTGTGTTGGTAATATCAGCGGCTGTAGCGGTAAAAGCAACGTTGCCTGTCGTAGCTATTGCAGCCACACCATCATTTCCCGTAAGGGTGATGGTGCCGCCACCATCGGCGTCCGTATCGGTAGCATCAATAGTTATCGCTTCGTTTGTTGCGTTGATGTCCGTCGTGTTTGTTCCAGTGAGGATCAAATCCAGAGTCGTCAAAGAAAAATCATCACTGATCGTAAGCACCATGTCATCGTTGGCATCAATAAGGATATCGTCTTCGGCACCAACATACACATCATTTCCATCAGCAGTGGAAGCATCGGCCGTGTCGCCTGCGCGAACGACAACCGCTCCACCTTCCGCGTTTGCAAATACGGTAATGGCATTTGCATCAGCTTCGGTAGCGGAAATGTTTACGGAAGATCCTGTAGAAGTAATATCAATGTCCTCGCCTGCTGAGGCACCTGTTGCGGCAATATCAATGCCACCTGCGGTTGCCTCAAGATAAATGGCTTGGGCATTATTTCTTGTGGAAGTAAGGCTTATGAGATCGGATGCATCCACATCAAAGGTGGTGACGTCCGCATCAAGAGAACCATCCAATTCAAACTCGCCATCTACCTCAAGCACTCCTGCGACGAGTAAATCATTGTCTCCATCGGCAACATCCCCATCCACACCTGCATTTCCGATAACAACAAGGTCGCCATCAATCGCAAATGCGCCGGTGGCTGTAAGATCCATGTCCACGCCTCCTGTACCGGATTCGATATCAATCGTTGTGGAACCGGAGGTGTTACCAATGTTAATGGTCTTGGAACCTGTAGCTACACGCGCCAAGTTCAACGTATCGTTTCCTGTACCCGTTGAAAGATTGACGGTGCGGTTATAGTTGGTTGTTCCAATGTTGATCGTCTTGGTATTGGTATTGGTGTTGATCGTGACATCTCCTTGAGAAGAAGTGATGGAGACGTCCCCCGAGCTTCCACCGGCGGTCAAAGAAATGTCCCCGTCGGTTGTGTCAATATTTGCATTTCCCGAACCAAGGACGTTTAAGTCCAAACCTGTGGAACTGTTTGTATTGATTTGAACCGTTCCCCCATCCACTTGCACAACACCCGAGGTGTTATTGGTTGCATCATAGGCATCAATTTGGACTCCGGAACCTGTTGTGGCATCGGCGTCCAAACGAATGGCTGCACTATCAGCTTCAGTGGAAGTAAGGTTAATGGAAGAACCTGTTGCTGTAATATCAATGTCTTCTCCTGCAGAAGCACCGGAAGCTGAGATATCAATACCTCCAGCAGCTGCAACTACCTGAATGGCATCAGCAACATTCTCATCACCATGAAAAATAAGTGAGCCTGAATCGGCTGATAAAGTCACATCCCCTACTGTTGTTCCAAATGTTGCTGCACCTCCTCCATAAAGGTTAAGAATTCCTGTAGAAGAAACATTAAAAGGACCTCCACTTAAGGAATACCCGGCAGTTACGCCTGTCACCATGGTAATTCCTGTTCCGGCAGCATCATTAGCGTCAAGATAGATAGCATCGGCTACAGCCTCATCTCCTTTCAAAATAAGAGATCCTATTTCTGCCTCAAAAGTGAGATCACCTACCGAAGTGTTGAAGTTAGAAGCGGCATCCGCGTCCAAACTGATGGCGCCTGTGCCGTTGACATCAAACGCCTGGCCATCGGTAAATTGTGCCCATGTGGAACCTGCGTCTTGTATGACAAAATCACCAGTTCCTTGGGTATCAATAACCAAATTGGGATTATTGGTTGCGGAAAGTTCAAACTCGAGTCCGCCCGTCTGGCTTTCGGCCGCATCAATCGTAATCTTTGAAGCGGCGGCACCGAAGTTGTTATAGGCATCGTCGAGATTATTGGAAACTCCCACCCAGGCCGTACCATTATAAACATTCAACTTTCCTGTAGTGGTATTGAAATACATGCGGCCGTTGAACAAATCGGTGGCTGGAGCGGACGCGGAGTTTTCAATGGATCGCGTGACAAAAGAGTACGCGCTTGAATTAAGTTTGACCCTGGTGGTCATGGTGTCATAGGTCACTCCGTCCGAACTTACACCAATTTCCATCCAAAGGTTGTTGACGAAATCAACAACATCGGTGGAAAGGTCGATGTTCGTACTGAAATACCCGTTTGTGACCGTAAGGGTCGCGGTGTCAGAGGTCACCTGCGTGCCTCCTGTACTGGCATCATACAAGTAGAATCGGAAGTAGTATGTGCCATTACTCACCACACTCCCTGAAGACGCGCTTTTGAGCCGTCCTTGATACCCAATTGTACTTGGGGCACCCAAGGTGGCGGCATCAGCGGTCTGTACACCCATAAAGAACAAGCCAGGCGATAAAAGATTGATCGCCGTGACAAGTCCTATGACTGAGTGCAAAAGGATTTTTGCGATGCGCATAGGTTACTAAGAAGAGTTAATTTTTTTCTTTTATATTTTTTAAAATTGGGAAATGGTCTTGTGGCGTCTTGCTGCAATAAAGATTCCACCGCCGATCAAGAGAAGAACGATCACTCCGGCTCCGACAAAAATCCACTGATTTGACTTCCATATGGATACTTCCTTGTCTGCTCCCACCGGTCGATCAAGCTCGGTACCTTCCGGATACACACGGGTTGAGACGCTTCCGTACATTCCGTTTCCTGCATAATCCACAGCTCCCACTTGAAACAGGTAAGTTCCTTCTTCCAGATCGGTCAGAACAAAGGGGCTTGTTTGTGGAATGTAGATTCCTCCATTGATCGCAACCTCGTAGTAAGCGATTCCCGAACCATCATCGGTTGTGCCAAACCAGAGTTCTACCGGCTCTCCCACGATGGCTTGTTCCAAAGAAACAGTCGGAAAGATAGGGTTGGGAGGAATGGTATCAATATGTATGGGGTAGTGTGCAGTCAATGTCTCCGTTCCGTCTTCGTAAAATCCTTTGACATGGAGATACCATAGTGCGTCTCCCAGATCATATTGTTCAAGGCTCGCGGTGGCTGTTGTTACCTCCTGTGTGGGATTTATGTCGGGATTTTGATCAATACTGACGCCATAGGATTCAATTGCCTTTTCACCTCCCTCAACTTCCCATGTGCAATAAACACTATTTTCCGTGTACCAGACGTTCACATCAGGATGAGAATCACAGGTAATGCTCAAGGTGCCCGCTCCTTCTTGAACCGCTTGTGCATCCTCGATCATCACTTCAACACTGTTTAACCAACTTGTATCGATCCTTTCTTCCCCGTTTGAAATCATGTGGGAATTTGGAAGCAAGGCGATTTCCGTAGTTCCTGTTTTCAAAGCGGTAAAAGTCAATGTCGCAAGTGTGCCGGATTCATCAAGCGGATCACCTAAAGTAAAGCCTCCAATGGAAATTTCTCCTTTTGTGTTGTTAATGCCGCTTCCAGGAGAGGTTCTCGGAAAAGCACCCCCTGTTAAACTTGCGTCTGTGGCTAAAAGAAAATCAGGATCAAATGAGATATAAGCGCGTGCGGTATCAATGGCTTCCTGATTACCTTGCGCAAAAATGAACACCTGGAATGTCTCCCCTTCTCCTACATTTGATTGACCCGGACTCAAAGAAAGTGTTGCAAATCCTGCTGCAGAAACCGGAGAGCCCACACAAGAAAGAATACTTACGATGAAAAGAGCGAGACTAATTTTCGACATCCATTTCATAAAGCTGCTTAACCTCCTTTAAACTTCTTGACCCCAACGTGCGACCATCATGGAAAAGTCATAATCATCAATTGTGCCATCTGTATTGAAATCTCCTTCAGCATCATCGGTTCCCCAAAGGCGCACAAACCTACTTAAGTCATAATCACTCACTTCGCCGTCTTCGGTGAGGTCACCTATCAATCGGTAATAAATTTCAAACACGGTCGCGTCCGAAGTCCCTCTTGTATTGGTAGCTGTGATTCCAAAAGTGTTGAGACCATATTCAAGAGCAATCTCCACCTCCCAAGTTGTCGTGGAAGGATAAGTCACTCCCTCATCATCTCCATCCACTTTGATGGTGGCTCCACTGGTACGATCTCCAAAAAGTGTAAAAGCATCGTCATAAATAAACTCAGTATCTACAATTTCTTCATCAACATCGGGCTCGGAAGGTGCGGTTGTCAGGCTGGAGCTTCCTCCCCCGCCACCGCCTCCCCCGCCTGATTCACAAGCGCTGGTATCAAACGTACACGAACTGGAACACGTGAGTGTTCCACGATCAAACCCTCGGCTTGCACATGTCTGACTATCGAGTTGGCTGCCATCACAAGACTCACCCGGATCAATGAATCCATCTCCGCACACATAGCGCAGAGCAGACCCGGAAAGAATATTGTAACTGGACCCAGAGACGTTTCCTGCAATCGGATTGACTGATCCCTCTACGGTATAGGTGCCACCCGTCACATTGTGATGGGTGGCATCGGTATCGCCGGAGGGATCGATCTCATAGGTCGTGCCTGTGACCGCCCACACAGTGAGCGGAAACAAAAGACAAGTGAAAACCAGGGGAAGCATCGAAAAAGATGGCTTCTTCATAACCCTGTATAAATTAAAGAATGGCACCTGAATAAGCGATGGCCTTGAGCAGATTCCAATCATCATCACCTGATGGAAGACGACCGAAGGTTGAGGTGAACACGGAAAGTGCTTCAGCTTCCAAAGAAGCATCGGTTGCCCCGCTGTATCCATGTGCGGCAATATCAACAAATTCCCAATCCGCACTATCGGATGGGAGAGTTCCTGTTTCGGTTGTTTCTTCTTCCTCTTCTACGACCGGCTCTTCTTCCTCAACAACCGGTTCTTCGATAACGACTTCTTCATCATCAGAAGTGGTGACACCCAAGAAATCGGTATACGCAAGAGTGTGGATCACATTCCACTCCATGCCAGAGGATGGCATCTTGGCATACTTAGCTCCAAAGATGACGAGGCAGTGCAAAGCGCTCCAATCATCACCGCTTGATGGCATGCGTGCATAAAACGCGCCAAAGTACACGAGTGCTTGCTGTTCGAGAGAAACGTCGGTTGTAGTTGTGGTTTCTGTCGTTGCTGGAGTTGTTGACTCCACCGTATCACCGGCAATAGTAATCGTTGCAGACCCCAATTCGCTCACATCCACTTTTTCGGTTCCATCATCAATAGCCTTTGAGTCTGATGTGATGCTGATTGCGGCTGTCCCAGAAGACAAAGCCCGGAATGTGACTGTGGCAAAAGTTCCTTCTGCCGTCACTTGAGTACCGTATTTGTAACCACCGTAGGTTAATGCACCTGCTGTGTTATCGATCTCGTACCCCGGAGAGAGAGAAGGAAATTGAGTACCAAGATCAAAACGAATAGCCTCCAACAAAGTAGGATCATAGGACATATTCACTCGTACGGTATCGAGTGATTCGCCGTTTGGATCCACCAAAACGGAAAGGGTAAAATCTTCTCCTGTGTCCACACTCGTTGTTGTTGGAGACAATGAGATGGTCGCGGTTCCTGCAGCCAAAACTATCTTTGAAAAACCAAAGACAGCAGCCACAGTCGCAATCACAAGGAAGAAAGCGGACGTTCTTCGCATAGGTTAAAGAAGTATCGCTTTAATATTTCAATTTTTTATGTCCCTATTTTACAGGAAAAAAACAAGAAAGAAAAAGGGGAAACTGTGCATAAATACGATAAAAAATGATTGTTCCTCTTTTTTTATTTTTTGAAAAAATAAAATAAAAAAATGAGAAAAAATGTTGTTGATCTTCAACAAAAAATTCCATAAGTTATCCATAGTTTGTGTCTACACTGTGCTAGACAAAAAAATAAAATAGAAAATTATACACAACCTAAAAAAGAAAAAATAAAATACAAAATAAAAAAGATTGCGAGAACTGTTTTCTTTTGAGACAATACTTGCATACCTACTTTATGACACAAAAATCAAAAGACTTGCCATCTTGTGAACCGTGTATGGAAAAAAATGCCTCTTCTATTTTTGAACGCGAACCAATCCTGTCTTTTTGTCAAGCATTTTTAAAAGAACATCCGCAAGCAAAATTATTTCTTGTGGGAGGAGCTGTGCGAGACCTTATCTTAAAACGCAAAGGGAAAGATTATGACTTTGTGATTTGTGGAGTTGACCCTGAAAAAATTCAAACATGGTTTTCCAAACGCGGATCCATGGGTCTTGTTGGACGATCTTTCGGGGTCTTCAAATTTTCTCCCAAAGAATTTCCCGCCCCTCACTTTGAACCTATTGATCTTGCTCTCCCTCGCAGAGAACATGCACAAGAAGGAAGCCAAGGGGGCTATCGAGATTTTGATATTCAATCTGATCCTTCTCTTTCCATCGAGGAAGACCTTTCACGCCGTGATTTTACAATGAATGCCCTGGCCTATGATGTACACAAACGAGAACTCGTGGATCCTTTTGGTGGGCAAGAGGATTTGGAACACAAAATAATTCGTGCTGTAGGCGATCCGAAAGATCGCTTTGGGGAAGACATGTCCCGAACTCTTCGTGCCCTGCGACAAGCCGCGCAGTTAGGTTTTACAATCGAACCAAACACTTGGTCAGCGCTTTGTGAAACGATGACGAGAATCCATGCAACCCGAACCTCACGGGAGACCGGGGAAGAAGAGTTTGTCGTGGCAAGAGAAGTCATTGCCAAAGAAATTTTGAAAGCGTTGTTTTCCAATCCTGCTTTGGCAACGGACCTCTTATTCCGCTCGGGTGCGTTTGCCAAACTTTTTCCCGAAATACATCAGACGATTGCTCAGGGTGAAATCTCTGAAGAATGGTTGCAACAGACAAAAGATCTTCCTTCTCTTCTTGCTTTGCTTTTTTATAAAGTTCCACCCAAGCGAGTAAGCAAACTCTTGCAAGACATGAAAATGGAATCATTGGATCGTGAGGTGCCTTATCGTATAGAGATCAGATCTGTGGTTGATCTTGTCGAGCGTCTTCAAAATGTGGCAGAACTTGATTCCCTTTCCTCTTGGCCCGCCCATCGAGTGTTTCAATATTTTGCCAATCCCCAAGGTGAACGTTTTCTCAATCTCCTGGAGGTGATGGGGCAGACAGAATATGTCAAACGGATGAGAGAACTTCTCTTCTCTTTTTGCCGATCTTGCGGTGTGGAACACCTCTCTCAAGTCCGAGCTTCTGTGACAGGCAATGACATAATCCAAACTCTTGGCATCAAACCTGGTCCAAAAGTCGGTGAGTTTTTACGCCAAGCGTTTGATCTGCAACTGACCGAAGGACTTGATCGTGAAAAAATTCTCGAACGACTCCAAAAATAATATGAATAAAGGAAATATCTCCTTGGAAAATACATTTGAAAAAGCCGTACGTTTACTTTGCCAATACATCCCTATAGAAAAAAATCGGAAAAAGCCCTTGCTTATGCACGATCTTCGTGTTGGTTTATATCTGTATGAACAAGACCATGTAGAAGAGGTTGTTCTTGCCGGATTGCTGCACGACATTATTGAGTGGACGGATTGTACGGAAGAATGTATTCAAAATGCATTTGGCCCCCGTGTTCTTGCTTTAATTCTTGCAAATACAAAAGATAGAAAAATTCTAGATGAAGTAGACAGGCAACAAGATATCATGCGCCGCTGTCTTTTGATTGGAGAAGATGCCTTTATTGTTAAAGCTGCGGATACTCTTGATAGCTATTCCTTCTATCGATCAACACATAACCAAGAAGAAATACAAAGAGCGCTTCTTATCAGTAAAATGATCCTCGAGAGTATTCCTTCCACCATGCAAAATCCCATCTTTAAAAAACTGGTAGAACTCGAGTGTTTTTGACACACCCTTTTCAATCCCCTATCATAATCCCATCATTTCAAAAAAATACGGGCGGCTAGCTCAGATGGTTAGAGCGTCACATTGACATTGTGAAGGTCAGAGGTTCGATTCCTCTGCCGCCCACCAGTCCCGCCTTTGGCGGGACTAGAATCTAGTAACTAGACTCTAGATTCTAGAATCTAGTCAGTAGGAATTTGGAGTTCTACCGAAGAGGTGGAATTTTTGTTTTGTGGGAAATGCACTTATTTGTTGTGTGAATTAGCGGCTTTGTTGATGTGGGTACAGTTAGAACTCTAACTTTTTGATTTCCAGTTTGATTCTCGTCTGAGAGTGCCCACCAGTCCCGCCTTTGGCGGGACTAGAATCTAGTAACTAGACTCTAGATTCTAGAATCTAGTCAGTAAGGATTTGGGGTTCCACCGAAGAGGTGGAATTTTTATTCATGAACTGCAAAAGTTCATCTCACAAATCTTTCTATCAAAAAATCACCGACCTTATGTACTCGGTGATTTTATTTATCTCTTTATCCTCTCCTTACGAAAAATATCCTTGATTGGTTCCTGATGCCTCCTCATCTTTTTCTTCATCAGAATGATCTTCCAAAGTAATCCACGGAGCATTTTTATTTTTTGAAATCTCCATGATAAGAAACCCTCCCAAGGTAAGTGCTGCGGCTCCGAGCAAAAAAGCTCCAAACACTCCGGCAAAACCGCAACCAAAAAAAGCAGCTAACACTTCTGCTTTGGTATGAGCAAGAAGGTAACAAGAAGTAATGGAATCTTGTGCAAGTTTTACTCCACACCATGCGGCTCCGGCTCCACAGATAAGAGACAGGACACTGAACAAACAACTGAAACGAACTTTTCTCACACGTCCCAAACGCAAGATGGCGACCAGAGCAAAGAGAACACCACCTAAAATCCAATACAACAAAAACCACAAAAATCCTAAAAAAAGCGTGAAAGAGGCAAAAGAAATGGATACCATAACAATGTGTCATTAGTATAACAGGGTGTCCCCCTCTCTCCAAACGAAACCACGTGGATGCATTCGTTTGACAGAGAATCTTGTATAATAAACAATGCTCTCTGTTTACGGGCCTGTAGCTCAGTTGGTCAGAGCGACGAGCTTATACCTCGTTGGTCGTAGGTTCGAGTCCTACCAGGCCCACCATTCTGCGCGCCAGCGAAGAATGCCCTTCGTAGCCTTGGCGAAGAAGGGCTGGAGAATATTCAAGTCTATGCTGTTGATATGGGCTGGCACTTAGTCCTTCACCCCCATGGGGCTACGGACTACACGGACGAATGGCACGGCCATACTGCTTCGTAGCCTCAGCGAAGAAGCAAGCCATCAATCACAAAAATGTTCTACGTTTATATAATCCAAAGCATGGATTTCCCAAAACAGTTTTATACCGGTTTCTCAGAGAATATCGAGGAAAGATTAGATGAACATAACAAAGGAAAATCGGTTCATACAAACAAATTCAAGCCATGGAAGATGCTGTATTACTGTGCCTTTGAGAATAAAAAGAAAGCATTGGATTTTGAGAGGTATTTGAAGACGGCTTCGGGTATTGCTTTTAGAAATAAACGGTTGATATGACAATTGTAATTTTTACTGAAGGTACAATGCCCATGAAAAAATCCTTATGCCTACTATCGAGGAATCCATTAAACAAATTCAAGAACGCAATAAACGAGTGGAAATGGAAAAAGCTTGGGAAACAAGTTTTTTCGTAAAATCGCAGTGGCGTGGTTAACATATTTTGTGATCGTTCTCTTTTTCTCTTTTGCAAAATTACCCAAACCTTTCATAAACGCCATTGTCCCGACACTCGGATTTTTATTATCAACACTGTCTCTAACCGCATGTAAAAAAATCTGGCTTCATTTTATCGAAAAAAAATAAGCTCAGACTCCCGTTCTGCCATAAAACGTCTCTCCCTGGTAAGAAGAGACGTTTTGTTTTCTTCATGCCATGGCCACATCAAAGACCTTTTGCTATGATCCTATTACCTATGCCTTTTATCTTCATTGGCATTCTCCTGCTTCTCCTTTCTTTCTTCTTTTTAGGTTTCGCTTATAAAACAAAGGATAAAGATGGCGTGGTCGGTTCCACCATGGTTCTCGTTGCCGCCATTGTCCTCTTATTCTTTTTTGGCGTCCTCTCTCAATGGATGCTCCGTATCTAACATATGGGATCTCACATCATTACAACAAAAGAGGAAGGAAAACGCCTGGATATCGTTCTTGCTACACTGACACAAGACACACGTTCTCAGTGGCAAAAACGCATAAAGGAAGGGTCAGTCAAAATCGATGGCGCTCCCACCAAACCTCATACTGCTCTTGAACAGGGAAAAACCATCACCTGGGATGATCCCAAGGTGCGTGCGGAAATCCCACTCAAACCTTTGGATATTCTTTTTGAAAATGAGGAGGTTCTTGTCGTTAATAAACCTATCGGCATCACGGTTCATAAAACACATGAGAACGATAAACAGGAAACACTTTGTGATGCTCTTCTTGCTTATCTCCCTTCTCTTGCAACCGTTGGTGAGGATCTTTCACGCCCAGGCATTGTTCATCGACTCGATAAAATGGTCTCCGGTGTTATGGTGATTGCCAAAACACAAGAAGCTTTTACTCATCTCAAACAACAGTTCAAAGATCGGACGATTGAAAAAGAATATCTCGCTTTGGTCTATGGTCGCCTACCAAAAGATCATGACATTCTCACATTCAAAATCAGTCGGTCAAAAAACTCTGGACGCATGGGGGCACGATCAGAGCAACAAGAAGGAAAAGAAGCTATCACAGAATATGATGTGCTTGCGCGTTTCAAAACAGCCACTTCGGCACGTGTACGCATTCACACCGGACGCACCCACCAAATCCGTGCACATTTTCTTGCGATCAATCACCCCATTGTTGGTGACACCCTTTACAAGAGAAAACGCATGAACAATATTCGCACAATCCCTCTTGATCGTTTATTTCTCCATGCTCATACCCTTTCCTTTTCTCTTTTAAGCGGGCAATACGTTTCTTTTTCCGCTCCCCTCCCCCAAGATCTTGTCTCTCTTCTTTCCACTCTTCCCATTTTATGATTATCACTATCACCGGTTTTCCCGGTTCGGGAAAATCCACAGTCGGACGTATGATTGCCAAACAATTGGGCTGGCCATTTTATTCCATGGGAGATCTGCGTGGACGAATGGCGACCGAACGCGGCATGACGATTGATGAATTGAACGTTTTGGGAGAACAACAAGACTTCACTGATAAAGAAGCGGATGCCTATCAAAAAAAATTGGGAGAAACCGAGGATAATTTTGTGGTGGATGGTCGCCTTTCTTGGTATTTCATCCCCCATGCATTCAAAGTCTACCTCACAGTCAATGAAGATATTGGGGCAGAGCGTATTTTAGAAGCGTCCAAAATGCATGAACGGGAAGATGAACCCAAGTATCGCTCAGTAAAAGATGCAAAGCGTTTTATCCATGACCGCATTCAATCCGATGCCAAACGCTACCGTCAATATTATGGAGTGGATTTGCTGAATCTTTCCTTTTTTGATCTTGTTTTGGATACATCAAATCTTTCACTCGAACAAGTGACGACGCATATTTTAGGGGCTATCCCCTCATTAAATCCACCCGTGTCGCCTTGACGCAGCCCTTGGTTTTGGCTATGATTTTCGCACCTTTAAATGCAGTCGTATGAACGCCTATGGATTTTTCCAAGCGGTCCTCTCGCTGTGACTAATCAATTTTATGTCAGACGAACAAACAAAAGATGAGGTTCTTTCGACCGAAGAAGCTCCGGTTGTAGAAGAAGCCACCCCTTCCTTGCCACCCGAGCAAGAAGAAATCGCTGTGGAAACCAAGGAGATCAAAAAGGAAGATCTGAAACCCGGAATGACAATTTGCATTCATGAACGCATTAAAGATGTTTCCGCCAAAGGTGAGGAACGTGAACGCATCCAAATCTTCCAGGGTATGATTATTGCCATGCGCGGAGGCTCTATCTCTCGTACTATGACCGTGCGCAAGGTAACCGGAGGATTCGGCGTAGAAAAAATCTATCCTCTCCATTCACCTGTGATCATTAAACTCGAACTGGTAAAACAAGCAAAAACGCGTCGCGCAAAACTCTCATATCTCAAAGATCTCCGATGTCGCTTCAAACGTAAACTTAAAGAAACTTGGACCGAATAAAAAAAGACACCGCTTCCTCCAAAGGCGGTGTTTTTTGTTGAAAAAATCAGAGGGGGGTCAAACCACCACCGAAGAACGAGTTCCGATGGACTCAAACCGTTCGTGAGGCTCAAAATTTTTTATCACAACCTTCTTATTATCACTACTCCAAAAAGCAATCGGTACAAAAACAGAGGATTGGAAAAAAGCCCCCACAAACCAGGGGATACTTCCCGTCTCTACAGGGTTCCATACATCATCAAGAGGTTTTCCTGTTTCAGAAAGATGAATCATAAAGGCTGTGATCCAATCCTCGGGAGTCATGCCTGTTTCACCATGATAGGGAGAGTCTTTATCACCTTGAGCATTTTGAAAAATGGAAAGATATTCATTGGGAAATTTGTTTGCTTCAAGAGAAGGTCGAGGGACGAAGTCTCCTTGGGATGTTCCTTTGCCTTTACGGGGGATAGGAGCAAAGCCAGGAGAATGTGGATCGGAAGGATTAGAAGGCTGAAGAAATTGAACAGTCCAACCTTTCCACTTTCCGTCACCCTGGGCTTGACCCAGAGTCTCTTGTCCTTTCAATATCTCCATCTTGGTCTTTCCTTGATGATCTTTCGGATCAAAAGACTGTGGCTCATAGACAAGGTCTGGAGAATCCCCCATGTCTGCTCCTTGATATTCTTCCTGTGTCCAGAGAGGATTATTGGTATTGAGATCAAAGGAAGGATTATCCTTTTTGTATTTGAGAAGGAATTGTTTGAAGGTTTCTCGGAGAGTATCAAGACTCATGCCAAAGGGAACAAGGAGGAGCTTGGTAAAGCCTTGGTCGTGTTTAGTGCGTAGGGTCTCGCGGCGTTCAAAAAGACGCATGGCGATTTGTTCC
>LCMS01000023.1 GCA_001002765.1 Candidatus Uhrbacteria bacterium GW2011_GWE2_46_68 | reverse complement strand
CATAGCCTTTATGATTCACCTCACAGAAACAGGAGAACCAATGGATAACTGGCAAAATGGTACAGAAAGCATCTCTTACCTTACAGGAGCTTTTTTTCAGTTCTCCACCGGTGTGCCTTACGCGTTTTGGAGCCGTGGCAATCGGCAGGTTGGCTTCGGCAGGAATGATCCTCGTGTTCGGGATGAGGGCATTGGGGTGCGGTCTTCGGTGGTGGTTTAATTCGATACATATGAACGCACAAAAAATACCACTTTCCTTGTTTGATTATCATCTTCCACTTTCTTTGATCGCTCAATCTCCGCAAGAACCTCGAGATTATTCTCGACTTATGATTTTGGATCGCGAAACAGGGGTGCGACAGCATAAACATTTTTTTGATATTCAAGATGAGCTGAAAGCAGGAGACGTTCTTGTCATCAATCAAACAAAAGTTTTTCGCGCCAGGTTGCATGCACAAACAAAAGAGGGAGTAATCGTAGAAATTTTTTTACTGCGTGATTTTGTAACGCATTGGCAAACCTTAATTCGGCCGGGGAAAAAAGTGAAAGAGGGAGACCATTTGTTTTTTGGAGAATCGCAAATAAAGGCATCAGTTTTACACAAACACACCGATGGAATCGTGGACGTATGTTTTGATTGTTCGAGCACTGAAGTTCTTGCGTACGCAAATCAATTCGGAGAAGTTCCCGTCCCTCCTTACATTCATGCGCAACCTGATCCTGATCGTTATCAAACGGTGTATGCCGACAAGACAGGTTCTGTGGCAGCACCGACAGCAGGATTCCATTTTACTTCAGAACTTTTGGAGGCTATTTCAAAAAAAGGGGTGGAGATCGTTCCTATCACCTTGCATGTCGGCATTGGAACTTTTCGTCCGATTCACACGGAGTTTATTGAAGATCACGTGATGCATGCCGAATGGGTTGAGGTCAATCCAAGCGCTACTCAAATCATTATGAAAGCTAAACAAGAGGGGAGGAGAGTCATTGCCGTGGGCACTACTTCTTTACGCACTCTGGAGGGAGTTGCCAAGATGTTTGATGGAACACTCCCAACGGAAGGATTTTCCGGTGACATCAATTTGTATATCTGTCCGGGATTTAAGTTTCAAATCGTGGATGTATTGCTTACAAATTTTCATCTTCCAAAATCATCCCTTCTTGTATTGGTGAGTGCTTTTGCCGGTCGGGGGCATATTCTTGCCGCGTACAGGGAAGCGATAGATCAAGGGTATCGTTTTTTTTCTTTTGGAGATGCGATGCTTATTACAAAAACAGACTCCGACCATTGACCTTTCCCCTTCTTTTTTCTATAGTACCGCCCATAGTGCGAAAGCACGTTTATTAAAAATCAGGTGGAAATATAAGTTAGAGGCATCCTCCGCATTGCGGCCCTCGACTTCCATCGTTGTAAAAAAGGAACCCTATGTCACAGATCCCTCCCCTGGCCGAGTGGCTCCAAGCCGGAGCACATTTTGGTCACCGCACCTCCCGTTGGCACCCGAAGATGAAACCTTATCTTTTTGGTGAGCGTGGAGGTTTTCATATTATTGACACCGAACAGACAGTCGCAAAGGTGGAAGAATCCGCCGCCTATATCAAAGGTGTTGTCGCCCGCGGAGGCATAGTTCTTTTTGTGGGAACGAAACAACAAACCAAACCCTTGGTGGAGTTGTATGCCAAACGTTGTCATATGCCATTTGTCACCGAACGTTGGCTTGGAGGTACCCTCACCAATTTTCCTCAAGTACGGCGCAGTGTGAAACAACTGGTGAAATATAAAGATCAACAAGAAAAAGGTGAGTTGCGCAAGTATACAAAAAAGGAACAACTTATGATTCAGCGCAAGATTGTGGAAATGGAAAGAAAGCTTGGTGGTATTGCTGAGATGGAGCGCGTTCCTGATGCGATTTTCATTTGCGATTTACGTGCGGATAAGACTGCGATCACCGAAGCTTTGAGTTCTCACGTGAAGATTATTGCCATTTGTGATACCAACGTTGATCCTTCCATTGTTGATTACGTGATTCCAGCCAATGATGATTCTGCAAAAACAACCGATCTTATTTGTAAGGTGATTTGCGAATCAGTAGAAGAAGGAACTGTGGAAGCCGTACAACAAAAACAAATCAAAAAAGAGGAAGCTTCTCAACCTACAAATAAACCAACACCAACCATTACTTCACCCTCCAAGGAGGAGGCAAACTAATATGGGGATTGATGCCAAACAAGTCGCGCAATTGCGTGCAACTACAGGCGCAGGCATGATGGATGCCAAACAAGCGCTTGAGGAAACCGCAGGAGATATCGAAAAAGCCATCGATGTTCTTCGCAAAAAAGGCGTGGCAAAAGCAGAAAAAAAGGCTGAGCGTGCAACACGTGAGGGTCGTGTGTATGCCTATCTTCATGCGAATGGAAAATTGGGAGCTCTGGTGGAGATTAGCAGTGAGACAGACTTTGTGGCGCGCAATGAAAAGTTTCTTACTTTTTGTCATGATGTGGCCATGCATGTGAGTGCTTTGGATCCACAATATGTGACGCGTGAGGAAGTGCCCACTGATCTTCTTGAGAAAGAAAAAGAAATTTATCGCGCGGAAATGCAAGGACAAAATAAACCGGCCGAAGTTATCGAAAAGATTATCGAAGGAAAGATCAATAAGTGGTATAGCGAAGTTGTGCTCTTGGATCAGCCTTTTGTGAAAGACGAAGACAAGACCGTGGGGGACTTACTCAAGGAGCACATTGCAGGACTTGGTGAAAATATGCAGATTCGTCGTTTTGCTCGATTCCAGATTGGATAATTTTTTTCAGAATTTTGAGATAAAGAAAGACCTGCCTTTTGGGGCAGGTTTTGCGTTAACAGGGTGATTGGAGGAAACAGCGGATCGGAACGCGCAGAAGAACTTCATCCTCGCCTTGTTGATTCCATACCATCGCACGGGTGGGGATATCACCGATTTTTTGAATGTCCGCTATCTGCAAAACACGTAGCATTCGTTCTGCTGATGGACTCATCCTGTCTTTCATCGCCTTGACGGACAAGATGACATCATCTCGATTCATACGTGAGACATTGACCGTGACTTCGATACGGAGCGTTTGCAGCTGTGTTTCCAGATCGATGGCAAAGAGATTCACGTCATCGAGTCGTGCGGGAGTTTCCACACGATAGCCACCGCCTTTGATCTCCGATACCGCTATACAATTGTTTTCAAACGCACGGCGAGTTTTGGGGCAACAGTCGCGCAAGGCAATGCGCGGATCTTCAGCCATGAGGTTGCCGTCTTCATCTCTTTCATGATCATGGAGAATAACGGGCATCCCATTTTGCACGTAAACCTCGTAGTCAAAACCGGTCTTTTCGCGCAGAGTACAAGTGATGCATCCTGGCAGATCGCGCAGGGAAAGAGGGAAAGCCGAACACCTCGGAACCGGTTGTTCGAGAATAGACATGACACCTCCAAAAGAAAAGGAACTGTGATGATCCTAAGGCTTTTTTGAGCGTTTTGTCAACAGGAAGACCTCCTTTTTGATGCAAAAAATGTTACACTGATTTTATGAGTCTTTATCTTTTTTTATGATCAACCTTGCGATCAATGGTTTTGGCCGTATTGGCCGTAATGCCCTGCGTGCAGGATGGGACCGTGGCACATATGTCTTTGTGGCGATCAATGATCTTACTGATCCAGCGATCCTTGCCCATCTGCTCAAATACGATTCTGTGTTTCGTACCTGGAATCATGAGGTGTCTGCGGACTCAAAGCACCTCATTATCGACGGCAAAAAAATTCCGGTGTTTGCGCAAAAAGATCCCGCCATTCTTCCCTGGAAAGATCTCAAAGTAGATGTGGTTATTGAATCCACGGGATTTTTCACAAAAGAGGCAGATGCGCAAAAACACATTCAAGCCGGTGCAAAAAAGGTGGTAATTTCCGCTCCATCAAACGATGCGCCGACCTATCTTATGGGGGTGAATCATAAAGATTATAAAACATCCCAACGCGTGATCAATAATGGTTCTTGCACTACAAACTCGATTGCGCCTGTGGCACAAATTCTTCACGAAGCGTTTGGGATTCGCAAAGCCATGCTCACCACCGTACACTCGGTTACCAATGGTCAAAATGTGGTGGACGGGGTGCCGGCCGGTCGTAAGCCCGATTTGCGTCGCGCACGTTCCGCTCTCAATAATATGATTCCTACCTCCACAGGTGCGGCGGTTGCGGTGACAGAAGCGATCAAAGAATTAAAAGGAAAGTTTGATGGACTTGCGATTCGCGTACCCACTTTGGACGTTTCTCTTTCAGACGGTACCTTTCTTCTCAAAAAGAAAACGACAGTGGAAGCATTGCAAAAATTATTCTGTGCATCCGCACGCAGCGCTCGTTGGAAAGGAATTTTGGGAGTGACCGATGAACCGCTTGTCTCTTCCGATTTTATCCAAACGCATTTTGCTACTGTTGTGGATTTGGAAATGATTCGCGTGGTGGATGGGGATCTTGTAAAAATTTTTGCTTGGTATGATAACGAATGGGGCTATACCGAGATGCTGCTTGATATGGTGACCCACATTGGAAAGTAAAGAAAAAAACGGCTGGTGCGATATCCAGCTTTTTTGCTTTTTGTATGACCTATTTTGATGCCATTACTTTTTTCTATCTTGTAAGTGCAGGGTTTCTTTTTGTACACAAGATCATTGCGCACCGTGCTTCGTTGCGCGTATGGAAAACACAATTTTTTCTTTTATTTCTTTCTGTTTCTTGGATTGTTATTTTTTACGGAAGCGTTATTGAACCCAAAATACTCACGGTACATACACAAGACATTTCTTTGTCCCCTTCTTCCACACAAGAATTACGCGTGGCTCTCATAGGGGATATCCATGTAGGTCCTTATCGAGATGAGGCTTGGGTGCGCAAAGTGGTGAAAAAAACCCTGGCCGAGCACCCTGATATCATTCTGCTTGTCGGAGATTTTATTTATGATGATCCCACACAATCAGTTTTGCTCGGGCCTTTGGGAAATCTTTCCGCGCCGTTTGGAGTGTATGCGGTTTTGGGTAATCATGATTATGAAGGATGGCAACCGGAGATCATCGCTCAAACTCTCGAGGCTTTGCACATAGAGGTTTTGGAGAACGAATCCGTTCCAATAGGCATGACGGGAATTACGCTTGTGGGTATCTCTGATCTTTGGTTTGCCGCGGATCTCTCCAAAGCGCTGGAAGGGATAGAAGAAGAAGATAAAGTCATTCTTCTTTCCCATAATCCTGACGTTGTGTTAGATGAAGAAAGTCGTTTGGCCGATCTGGTGTTATCCGGACATACGCATGGAGGGCAGATTCGTTTGCCTTGGATAGGATCGATCCCGCCGATTCCCGATGAACTGGGTCGTGCGTATGACCGCGGATTTTATCTCTATAAGGGGTTGCCACTTTTTGTGACAGCAGGTGTGGGTGAAACCGGTCCGCGAGCGCGTTTGTGGAATCCTCCGGAGATTAGTCTTCTCACTATTTCGTATTGATGAGGGTAGATGTTATCATGAGAGCGATGTATGAAATTACGTACTCTGCGCGCTTCCATGCCGCTTTGTGGAAAGCGTGTGCTCATGCGCATTGATGCCAATGTTCCTATTAAAAAAGGAAAAGCTGTGGATGGTCCGCAGGGGCGCATCGCACGATCGGCTGTGGATATTGATTGGCTGATGCAACGCGGGGCAAGAATTATTATAATGACTCACCTCGGGCGACCGGAGGGAAAGTTTGTTTCCGCGTATTCGGTGGCGCCCGTTGCAAAACGTTTGTCCGAACTTTTAAAGACCAAGGTAAAAACCGTGCGAGGGATTGTGGATGAGAAAGCACAAAAAGCTGTGACACGACTTGAGAATGGGGAAGTCCTTTTGTTGGAAAATATTCGTTTTCACCCTTTAGAGAAAAAAGATGATCCTGGGTTTGCTAAACAGCTGGCAGCCTTAGGAGATTTATATATCAATGATGCGTTTGCAGTGTGCCATCGGCCGCAAACTTCTGTACATGCTATTACCAAAGAGATTCCTTCTTATGCCGGACCTCTGTTGGCTCAAGAAGTAACGATTCTTACCAAAGCCATGCAACATCCTCGTGCGCCGTTTGTGTTGGTGGTCGGGGGCGTCAAGATGGAAACAAAACTTCCTGTCATTCAGCGTTTGTTGCCGCGCGTTTCGACCGTGTTGGTGGGTGGCGCGCTCGCCCATGCATTTTTGAAAGCGAAAGGAATGGAGATCGGGCGATCGGTTTACGATAAAGAAGGGGTTGCACAAGCCGCACAAATGCTTAAAGAGGCGGGAAAGAAAATCATATTACCCGAGGATGTAGTTGTGGTGTCTTCTTTGCGCAAAGACGCGGCAAAACGTGTGGTTGGAATTACCGAAGTTGAGCCTAAAGATCGCATTGTGGACATTGGCCCTAAAACCATCGAACGATTTTTAACTTTGATTCGTGAGGCGCGCACCATTGTCTGGAACGGTCCGCTTGGATATTGCGAAATCAAACCGTTCGCAAAAGGGACGTTTGAGATTGCTGAAGCGATTGCTAAACGTACAGGGAAAGCATTAACGATTGTCGGCGGTGGCGATACCGGACCGGTGATTGAAGAAGGTGGGTTTACTGATCAATACACTCTTCTTTCCACAGGAGGGGGAGCCATGCTTACGTTTTTGTCCGGCGAGTCTATGCCACCCATTGATGCACTTGAGATTTGATCAGTATGTCTTTTTCTCGACCAACTTCAGAATCTTTTTCTTCTACCATCCCTGCGGAGGCAGGGGGCCAGCGCACTTCGGAAATTCTTGGTGAAGCCATCATGGATTCGGTTTCAAGTGTTCGCGATTTTCTTCCCGAACAACACCGCGCACATTTTGAAACTTTGAGACAAGAGATTATTGATTTTACAAAAGCTCACGGGATTTCCAGAGAATCTCTTGGCAAGCCCGACCTCCTGCGCGAGGTTACCGGCAAACTTTCCACCCAAGACCTTGAACGACTCGCTCTCCTTCTCGAACGTTTTGAGCATCTCATTGTCAAAAAAGAACCTTGGAAGAATACCAAAGCCATCGAGTATGGAGAGAAGTTTTATCACCTCAAAGAGCAATATGATTCCCAAGTAGAGCTTCTTGAACAAGTAAGTATTCTAAAAGAAGGAGCCATCCTAGGGATAGATGGTAACACCTATCCCATCCCCACCTTGGAACAAATAGCCGTCCGTTTTTTTGAACGCCACGAGGCTCTCGAGACTAAACACGACCAAGGCTTTACCAAACTTCTTCTTGTTCCATTCGGGATGAGTCTTGATACTCTCCGAGAGACACTCAAACAATTTCTACTCAAATATAAAAAGTCCCATTCCTCTTTTAATCTAGATACTGATGATCCTCTCTATACATGGGAAGAATATCAAATAGCAGACAAGGGAGATTCTCCAAATCTTGTCTATTATCCACAGTCTTTTACAAAAGAAGGTCATGGGGGGAAGATAAAAGCACAGATACTTGAAGAACAAGAAGACAATCAAGATTCCTTTCCTGGTTGGACTGTTCATCTTCTCCAGCCTTCTAATCCTTCTGATCCACATTCCCTGGGCTTTGCTTCCATTCCCAGAGAAGGCCAAGGAACACCCCAAGGAGACCTCATCCCTCGACCTCCTCTTGAAGCAGATAAAACCCCCAATGAATATCTTTCCATTCTTGAAAAAGCTCAAGATGATGAAGACTCTCCCTATCATGGTGAAACAGGCATGACTCCTGAAGATTGGATCATGGCCTTTATGATTCATCTTTCGGAAACAGGAAAACCTCTTGATGATGTATGGAATCCCACAAACAAAGAATGCATCTCTTACCTTACAGGAGCTTTTTTTCGGTCCTTCATCAATGTGCCTTTCGTGTATTGGGACCGTGACCTTCGTCGGGCTTCCCTCAGCGGGCTTGATCCTCATGCTCAGACTGGGGACATTGGTTTGCGGTCTTCGGTGATGATTTAACCTTTGATATTTATGTCTCTTTTTCGACCAACTTCAGAATTATCCGCCACCCCTGCGGAGGTAGGGGGCCAGCGCACTTCGGAAATTCTTGGTGAAGCCATCATGGATTCGGTTTCAAGTGCCCGCGATTCTTTGCCCGAACAACACCGCGCGCATTTTGAAACTCTACGACAAGAGATCATTGATTTTACAAAAGCTCATGGGATTTCCAAAGAATCCCTTACCAAGCCCGACCTCCTGCGCGAGGCGACCTGTAAACTCTCCACTCCAGATCTCGAACGACTTGCCCTCCTTCTCGAACGCTTTGAGCATCTCATTGTCAAAAAAGAACCTTGGAAGAATACAGAAGCCATTGAGCATGGAGAGAAGTTTTATCACATCAAAGAGCAATATGATTCTCAAGTCTCCCTTCTTGAACAAGTAGGCATCCTCAAAGAAGGAGCCATCACTGGCATAGATGGAAAGATTTATCCCATCCCCACCTTGGAACAAAT
>LCMS01000022.1:2813-20924 GCA_001002765.1 Candidatus Uhrbacteria bacterium GW2011_GWE2_46_68 | reverse complement strand
CAATGGAACTTAAAAAAGATGACTCCTGTGGGATACAGAAATCATCTTTTAATGCATGTGTAGTTTTTTCCCTGTGTCCACTTTTTGGGGTACGGATCAGTGCGACCGATGGTTTTTAGGAAAACGAAAAACCGCGCAGTAAAGGCGCGGTCGTCTAGCTGTTCTCGGAGTCGGAGGGAAAACTCACGAGTTGTCTGGCTTTGTGTTGCACCAGGTGAAAATAGGTTTCGATGAGATCATGTGGAGAATAGTAGCAGATCCACTCTGTGACCGGGTCGTTGAAGTCTGCACGTCCCGTTTTGTGCAGTTGTGCAGCCAGGACGAGCATTTGATGCAGGTAGACAAGCAATGTGTTGCTTGAGATGTTTTCAAGCCACTCTGAGGTGACGTGAAGAGGAAAGATGTTGCCCGTAGGACCGAAATCATGTATGAGCAGATCGCGAATAGTGCGTGTCAGTGGCTTTGGGGAAGCCGCGGAGGAGGAGGGGAGAGAGGATGGGGGAGAGGTGAGGGGGTCACTGGACATGCGTGTGGATCTCCGAGAAGGAGGAAAGAACATGAGGTGTGTTTTGGGACACAATGACAGAGAATAAAAGAAGACAGCAGAAACGTCAATCGTCAAAGAGTGGAAAAAATGATATTCTGAAGAAAGAAAAAATATTTTTATGCAAAGAAATGTTCTTGTCCTCGCACGCGATTTTGTTCAAGGAAGGGTTGCGACCTTTTCTTTGATCCTCGCGCTTTCCATTGCGATTCCCTCGGTCATACATTCTCAATATGTGACCGGGCCTATCGTTAATGCGCTGCTTATTATTGCCACGATTCTTCTGGGGCCTTTTGAAGCAGTATTAATCGGACTTATTCCCAGCACTGTAGCGTTGAGCGTGGGACTTCTCCCACTTCCTTTGGCTCCCATGGTTCCTTTTATCATGATCGGCAATGCGCTTTTTATTGCGTGCGTTTCCTTTCTGCGTGCGCGTTCTTATCCGCTTGCGATTACGGTCGCCGCTCTTGTGAAGTTCGCTTTCTTATACGGCGCCGTTACCTTGCTCATGAAAACTTTTCTTGCCACCCCCCTTGTTTCTGCTCTTTCCGTGATGATGGGGTATCCGCAATTCGTGACCGCCTTGATCGGAGGAGTGATCGCTTATCTTTTTTTGAAAGGTATTCGAAAATATGAATGATCTTTTTTCATGGATCAAAGAAGAAGGATTGGTGGGACGCGGAGGCGCTTGTTATCCTGTCTGGAAAAAATGGGAAGCGGTGCGTCAGGCATCTGGAGCAAAGAAGTACGTGATTTGTAATGCCAGTGAGGGGGAGCCCGGAGTTTTTAAAGATGCGCATCTTCTCGAGATGTTTCCTGAAAAAGTTTTTGAGGGTCTTCGTTTGGCTATGGAGTTTGTGGAGACCAAGGAGGCATTTTTTAATTTTAACCGCTCTTTGTACGAACGTCTTTCTTCCAAAATGGAATATGTATCTCGTCAAATGCGCAAGCAGGGGTATGCCATTACTTTTTTTAAAGAGACTCCCAGTTATATTGGCGGGGAAGAAACCGCTCTTTTGAATGCGATTGAAGGGAAACGTGTCGAGCCTAGACTCAAACCACCATATCCTTCGCAAGCGGGGTTATTTGGTTGCCCAACCCTTATCCATAATGTTGAAACACTTTTTGATATTGCCTGCGTGGCAGATAACACGTTTACGCACGAACGTTTTTATAGCATTTCCGAAAATGAGAAACCTCTCGGTGTCCATCATCTCCCCGATGACTGGACGATACGACAAGTGTTGGAAGAAGCTGAATGTGTTCCTTCCTATGATTTTTTTGTTCAAGTGGGAGGAAGTGCCAGTGGTCCTGTTTTTGGAAGCGATCAGGCCGAGACCGAGCATGTGAGTGGAGCCGGTTCCATCGAAATGTACCCTCTTACCACGGACCCTAAAGAACTCTTGCAACACTGGTTTGATTTTTATGCGCGGGAAAGTTGCGGGAAATGCACACCTTGTAAAATGGGATCCTATAATCTCGCACAACTTTTGAAAGCATCTCAGGAAATTCCTTGGCAAGAGATTATGGAGATCGTAGACACCATGGAGGCGACTTCTTTTTGCGCGCTAGGATCTTCAATCGCCACCCCGATCAAAACGTATCGCCGTAACATATTGGGGCTCGGATAAAATATGCAAAGGGGGATTTCTTTTTTGATGGACGGAAAACGATACGAGGCCTTGGAGGGCCAATCTGTTTTGCAAGTCGCTTTAGATCATCACATCAACATTCCTCATTTTTGTTTTCACGAAGATCTGCCCGTGGGCGCGCATTGTCGTTTATGTTTGGTAGAGACAAAAGAAAAGGTTGTGCCCTCTTGTACGCTCAAAGTAACGCAAGACCTGGAAGTATTGACACAGACACCTCGTGTGATTGCATTGCGGAAAAAAAATCTCGCTCTCTTATGTGCCGGGCACACAGAGCGGTGTCCGCGTTGTCGTCAAAAAGAACCTTGTCCTGTCCTGCGGATTCTTCAGGCATATGAGGTAGATGTAGAACAATATACGAGACCAAAAACAGGCAGTCCTTTTTTGCGTCTGGCTACGGCCGTGGAGATTGATCCCGATTGTTGTATCGGATGTAATAAATGTGTGGAGATGTGTCAAAAAGTGGGAGTGGGATTTTTGACATTGGAAGGACAAGGAGCATCCACCCATGTCGCGTGTACACCGAATGAAAAAATAGATTGTCTTTATTGTGGGCAATGCACGGCACATTGTCCCGTGGGAGCGGCGCGAGAACAAAGCGCCATCAAAGAAGTCGAAGCTGCCCTGGAAGATCAAGACAAGATGGTGATCGCGCAAATGGCTCCTTCCATTCGTTGCAGTATCGGAGAAGCGTTTGGTGAGGTGCCAGGGAAAGATATGACAGGGGAATGTTATACGGCGCTTCGTCTTTTGGGATTTGATCGCGTGTTTGATGTGAATTTTGGTGCCGATCTTACCACGTGGGTTGAAGCACATGAGCTTGTGGAGCGTATAAACCAAGGGGGGCCATTTCCTCTGTTTACTGCCTGTTGCCCCGGATGGGTCAAATGTGCAGAGTTTTATTATCCGAAATGGTTGCCGCATCTTACGGCCGCGCGTTCTCCGCATATGCTTGCGGGTGCGGCTTATAAAACATGGTGGGCGAAAAAAGAAGGCGTGGATCCACAAAAAATCGTGGTGGTTTCCATCATGCCTTGTACGTCCAAAAAATATGAGGCCTGTCAGGAAAAATTTTTGATTGACGGATGGAAACCTGTGGATCACGTTTTGACGACCCGAGAATTTGTGCGGATGCTTCGCGCGCGATCCATAGATCTATCTTTATTGAAAAAGAGCGAGGGAGATTCCCTCAGTCATCATTCCGGTGCCGCCGCGATTTATGGAGCCAGTGGAGGTGTCATGGAATCCGCGCTACGAACAGCGGCGTGGATTTTGGATGGTACACATATGGAACGTGGGGAGGAAAAACATTACGAGTCGCAGTGTGTGCAACAAAAACCAATGCGGATTTTTTATTGCAAGAATTGGAAAAAGATCCAGAGGCCTATCACTATATCGAAGTGATGGCATGCCCCGGGGGGTGTGTCGGAGGTGGGGGTCAACCCATTCCAACCACAGATCGCATCATTGCCAAACGCATTGCCGGACTGTATGGCATCGATGATGATGCCACGATCCGTCGCGCGCACGAAAATCCTTTGGCCAAAGAATTTATGGAGCAATACATCTCGTCCTTATCAGCGATTCGAATAATATGAAGGATCATCACGCGATCACTTTTCCGAGGATGGGATTTATTCTTCTTGTTATTTTTATTTTGATTGGAACATGGCATTTTCTTTTTGAAGATGATCCGGATCATCTTTTTTTGGTTTCCTCCGAAGGACACTGCCTAGTGGAAGCAACCCGTGTGGGGGACGTGAAGATAACCCTTGAAGAACGAGAGAATGTGATCATTTCTTTTTTATCCATCCCCATGTGTACCCTGACGTTGGAAGGACAAGGCATTCTGACCAGAGCAACACTACGATCCGCACGACCTGACCAGGAGACATCTTTTCACTTGTGGGAGTATAAACCCGACTGGATGGCTTGGCAGATGCAAGAGGAGACTTATGAAGAAAATGAATTTTTTGTGATGGAAAAATCGTTGATTTCACAATCGGTTTCCTGGGCTTTGGGTGTGAAGGAAGAGCGGGAGATCACGACGCAGGCGCGCCATCTTTTATCTTCTTTAGTACAAGCGTCTCCAGAAGAATCTGTAGGATATCGCGCTGCGGTCACTCAATCAAAGGGAGAAGAAGATTTTATTGTGGTGGATGATTTTTTTGAAACAGGTGGGTGCGGGGGAGAGGTGTTGGCGACATCAGACGTTGTCATCACCAGTCTTGAAGAGGCAATCGAGGGAGGAGTGGAACGTGTGGTTATAAAATGGTTTTTGAAAGACGGATGTCTGGCAGGAGAGAAGATACATGCGAAGAAATAATTGTTTGAACTTTCAAATTTTTTTGTTATACTAACATCAATCGTTTTTATAAATTTATTTTCATCGCAGATGTTCTGACGATGAGAGGAAGGAGTTATGGCTTCCAAAAAGAAAATCCAACCCGTTCTTTCCATTCCAGATGCAGGAGTCACAACGGAAGGAGCGCCAAAAAAGCGTGTGATACGTAAAGTGCCTGTGAAAAAAGTTACGGTAAAGAAAAGTCTGGCCCCCGTGATCACAAAAGAAATTGTTATGGAAGAAAAAACTTCTGTCTCTGTGGAGATTCCAAAGACGGTCGAGCGCGTTGTGTTTATTCATCGCTGTACACATTGCCAGCACGTTCCCTTTGGTGTGAATATTCTTTTTACGGTTTGTTTTGTGCTTCTAGCCACGCTTTCAACATTTTTGCTTTATACATTGGGAGGCATATCCTCTTCTTTCCTCGCAGGGTCTTTGCAAGGAGAAGTTCCCGAAACAGTTACTCTTCAGACTCGTTGAGATGTAACAAATAACAGCCCCTTGGCCGGGGGGCTGTTTTGGTTTTTGCTTTTGACCAGTACAATAAGAGTGCTATGCATCATTGGGGTCATCACATCATCCGTATCACTCACCATCCTCTGACATGGGTGATGATTTGTCTTGTGATTATTGCCGGGCTTGGGGTTTGGTGGATGATAGAAAAAACCGTGCAGGTATCTTCCACGACCGAAGCCCCGTTTATGTTAGAACAGGAAGGGATTACTGTTTTTTCCCCTGTTCCCATCCACATTTCTCGACCTCAGGAAGTACGCGGCCTCTATTGGACAATCGTCACCGCCGGAAACACTCGCTCGGACGAATTGCTTTCTTATATGCTTTCCTTAGGACTCAATGCCGTAGTGGTGGATTTAAAAATGGATAATGGTTGGCTTGGGTTTTCTCCCAACGAAGAGTCTTTGCAAGTCTATGTGAGTCATATATCCGTGATCGAAGATTTGGATGCACGACTGACTCATTGGGGGGAACAAGGAGTGTATCGCATTGCACGGATCGCGGTGATGCGAGACGGAGCATTGGCAACGGCGCGTCCTGATCTGGCTTTATTTACGGACAACGGTTCTCTTTGGCAGGATGCGATTGGATCATTATGGGTAGATCCTGCCGCTATTGAGGTAGCAGAGTACGCTATTAATCTTGGACGTGAGGCTTATGAGCGCGGTTTTGATGAGATCCAATTTGATTATGTGCGATTTCCATCAGATGGAACGATCAGTTCCGCTCTCTATCCAATCTATAACGGTTTGGAAGATAAAAATGAAATCATGGGACATTTTTTTGAACGTGTGGGAGGGACATTACGCGCAGAGGGAATCCCTGTGTCCTTTGATGTTTTTGGAATGATTTGTTTGCGAGAAGATGGGTTTGGAATCGGTCAACGACTTGTGGATGTTTTGCCGTTTACGGATTTTCTTTCACCCATGGTATATCCCTCACACTACCCTGAAGGGTTTGAAGGATTTGCCAATCCCGCCTTGTATCCTTATGAAGTAGTAAAAGATTCGCTTGATGCGTGTATCACACAGGCTGTAGCTCAAGGTTTGGGAACGCAGGAGGAAATGGCAGAAAAGTTTCGTCCTTGGCTTCAAGATTTTGACATTGGTGCAGTGTACACCGCGAATTTAATCGAAGCGCAGATTCAAGCGTCTCGGGACGCGGGGGCATCGGGGTGGATGTTGTGGAATGCAAGGAACGTCTACGAACCGGCGGAGTACGAAGAGGAGTAGAGGATAGATCGTTTTTGATACTGCCTGATCTGTTTCAGACAGGATCCCTCTTTGTTCAGTGAATTTGGACTCAGGGTGATTCTGTGATTTTTTTAGAACTTGATAAAAAACCTCCTGATTGCTCAAGAGGCTGGTATAGAGAGACGCACTCGTTCAAGGGCGCTGTGCCAAGTTGTCTCTTCGTGAGAGAACGACTGACGACTTTTGACGAGGATAAGGGGAGGTGTCCATCCTGTACAACAGCATAGACGGGCGCGCGAAGGGCATATGGGGTTTTGACACCACCATTGTCCGCCTTCGATTCGCTCGGTGCAGTCCGGGCATTGCCACGCACGTTTTTCTTGCGTGATGCGCACGGCAAATCTTCCTGTCCAATTGAAGTCAGCAGCAAACTCGGGTCGTAGACTTTCTTGATACGCTTGGTGGTAGACGAGGAACCATAACAAAAGATCAAGACGTCCACAAAGATCTTCTTCTTCCCACAAAAAGAGTTTTATGATGGATTGGAAGAACCGTTTTCCATCAAGGAGAACCGTGACACCGTCTTGGTTGCTATATTCCAAAGTATGGAATCGAGGGAAAGAACTATGGCGCAAATGTGTTACAAGAGGTCGAATCATTTTCTGCAAAGGAGCGGGAAGCTGCAGAAGAGGGATGGTGTGATCCCGGGAAGAACGCAAGAGCACTTCTTCCAGATCGCCTGACAATCGAGCAAATGTGAGCCATTGGGGGATGGCAGAGGAAGAAGGGGGAAGAGGTGAGAGGGGTTGATGGTCAGGGGAATCCACACAGTCTCCTTTGAATGATCCGTTTCCATGATAATGATCGTGTGAGAAAAAACAAGAGAATGCCGTGCACATTGTAGTGCACATTGTGGTGTCACACATTGTGGTGTCAGGTCCGACTACGGACTTTTTTATATTGGTGTGAAAAAAGAAAATGATGAAAACATTGGGTTTTAAGCCATTTTAAGCCAGATATATTGCATTAATACTGTTAGTGGAACAAAAAAAGAATGCCGTGCTTATAAAACATCTTGTAATACAAGTGACACAATACTGCTTTGTTTAAAGGGATTTTTTTATTTTTGTGCGTTTTTTTGTACGAGAGAAATTTTTAAAAAAGTCTGTAGTCGGACCTGACACCATTTTTCGATTAGAGATGAAACGAAGAAAATTGGTATACTATATTTACTATGTCTCGCAAAATGACCGAACAAACTTTTTTTCATTACATCAAATGTCCACATTGGGTGTATTTGGATACTCATGCTCTTGAACCTCGTCCGCATGATCCGCTGTTGGAAAAACTCATGGACGACGGGCTTCTCGAAGAAAAGCAGCGGGAGATCATTTCTGATCGTACAGATATTGCTGAAGTGACAGCTGAAGATATGGAAGAAGCCTTTCATCAAACCCTCGCCTTTATGCGTGAAGGAAGGCAAACGATTTATCATGGCGTGCTCATTGAACGACATTGGGTTGGGCATCCGGATATCCTCGAACGTGTGGAGGGAAAGTCCTCTCTTGGAGATTATTATTATGTGGCTGCAGATTTAAAACACGCGCGCGAGCTCAAAGATGCCTACAAGTTTCAAGGTTGTTTTTATGCCGAGCTTCTTGAGCGTATTCAGCACACCAAACCAGTGCAAGGGTATGTTATTACTCCGGATCGTAGCGTTCTCTCTTATACGATCGAATCGTTTGAAACACGTTACCACTTGACTCTCATGGAAATCGAGAAAGTGTTAGCCGGCCATAAGCCTACACATTTTTTCACCTCGGGTTGTCGCCAATCACCGTGGTATAACGAATGTCGTCACGTTTCTTCCTCCTGCGACGATCTTTCTCTTCTCAATCGCATCTGGAGAGAAGAAGTCGTTTTGCTTCAGGAGGCCGGGATCACAACTCTTGAGGGGCTTGCGCAAAAGAGCATGCAGGATTTGTTACGATTGTCGCCGGGGCTTCGTCAAGATCGTTTGGAGATTTTACGCGATCAAGCGATCGCCATCACCAAGCAACGTGTGATTCATCGCTTCCCCATCTCTTTTCTTCCTGCCAAGCGCGAAATTTATTTTGATATCGAGAGTGATCCATTACGTGACTTCGATTATCTTTTCGGAGTGTTGGTTGTCGATGGAAAAAAAACAACGTATGAAGCTTTTTTTGCCGAGCGTCCGGAAGATGAAGCGATGATGTGGCGTTCTTTTGTCGCTTTTATCGAATCCAATCTCGATACCCCGATGTATCATTACGGGTTATTCGAGCAAGAAGTCGTGCGTCGGTTTGCCGCGCGCTATGGTATCTCCACTTTGGCCATGGAGGCGCTTGAGCGCAATATGATTGATCTTCTGTTTGTGATGCGTCCGGCGGTCATCTTTCCTTTAAGTTTTTATTCGTTGAAAGATGTCGCCGCTTATTTGGGATATACGTGGCGAGCCGAGGATGCTTCAGGAGCCAATTCAGTTCTATGGTTTGAAAAATGGTTGGAGCAAAAAGATCCCTCCGTGCTTCAAAAGATCAAAGAGTATAATGAGGACGATGTGCGGGCCACGCATCATGTGAAGCGATGGTTGGAGCAAAACGCTGTATAAAAATATATGCGCCGAAGGTTTGTTTGGTTGGGAATCCTGGGAGTGATGGTTGCGATCGTAGGTGGAAAATTTTTTTTGTTCGCGCAAAATGATCGAGCGTGTGGCGAGCCTATTCCCGAGGCCGTTTCTTTTGTTGAGATTGCGGAAGAACCCCTTATTCAAGATTCAAGACCTGACCCCATAGATAACACAGATAACGATCCTATAGATCAATCGGCAAAAGAACCCCTCACTCAAGATCTTCCACCTTCCATCAATCTTTCCGTGCCATTTACCTCTCAGGCTCCACAGGCGAATTGGGACTTGCCTTATCAAGAAGCCTGTGAGGAGGCCTCGGTCTTAATGGTGGATTGGTATTATAAAGGAGTGGAGGAAATATCAATCGAAGAAGCGGATCGTGCTATTTTGGATTTAATAACGTTTGAGGAAGAGCAAGGACTTCCCATAGATCTGACCGGTGGTGAACTTGCCGAGCTCATCCAAGATTATTTTGGTTATACCAAGGTGGAAGTTTTAGAGAATCCATCAATAGAATCACTAAAAGAACATCTTTCCGCAAGGCGTCCTGTTATTGTTCCTGCCGCCGGACGTCTTTTGGAAAATCCGCATTTTCGTTCCCCGGGCCCCATCTACCACATGTTTGTTTTGCGCGGTTATATGGACAATGTGTTTATCACCAATGATCCTGGAACACGGCATGGAGAAGCATACCTATATCCTTTTGACACGGTGTATCATGCCATGCACGATTGGAATGGGGGAGAGGTGGAAATCGGAGCAAAACAAGTCGTTGTTATTTACCCATAAGGATATGGACTATTTACTTGTTGCATCGCTCGGAGGTTTGATCGCATTTATTTTTTCCTTACCGGCTATTCTCCTTGAGATCATAGAGCATGGAAAAGCAAACGATCTTCCTCTTCTCATTGATATGAAAACCGTATTTCGTCGCAGACTCAATAGCAAAGAAATTTTTTGGGCCGCTCTTCTTTTGGAAATATTGCTTGGTGTTGGGTTTGGTGTGGCCTATGTCTTTTTTACTTCGCACGATTGGTTGTTGGTAACCCACGCTCCTTATTCTCTCGCCTCTCTTATTTTGTTTGCTTTGGGAGCCTTTGCCGTTACCGGAGTTTTTTTGTTTCCTGCCTTGGGGATGGGACTGTTTGGTCGCAAGGAAGGTCGTTTGGTGTGGCTTGAGCTTTTAAGTTCTTTCTTACTTATCAGTTTCGCATTGTGGCTTGTGATTTTGTATTATCAGCCCGTTTATTTTGGGAACATATAAATTTTTATGTCCGAACATCACACATCGCCCGATCATTCGCGTTTGGAATCATTCGCTCCACACATGTTAGACATTGCAGCGCGGGCTCTTGATCTCCCTCCTCACGTTGAAGCGCGCAAACAAACCCTTGTGGAAGAGGTGCTCACGCTTTGCAAAAAGCACGGCTTCTCTCATCCCAATGAACTGGCCATCTCGCCGGACAATGTCAAAATTCCTCTTTCCGATCTCGAGCTCCTCGCTGATCTTATGTCAGAACTCGAGCACATCATAAAACATCGTGAGTTACCGAATAGAGAAGGAAAGGAAGATGTAGATGATCGGGAATACACCATAGAACTTCCTAAAGATGCGGAAGGAGTTCACATTCTAGACGATCATGGTCGGCCGGTGGTGTCAGGTTTTTCTGAAGATGGTTTTATCATAGATCACACAGGGGAAATGCAGATCATAGAAGATGCGGAGCAGATAGTATGGGCGGCAAGTAAAAAAGGACCAAAGTTGGTGATAAAGATTTGGGAAGTTGGATGGCAAATTCGCGACCTCCATCCATCTTCCAAAGAAGAAAAGAAAGTCTATGATTTTGTTGTTCTCTCTCCTCGTTATAAAATTGATCACGCTTTTTTTACCCATGAAAAAGGAGAACTCAAGGTTCATCCCATGAATACAGAAGGAGAAGTGATTGGGAGGTCAGAGGGATATGAGGGAGCACGATCTCTTTTGACGATTGGTGAACATACTTATTTTGTTGCAACAGAGGAGAAATCATCACGGACACACGTCTATGACGAGCAGGGGAGGCAAGTGAATAAAGAAAACTATGATGGAATCGATTATCTCATTTCTTTTGAGGGAAAACTCGTTTTAAGCGTGAAAAAAAAGGATCGTTCCTTTTTTGTGTACCCGGACGGAACCTTGTTGGAGGATGAACCGAAACATGGTTTTGAGGGCTGCGTAAGAATTCCAAAAGTTTTTGATGGGAAGATTTATTTTTTCATACAAGTAAACCAACCTTCAAGACAAGAGCTTTGGACCCTGTTAGATCATACGGGAGAAAATTTTGTGGAAGATGGCGGTTATTTTGACAGCAATTTGAACCCAACGGATATGCGAAAGGTTGGAGAAGATATGTATTTTTTTACAGCTCATTCCAATTTTCTTCATCGCCTATCACAAAACGGAGAACACAGATTCTGGAAGGCATTAGTATTTCCTATTTTAGTGGGGAATAAATGTATTATCACAGAAGCACTCGAGGGGGTCGGTGTTTTTGGGATAGCAGATGGCCGACGACATTGTTATGGAATATTCGATGAGATGTATTTCCTTCAGGCAATCGATCATCATCGTTTTTATGTGATCGCAAAAGAAAGAGAAAAAATTGTAAAGCGTGTTTTTACTGTCTAGATTTTATGCCCGAACATCACCCATCACCGGATCATTCACGATTAGAATCATCCGCTCTGCATATTTTGGATATGGCGCAGCGGGCACTTGATCTCCCTCCTCACGTTGAAGCGCGCAAACAAACCCTTGTGGAAGAGGTGCTCACGCTTTGCAAAAAGCACGGCTTTTCTCATCCCAATGAACTTGCCACTTCACCTGACACTTCTCATATTCCTTTTTCTGATCTCGAACTTCTTGCTGACTTTATGTCCAAGCTCGAGTACATCGTAAAACATCGCGAGTTGCCAAAAGAAGAAGAACTGGAATGCATTGATGACCAGGAATACACAATCGAGCTTCCCAAAGGCGCAAATGTCTCCGAGATTCTTGATGATCACGGTCGACCCATCATCATAGGTTCTCTTTCCAGTGGTCTCGATTTTGTTCAAGACCAGACAGGAAAACTCATCCCACTTGATGAAGAAAGAAATGTTGAATTAGCCCTCTGTCAAGGCAAACCTGTTATCGTTCAATATCGTGGCGATATTTTTTCGAAAGATACTTTTACCTTCTGTGATCTTCAAGGATTACCTGTGGAGGATTTGACCATGCAATTTTTTCAAGCCAAGGTCGAGAATCAACAAATCAAAGAAGTGAGCTATAAAAAGGTGGAAGGAGAAGACGGATTGGATTATTATTTGGTACGCCCGATAGATAAAGATGGAAAAATGATTGGGAGAAAAGAAGGATATTATGACACCCAAAGTCTTGTGATGGTTGGAAGCCACTATTATTTTATCGGAAAAGAAACATCTTCTTCGATGAAGGCGGTTTATGACGAGGAAGGAGATCAGGTCAATGAGGACGAATATGATGATATTCTTTTTTTGTTGAACATGGGAGGAAAACTCGTTCTTTCAGTACGCAAAGAACATCGACAATGGTTCGTGTATCCGGACGGATCTTTTGTCCCCGGCGAATCTCCCATGGGTTTTCGTGAAGCGCAAAATGCACAAGAGGTAAATGGAAAGATTTATTTTTGGGAAAGAACGAAACATAGATTAAGTTCTTACATTTTTTGTGATCATACAGGAAAGGAATTTGGAAAAACGATTTTGAATTTTGTTCCTGTGGCTTGGAGGGTGGTGGGGGACACTTTGTATTATTTGAATACCTCAATAAATGAACCTTGCTTCATAGAATATATGCCTTCCAGTGGCATGTTTTTACGTCTGGGTTATGGCCAAGTGTTGCCTATTTTGGTGGGAGAGACCTTGGTGTCCATTTTTTCCATAGGAGTTCTTTCCCCCGTGTCGCTTACATTAGGAGATGTTCATTACACTCAAGAGACATTTGATAATGTTCATGTCCTTGAGCCTATCGATGATCATCGTTTTATGTCCGAACATCACCCATCACCAGATCATTCACGATTGGAATCATCTGTCCCACATATTTTAGACATGGCACAGCGTGCACTTGATCTTCCCCCTCATGTTGAAGCGCGCAAACAAACACTGGTGGAAGAGGTGCTTGCGCTTTGCAAAAAGCACGGCTTTTCTCATCCCAATGAACTTGCCACTTCACCTGACACTTCTCATATTCCTTTTTCTGATCTCGAACTTCTTGCTGACCTTATGTCCAAGCTCGAGTACATCGTAAAACATTGCGAGTTACCACCAGAGGAAGAACCGAGAGAACTTGTAGATGATCGGGAATATACGATGGAACTTCCAGAAGATTCAATCATTGCGGAGGTTTTTGATGATCGTGGTCGCCCAATTGTTACAGGTTTTAATAAGGAGTACGGTTTTGTTATGGATCACACCGGGATCGTGCAAAGCATAGAAGAAGCGGAAGAATTATCATTGGCAGTGGGCGAGAGGGAACCAAAATTGATAATCAAGACGTGGCAAGGGATATATCAAATATGTGATCTTAACCTGTCTTCCACAAGAGGGGACAAAAAAGAAGTCTACGTTTTAATTTTTAAGGATGCGGAGCATAGAATCGATCATGTTTTCTTGGAAGACAGGAACGGAAAACTTAAGTGTTACCCCATGGATCGTGAGGGGAAATTGATCGGAAGATCCCAAGGGTATAAGACGGCAAGACAGCCCGTAGCGATTGGTGAAAACACTTATTTTGTGGCAAATGAGGAGGGGTCGTTGCGATCATGTGTTTACAACGAACAAGGGGAACAGATCAATGAAGAAGAGTACGAAGCGATCGATTATCTTTTTGTGCTCGAAGGAAGATTGGTCTTACAGGTGCAAAAAAATAGTCATCACTTTTTTGTGTATCCGGATGGAACATTGTTGGAAGATGAACCGAAAAATGGTTTTGAAGGACCCATACGTTTTCCAAAAGTTTTGGATGGAAAGATTCATTTTTGGAGAAAAGTTTTCTCGCCTTTTTCTCGTGACGCTTATTTTTTTACGGATCACACGGGCGAGACGTTTGGAAAGAAAATGACGGATTTTACTCCTACCGATTGGAAGATGTTAGGACAGGATTTATTCTTTTGGGAAAGCGGGGAAATAGCGCAATCATTGAAATGGATTCGTCACATGAATGTATTGGGGGACACAAGACGTTTGTGTTTTGGACCTGTTTTGCCCATTCGTATCGGAGAATCCGTTATTTCCATAGGGAATTTTCCCGATGGGATGAGAATGGTAATAAATCGAAAAATTTCTTCTGACGCTTCATTTGAACAGGTCTACACATGCGAAGCTTTAGACGACCATCGTTTTTTATGTCCGAACATCACCCATCACCAGATCATTCACGATTGGAATCATCTGTCCCACATATTTTAGACATGGCACAGCGTGCACTTGATCTTCCCCCTCACGTTGAAGCGCGCAAACAAACACTGGTGGAAGAGGTGCTCACGCTTTGCAAAAAGCACGGCTTTTCTCATCCAAAAGATCTGGCCACATCGCCTGATACTTCCCATATTCCACTTTTCGATCTCCAACTTCTTGCCGATCTCATGTCAAAACTCGAGTACATCGTAAAACATCGCGAGTTACCACCAGAGGAAGAACCGAGAGAACTTGTAGATGACAGGGAATATACACTCGAGATTCCCGAGCGTCATATGGTGCATGAAGTATTTGAAAAGAATGGTCGTTTCCTCTGCGCGTTTCGGAGTTTTAGGAGAAATACAGACGCGCCCGGTAATTACAAAGTTTTTCGAGACAGTGGCGAGAAAATCATGCCACTTTGCAAAAAAGTTTTTGAGTCGTTTCTTTGTGCTTGCGGGAAAGATACGATCGTCGCATGGCAACAGGGAGATGAAAGAGCTTTTGTTTTACAATATATAGATCGAGAGACTCCCGCGCATCTTCAAGGAGAAAAGGACAAGCTTTTGATTGATGGAGGAAAGTTATTGGCCGTGAAAGACGAGGACGGCGATTATCCGCTCAACAAGCGCGGTGAGTTTATCGGGATTCCGGGAGGATATAAAAATGTGGACACGGTTTTACAAGTGGGTGAGAAATATTTTTTTGCTGCGCAAGAAAAAGGAGAATCAAGAACACATGTGTATGATGAACAGGGGAATAAGGTGGATGAAACCGGTGGTATGGAATGGATCAAACAATTGGCTTGGTATAAAGGACGTCTTATCATGTTTGCGGTTAATGTTGTGACGGGCATTTTGGAAATGGATGGAACGCCGGTAGCGGGGACGGAAGAGCGAGGAAATCTACAAGGAATGTCGGTCATAGATGATCAATTATTTTTTGTGACGCGTAGGATCAATCCATCGGAGAATGATCATTATCTGGGTTGCTTGGAAAAAGAGATACCCCAGATTCAGGTTCCTTTTTCTTCTGACAGAGGAGTCATTGCAAAGACGGGAGGCGATGTGTATGTGACCGATGGAAATACAGTCACGGTATTTTATGAGGATGGAGAAATAATGGAAGGAATGGATACACTTTCTCCCCTGCATTTTGATGATGATACAAGTGTGCATATTTCCCGCGATGTATTGCGGAACAAAGATATTATTTTGGTTTGTGATGAACAAGAACGCTTCGCATTAAGACAAGGGAAAAAAGCGGGGATACTTCCAACATGGAGTGCCAAAAAGATCCATGCGCTTGGTCAAATTGATGATCATCGGTTTTTTGTGATTGGAGAAGAGAATGGAAAAGTCGTGAAGCGCGTTTTTGATCTTCACAAGTTATGACAACACAAAAAGAAACAACCGCGATCAGTGTTGGAGCGTATCTAGCGCTCCTCAATGAAACGTTGCGATCATTTGCCTCGCCCGATATTGCGATTGAGGGGGAAGTGTCAGATTATCGTGTGAGTCAGCAAAAGTGGATCAGCTTTGATTTGAAAGATGAAAAAGAAGAAGCTGTGCTCAAATGTTTTGCCACGGTTTGGCAGATACATACCCCAATCGAAGACGGGATGCGGGTCGTGGTGCGTGGCGTTTCTCGTGTGTACGAGCGTTACGGTCAGCTCAAATTAAGCGTACAGGAAATCACTCCTGTGGGAGAGGGAGCGCTGCGGCGAACGTATGAACTTTTAAAAAAACGTCTGGAAGCTGAAGGATTGTTTGATGTCTCGCATAAACGTCCTTTACCGAGATTTCCCGAGAAGATCGGAATGATCACCTCAAAAGATGCGGCCGCGTATGGAGATTTTTTGCGTATTTTACAAAACCGATGGAGTGGAGTGGAGATTATTCATGCCAATGTGCACGTCCAAGGCAAGGAGGCGGTGGAAGATATTTTGAAGGCGTTTGGCTATTTTAATGCCCTTTCTGCCACGGATCGCCCTGAGGTTTTGGTATTAACGCGCGGGGGTGGCGGGCTTGAAGATCTCCATGCGTTTAATGATGAGTATGTTGCGCGCGCAGTGTTTCAATCGCGTATTCCTGTTGTGTGTGCGGTGGGACACGAGCGCGATGAATCGTTGTGTGATTTTGTCGCTGATGTCCGCGCTTCCACTCCTTCCAATGCCGCCGAACGCGTGGTGCCTGATCGCGAGGACATGCGCCGAGAAATAGACATGATGGTGCGTCAACACACCTATCGTCTGGAAGAGGTTATGCAAGCAGGTCATTATGTAGTGGATCATACGACACGAGTGGTGGAACTGATGCTCGAGCGCGAACATCAAAAATCCGTTCAAACGCAAGAACATTTTTTTCTCGCAGAAAAGCGTTGGCTTTCTATCCTTGGAGATCGTCTACAACAAAATTTGCGTCTTCTTGGGCAAGTGGATCCCAAACGTGTTTTGTCACGCGGGTATAGCCTTGTGACAAGCAAAGGACATGTAGTGAAAGACACGGCACTCATTGTCCCTGGGTTGGAAGTCAAGGTACAATTAGCGAAAGGTTCTTTTGATGCGGAGGTGCTTCGCATCAATGGAAAAGGAAAGCAATCACTCTTTACGTTTTCTCTATGAACGAGCAACTGCCATCTACACCCACAATCACGATTCCGCCCATCGTGTCTCATCCTCTTTTTTCCCAAACTCCTCGCAAAAAAAGCAGATGGTGGATGGGGGTGGTTGGATTGTTAGTCGTTGCTGGTTTTGGAGCGAGTGGATGGTTTTTGTATCGTGCCCTGATTCCCACACCCGAGGAGGTATTGGCTCGCATGTTGGGAAACCTTCCTGCGATCAAAACGTTTCATATTGAGACGCTGTTAGCACCCATAGAAGGGGAAGATATATTTTCGAAAAAAATGTTGGAGCTGGTGCCTTCGGGCGCTGATTTGTCCAGGGATGTCATAGACGTGGAAGTATCTATGGCAGGTGATGTGGAGATCGGGAATCTTTTTGAAAATGACATGCGTTTTTTCGTTTCTTTAAGCATTTCCGCTCTGCGTGAAGGGGTGCGGGAAGTGTTGCTGGCTACCGATGTTATTGAGGATCAGGGGGTTACGTATTCCCGTGTGTCTGCCATGAATATGTCTGCGGGAGAAGCATTTGATGCAGATCAGATGTTTGACGTGATGTTTGAAAGTTTCCTCAATCAATGGATCGGTGGAACCGATGATCTTACAGAAGAGCTTCAAACTAAAATAGAAGATATTCGTGCGGAAAAAATGGCTGCGGAGCCGCTTACAGATGCGCATCTGCTAAGGCTCAGAGAAACATGGGAAGCATCCACGGTTTTTTCCATTTCCAAAATGTATGAAAAAGAAATTGTAAACGGGGAAGAAGCCTATCATTATGGATTGATGTTTGATGCGGGTGCATGGGATGATGTGCTTGATCGATGTGAGGAAATTTTAGCTGATACCTATTTGGGTTCTGAAGATGGAACGTGGAGTGAAGATCTGCGACCCTATGTTTTGGAAAATACCGAAGTGTGGATTTCCACTTCACGTTATCTTCCTTTGCGAGTAACCACAACGCTTTTCGATACGGAGAAAGACAGCAGAACCCATGTGGATATTTCCTTGAGTGCGTATGGAGATCCTGTGGTGATCACAGCACCGACCGATGCCATCACTTCCATGGAAATGTTGAAACAAATGTTAACGGCAATGGGGGAATATATGAAAGAAGATTCAGATGGGGATGGGCTTACCAATGA
>LCMS01000022.1:0-2760 GCA_001002765.1 Candidatus Uhrbacteria bacterium GW2011_GWE2_46_68 | reverse complement strand
GTGGACGGATAAATATTGTTCCCAAATAACGTTTTATGACCGCAAAAAAAACAGCAAAAATAAATTTTGCGCAGGCGTTTCGGGAATTGGAGCAAATTACCGCGTGGTTTGAATCCGAGGCACAGACCGATTTAGACGAAGGGCTCAAAAAGTTTGAACGCGGTCTTGCGCTCGCTTCTCTTCTCAAAGCGAGGCTTGGTGAAGTGGAGCAAAAGGTACAGGAGATCAAAAAGCAGTATGCGATCGAATAAATATATTTTTTGAAGAAATTTTTTGTGCCTACCTTTTGCTCATCTCCCGAATCCTCTGCTTCCACTGCTCTCCACGAAGCCATTCTTGCTTCCTCTTCTCGCGTCCGTGATTCTTTGCCTGAACAATACCGCGCGCATTTTGAAACTCTACGACAAGAGATCATTGATTTTGCAGCATCTCACGGAATTTCCAGAGAATCACTTTCCAAACCCGATCTCCTCCGCAAAGCTGCCGAGAAACTCCCCACTCCAGACCTTGAGCGACTCGCCAACCTCCTTGAACGCTTCCAACATTTGATTGTCGAGAAAAAACCTCGGACAAATAAAGAAGCCCTTGAGTATGCAGGGGAGCATTATCACCTTAAAGAGCAATACACTTCCCAAGCAGAACTTCTTGAACAAGTTGGGATTCTCGAAGACGGAGCTATCATAGGCATAGATGGTAATACCTATCACATCCCCACGCTTGAACAAATCGCTGCTCGTCTCTTTGAGCGCCGTGAGGAACTTAAAACTAAACACGACCAAGGCTTTACTAAACTCCTCCTTGTTCCCTTTGGCATGAGTCTGGATACCCTCCGAGAAACCCTCAAACAATTCCTCCTTTCCCACAAGAAGTCTCACTCCTCCTTTGAACTTAATACTGATAATCCTCTCTGGACATGGGATGAATATCAAGGAGCAGACACAGGAGATTCTCCTAAGCTTGTCTATTATCCACAGTCTTTTATGGAGGATGGACATGGAGGGAAGACAAAGATGCAGATACTTGAGGAACAAGCCGAAGGACGATGGACCCCCGCTTTCGCGGGGGTAGCGGGAGGGAGTGTGACAGGAACCCCAGGTTGGACCATTCATCTTCTCCAACCTTCAAACCCAGACACTCAAGATACGGAAATCCCCAAAGGATTTGCTCCCATTCCCCGCAAAGGCCAAGGAACATCCCAAGGAGATATCGTTTCCCGTCATTCTCTTGAAGCATGGCAATCTCCTGAGGATTATCTTTCCATCCTTCAAAAAGCTCAAGACAATGAATACTCTCTTTATCACCGTGAATCAGGTCTTACTCCCGAAGACTGGATCATAGCTTTTATGACCCACCTTTCTGAAACAAGACAGCCATTAGATAACTATGCAAATAACACAGAAAGCATTTCTTACCTTACAGGAGCTTTTTTCTCTTCCTCCACCGGTGTGCCTTGCGCGTGTTGGAACCGTGACGGTCGGCAGGTCCACCTCCGTGAGTTTGACCCTCGTGATCGGGTTGGGAGCATTGGCGCGCGTTTTTCGGTGATGATTTAACCCTTGACCTTTAATCTTTGTCTTTTCTTTAACCTTTGTCCTTTGTCATTTACGCTTGATGTCAGGCCTCCTCTCACATGATGACTCTTCAGACATCTCGAAAGAATCCCTTGTCGGCGCATAGCCACCCGATTTACTCTGAAGTAGAACGAACGCAGTGAAGTTTTTACTTCGGGGTGCAAGTCGGGCTGCCTGGCAATACCAACCATCTTTCCCGCCTAAGGCGACGACGACGCTGCGTCGTCGTCGTGGTGCGAGTTCAAGTTATAACTCAGTCCACCAGTATGAATTCGTTTTAATGATCATTGAAATTTTGAATTATGAAAAAGTGTAGAATTGTGTGTCTCGTATTTTTTCTCCTTTTTTTGGGAATCGGATATTTCTTTTTTGGAGGAGATACAGATGCTCTTATTTTGGAGTTGATTGAACAAGGGGAGACGATGGATGTCTTAGTGACCTATGATAAGAATAATGAACAGGAGTGTGATGGACTGGGAGTCACACATGTTCCATTTGGCCAAGTGATTTCGACCTGCGGGAAATTTTGGTTTGTGACGTTTTGGGGAGAAGTGATAACTCTCAAAGACGATGGAGGAATCTCCGGCAGGATATCCAAGGCTTTGGAACAAAATCTTCAGCCGATTTTGACCAACATTCCCGTTTCCAATTTTCCTTTTCATGAAGCCCAAGCGGGATCGGTTTATGAATGGGGAGAACTCTTGTTTGTCTTTGTGCTCCAGAAAAATATGAACACTCCACTTTTGAATCTTCCTTCTGATGTAGAGACTGATTGGGGAGGCGTTCTTGTGTCAGGAGACGATGGAAACCATTGGCAGTCATTTATGATGTACCAAAATCCGGTGACAGAAGATGGATTTGTTTTACGTCATAACCCGGTTGGGATGTTTGTAGAGCAAGATCAACTTTTCATTGATGTGTCTGACGCGGGAGGTGCCGGAAGTGGTGAAGGGCAGCTGACGCGATTTACGTTATCGAATGATTACAAAGATTGGTTGGTAGAGGGTTGTTATTATCTTGTGCCAGAGATGTATGAACAGGAGGGTGGCCGCTGGCTACTTGAGGCATCACTACATTGCCTTTTTATTCCATTGGAGAATTCGTTTTAACCTATTTATATGATGACGACATTTCTTTTTCGCTGGATCATCAATGCCATTGCGTTTATGGCAATCGCGATGATCGTTCC
>LCMS01000021.1 GCA_001002765.1 Candidatus Uhrbacteria bacterium GW2011_GWE2_46_68 | reverse complement strand
TTGGATCTCCTCCATTTTCCTCATTGGAACGTACCGTGGAATATCAAAACGCCTTTTGTCGTCACTATCCATGACCTCATCCTTCTTGAGCAACCGCGCTCGGCTAAAATCACCACCAGGCACCCACTGACCTATCTAACCAAATATGTGGGGTATCGTTTTGTCCTCTCGCAAGCCTTGAAACGATCTCAAAAAATCATCGCTGTCTCACAGTACACAAAAACAAGCATTCAAAAATATTTCCCTTGGGTCTCAAAGGGAAAAATTCAAACGATCTACGAGGGGGTCACCCCGCTTCCCCCAGTTTCCGACTCTTCTCCTTTCCCCGCACTTCCCTCCCCTTGTCTCCTCTATATCGGAAATGCCTACCCGCACAAAAATCTTAAAACCTTGCTCCGAGCATTCCTTCTTTTACGACAAACTTACTGCAATCTACACCTCGTCATTGCCGGACGAAAAGACCTATTCCTTGACCGACTGTTTGCGATCGCCTCTCATCTTCTTCCGAAAAACTCTTTCACCTTTATCCCAAACCCCACCGACTCCCACCGCTGGAAGCCATGTCTCAAGGAGTGCCGGTAGCTGCTTCCAACACATCTTGTCTTCCCGAAATTCTCGGGGATGCAGCCGTCTATTTTTCTCCCACTGATATGCAAGGCATGGCACATATCATCCAATCACTTTTACAAAATGAAACGCTCCGACACGAACTCATAGATCGCGGACATATCCGCACATCTCTTTACTCCTGGCAAACCATGGCACATGCCATCAAGGAGGGTTATGCAAAATGGTTCTCACAAACAACGTAAAACTTCCTCTTCCCTTTCTGATCTTCGCGCACGGGAAGCTTTCACGCTCAAACAACTACTCAAGCGACGACAAAATGCTCGCTTGGCTTGCGCTTTTGATGAAGCGATCCCTTCTTGTTATTTAAAACGAGCTGCCTACACGGCCTCCCCCATCATTCATGTCTCACAGGAACAAAAACTTTCTCCCTATGTGATTCATTTGGGATCTTCTCATCCTACTCTCACCCCATCGGAGGAATTGGCAGATGCCATTTTAATTAACCTGCTTACGCATCCTGTTGCCATCTCCCCATTTGCCACTCAAAAAGAAGATCTTCTCACCTTAACCCCACAGGACACACAACGCTTCTTTTTGGAATCCCAACTGACGAATGCTCCCAAAAAAAATACGACCGCATTCCCCTTGGCCAAACCAAATTTTTTCAACCGACCGATTCCATCACAAGGGTATATCCCCGCCTCTATTCAAACGCCTTTTGTCAAAGCGCAACTATTCGCACACCCAAAACCTCCGCAAGATATTTTTTCCTATTTTGATCTTCCCGACACTGAGGAAGAAGAAAATGAATCCGAACTTGTGGATCTTGTCTCTTTGCAACAAGAGGTATCCGAGACCCTTCACGTCGTCGAAGATCCTGTGCAAAAAATCCCGATCGCTTTTCCGAGATTGTCTCGTCGTACGTTTTCCCTGCCTTGGATCAGGCTTCCACAAGGATGGAGCCGTGCCATGGCAGCGTTTCTTCTTGTCTCCTTTGCCACAGTTCTTCCTATCCATGCAATGAGTGTTGTTAAAGAAATCGAAAAAACCAAAACGCAAATCCTCTCTTTGGGTGCACAAGGACTTTCCTCACTCACACAAGGAACTGAAGCCGCATTTCAAATGGATAGCAAAACGGCGGAGCGCTCGTTCTCCAAAGCTGTTTCCCGTTTTGATGAAGCGCAAACCTCGCTTCAAAATCTCGGGGTGGGTATGGAACTCTTTTCCGCTGTCCCGGGCACTCAAGCCCATACGGCCGCCACACTGCTCAAAGCTGCCGAGCGTCTTTCCTATGCAGGACTGCGTCTTTCACAAGGTTGGTCTTCCTTGGAATCTGCTTGGCAAACCGATCTCACTTCGCGATTGGCCATGCTGGGAGCTCATCTGCAAACCGTGCTCCCTTATGTGGAGGAAGCTCAAGCTTTCCTTGCATCGGTAGATCAAAACGATCTTACAGAAGAACAAAAAATCTTTTTGGGTCAAGCATCGGTTCAACTCCCCGCACTCCAAAACTCTCTTCAAACTTTTTTGGCCATCAACGATTTTGCCAGGCAAGCTCTTGGGGCAGACGGTTCCAAACAATATCTTTTGCTTTTTCAAAACCAAACCGAACTGCGACCGACCGGAGGATTTGTGGGAAGTTACGCTGAAGTCAAAATACATAAAGGCGCCATAGAAAATCTTTCCATTCCGGGCGGAGGATCTTATGACCTTCAAGGAAGCATGCGCACATCATTTGTCGCTCCCGCTCCTTTGCGTCTTTTGACTGCACGCTGGGAGTTCCAAGATGCCAACTGGTTTGCCGACTTCCCCACCTCATCGCGCAATATCCTCTCTCTTTATGAGGAAGCGGGCGGTCCTACGGTTGATGGCGTCATGGCGATCAATGCTTCTTTTTTGGAAACCTTGCTTGGACTGTTGGGCCCGGTTGATATGCCTGACTATGGACGCACCATTACAAAAGAAAATTTCCTTTTGGAAACGCAAAAAATTGTGGAGTATGAGTATGATAAAACAATCAACAAACCCAAAGCGTTTATCGGGGATTTATCTGTCGCTCTTTTGGATCGCCTGACATCACTTGCACCCATGGAATATCTTTCTGTGATTCAAGCTGTTCAAACAGGATTGGCTCTCAAAGATATTCAAATGTATTTCACAGACGAAGATCTTCAAAAACAAACCATTACACAAGGGTGGAGTGGAGAGATCAAACAAACACCCGGAGATTATCTTATGATCGTGGATGCAAACCTCGGGGGAGGAAAAACCGATGCCGTTATCAAAGAAGATGTCGATGTCACGGTTCAAGTGGCTACGGATGGAAGCCTCACCAATACCGTCACCATCTCACGTACACATGAGGGCATCCCCGGAACTCTTTTTACCGGAGTCAATAATGTGGATTACCTGCGTCTTTATGTGCCCAATGGCAGTACTCTTCTTCACGCAAGTGGTTTTTCCATTCCTGACGATCGTTTGTTTGAGATTCCAAACGAAGACTGGGTTATGAACGAATATCTCACTTACATGGAAGACACACTTCAAACCGATCCGATTTCCGGAACTGATATTTCCGAGGAATCGGGCAAAACCGTTTTTGGCAATTGGGTGCAAACTCCTCCGGGGTCCACCTCAACCGTTCAATTCACTTATCGACTTCCTTTCAAATTATCCGATGTTTCTCCGGCTTCTTTTGGCAGTCGCATCAAAACATTCCTCGGAATGGCAAAGACAGCCAACTATACTTTATACATTCAAAAGCAATCCGGAGTATTGAATCGTGACACTCACATCAATGTGGAACTTCCGGAAACCATGCAAACACTCTGGTCTTCCGCGCAAACCTCTGAAACCCCTCTTTCCAATATCATTGATCAAACTTTCGCCATCCTTGTCGAACAAAATCCATAATCTTTTATGCCGCTTGTTCCAAAACGCAAACGATCCTCCAAAGAAATTCGCGATGAACTGAAAAAAATCTATGTGGAAAAAGATGGACGCATGCCAAATCTTTCTCACATGCAAAAACAATCTTCTTCCCGATCCACACGTTTCCTGCTTAAACTTGTTTTGGCGCTTCTCGTCATCTCGGCGGTGGCTTGGGGAGGATTTTTATTATGGACTCAAACTTTGTTTGAAAATACCGATGAGCTCCATGTCACCTTTGAAGGTCCTGACACCGTAAAAGCGGGAGAAACGGTTTATTACACGATCGCTTACGAAAATATTGCCGGAACCAGTCTGGAAGATTTGACCCTCACACTTCATCTTCCCGATACATTTACCATCACCCAAACTTCCCCCGAACCTACCGAGGGTGAGCGTTGGAATCTTGCGGATATGACTCCGCAATCGGACGGCAAAATCATGATCGGCGGAATGTTTCGATCTGATGTAAAGAGTGCACAAACTTTACAGGCATTGATCACTTATCGGCCGAGTAATACCCATGCAAATTTTCAAACATTGGAAAATAAAAAAGTGACCGTGGATTCTTCTGTGTTGGAAATCGCCATCGAAGGGCCTCAAAAATCCCTCACGGGAGATGAGGTGACCTATACTCTCACTTTTCAAAATACCGGAGACAACACAATGGAAAACGCTGCGGCCACGATTCTTATTCCTGAAGGATTTGAAATTACAAGCGCTGAACCTGCACAAGAAGCTTCTCTCAAGGGTGATCCCCTTTCTCCTCCTCTATGGAAATTTTCCACGCTTTTGTCCGAAGAATCCCAAACCATTACCTTAAAAGGGCAATTCGTTTCCACATCCGAAGGAACTCAAACACTCACAGCGCAAGCGCTCTTTGTAAATGAAAATGATGCGGTAACAATCCAGGAGTCTCAAGATATAACAACCGAAGTCATGAACGGAGCTCTGACCTTTCATCTGATTTTGAATGGCACTACCGAAAGTCAAACAACCGTGCTTGGAAAAAATCTCCGCGGATCCATTGATTTTGAAAATACGGGATCCGAAACCTTGGAAGGTTTGTCCTTTACCCTTACTTTTGATGTTCCAAACGGCACCACACCCATAGTCTGGGATGAAGCCGATTTGGGTGGAGGAGAAAAAAAAGGTGCCATTATTACTTGGTCAGAGGAAACATTGGAAGAACTTGGGGAATTAAGCGGCGGAGAAGAAGGGGTGATAGATTTTACCTTGCCTCTTTCCGACACTATGGATCTTGAAATTCAATCGGATGTTTTTACCATGACCCTCGCCGCCTTGGTGAAAAAATCCGGGGACTTGATGGAAGATCGTGCGATTCAAGCTCCTCCGATTACAATAACTCTTTTATCCGATACACTCCTTGATGCACAGACTCGTTATTATCTTGATGATGAAACTCCCATAGGCACAGGTTCTATTCCACCAAAAGTGGGACAAGTTTCCTCCTATGGCATTGTGTGGATTCTCACGAATTCTCTTCATCCGCTTGAAAGTGTTGTGATCTCCACCACTCTCCCCTCTCATGTGAACTGGACTGATCAAGCGTCAGCAGAAGTGGGGACGCTTTCTTATGATCCGGTAACGCGAGTAATGACATGGAGCATTTCTTCTCTCCCAACATCCATCAATCAAGCGCAAGCTTGGTTTGGCGTGGGATTCACCCCAACGCAAGATGATGTGGGAACGTTTTTAAAACTTGCCAATCCATCTTCGTTGACCTGTACGGATTCTGCGGTTGACCTGCCTCTTTCTGCCTCGGCAGGATCACTCACAACCGATCTTTCTGACGACCCATCCGTCTCTACGACAGGAGTGGTGGTGGAGTAATTCTGTGTAACAAAAAATGCTCCGACTGGATCGGAGTATTTTTTATTTGGTTCTATTTGAACTAGAATCTAGTAACTAGAGTCTAGTAACTAGATTCTAGTCCTGCCAAAGGCAGGACTGGAGCGGGTGAGGGGAATCGAACCCCTTTCAGCAGGTTGGAAACCTGCGGTAATAGCCTTTATACGACACCCGCGCATATTCAGTGATACCAGATTCTAATCGAGCTTTCCCCTGAAAATTTGAAATGTCTTGATTGGTCGGGGATGCGGGACTCGAACCCACGGCCTCTTGCTCCCAAAGCAAGCGCTCTAGCCTACTGAGCTAATCCCCGGACAACTCCTCTCATCCATTTTTCAAAACCGCTAAGAGGTGGGAGCATCATACCAAAAAGAGCCTAAAGATCAAGCTTTCTTCCCTTTCTACCACTTTTTACCGGTGGCGGTTATGGCGATTGCCAAAGCATCGGCGGCATCATCAGGTTTGGGGATAGTAGGGAGACTCAAAAAATCCTTCACCATTCGCTGCATCGCCGCTTTCCCGGCCTTACCGTCACATGTCAAAGCCTTTTTAACTTGGGCCGGAGTAAATTCAACCACAGGGATGCCGCATTGTGCAGCGACAAGCAATGCCACCCCTCGCGCTTCGGCCACTTTCATTGCTGTCGTTGAATTTTGCGCAAAAAACAATTTCTCAATAGCGACAAGTTGCGGTTGATGTTCCAAAAAAAGAGCGGAAAGATCTTGGGCAATGGCAAGAAGCCGTGTCTCATGCGAATCTTGAGTGTCGGTTATAATGACTCCAAAATCCAGTGGGGTCACATGTCCTCCTGAAACCCACACGCATCCAAATCCCATCCGTCCAAACCCGGGATCAATTCCAAGTATTTTTATATCATCTTGCATAAAAAAATTTAAACGACAACCGAGGTGCGTAAACCGACACTGCTAGACAAAAAAGCTCGATCATTACCACCTAAATGTACAGATGAAAATTCTCCATTCCAATCTGCTCCCGGTATCTTCATTTGAAAAGGAGAAAAACATCCTATAAGAAAAGTACCGCTTGTTTTTTGATCGTACGAATCATCAAGAGGCTCGTCTGTTTCGCTTACATGTGTCATAAAGGCTATAATCCAATCTTCAGGAATAAGTCCAGACTCACCATAATAAGGAGAATCTTTCTGTCGTCGGTTGACTTGCTTTAAAAAATAAAGGCAAGCATTGGGAGTAAACTCTCCGGCCTCCAGATCACGACGAGGAAATTCTTTCCCATAAACTTTTCCTTGATTCCATTTTGGAATAATGGCGAAACCCTCCGATTTTGTATCTTCCGGACGCGCGGGTTGAAAGAGATGAACTCTCCAACCGGGGGAAAAATCCCGGGCGATCTCTTGTTCCTCAAGAATCTGGATCTTGGTTTTTCCATGATGATTAATCTGGTCAAAAGATTGGGGATGATACACAAGGTTTTGAATGCCTCCGGCATCTACATCTTTATACATGTTCCCAAATACACGCAGAGGTACACGTGTATTAAGATGGAAGTTGGGATTATCCTTTTTGTATTTGAGAAGGAATTGTTCGAGAGTTTCTTGGAGGGAGTCAAGACTCATCCCAAAGGGAACGAGGAGGAGCTTAGTAAAGCCTTGGTCGTGTTTAGTGCGTAGGGTCTCGCGGCGTTCAAAAAGACGCATGGCGATTTGTTCCAAGGTGGGGATGGGGTAAATCTTTCCATCTATACCAGTGATAGCTCCTTCTTTGAGAACGCCTACTTGTTCAAGAAGGGAGACCTGGGAATCGTATTGCTCACGAAGATGATAAAACTCTTCGGCATATTCTAAAGGATCTGTGACTTCCTTTGGCTCCTTGTGTTTAAGTAGATATTCAAAGCGTTCGAAAAGGAGAGCGAGTCGCTCAAGGTCTTGGATGGAAAGTTTACCGGTCACCTCACGCAGGAGGTCGGGCTTGCCAAGAGATTCTCTGGAAATCCCATGAGCCTTTATAAAATCAATGATCTCTTGTCGCAAAGTTTCAAAATGTGCACGGTGTTGTTCGGGAAGAGAATCACGGACACTGGTAACCGAAGAAAGGATGGCTTCGCCAAGAATTTCCGAAGTGCGCCGGACCTCTGCCTCCGCAGGGGCGGCAGAGGAAAAAAATTCTGAAGTTGGTCGAAAAAGAGACATGTTATGCCGCGTTAGTATAAACCGCATCCACGTCATCATTTTCATCTAAAGCTTCCAATAAGGTATCTAATTGTTTTTGCTCTTCCGGATCACTAACGACAGTGCACTCTTTAGCAAGATATTCCAATTGAGCTCCGTCGGGTTTTATCCCTTGAGCCTCCACAGCTTGAGTTACTGCCGGTAAATCGCGAATGGAACAAATGATTTGTAACCCTTCTCCTTCCTCGCGCAAATCCTCGGCTCCGGCATCAATCGCGGACATATCAAGCTCCTCCCGATCCTTAATGGACGTTTTGTTCAAAATGCTCACAACTCCCTTGTAATCAAACATCCACATCACACTCCCCTGACTTCCAACTGTACCACCGAGTTTGCTCACAATTCTTTTTACCTCCGCCACTGTGCGTGTGCGATTATCTGTAAGGCAGACAATAAGAATGGCCGCTCCTCCCGGACCAAACCCTTCATAAATCACTTCCTCAATTTGCCGATCTGCGCCTGTGCCTGTTCCACGTTTTATAGCCCTATCAATATTGTCTTTGGGCATATTCACGGCCTTTGCCGCATCCACAGCAACCCGCAGACGAAAATTAAACGAAACGTCTCCTCCTGCCTCGCGTGCCGCCACTGTGATTCCCTTGGCAAGCTTGGCAAAAAGGTTTCCGCGCTTGGCATCCACAGCCCCTTTTCGTTTTTGAATATTATGCCATTTACTATGTCCTGACATATGTTTTTTGCCTTATTATATTACAAAAAAAGACATCTCTTCACAAGGAAACTTTGCTTGACAGTCTATAAGTTTTTCCTCTAAGGTAAGCTCACAGTAAACAGAGGAGACCTCATGCAAATCTCCCCCCTTCGGGCGATTCCTTGGATGAGCAGACAGATTGCCCCACACAGTTCTTTTGAACATTATTTGGATCTGATAGTAAAAAAGAGATATCGACGATGACGCCCTGGAGCTTTCGTCGCCCTCCATTTCTGGAGGAGTCTTACCCGCGTGAAACTCGTCTCATGCTCATTCCACGCCTTCTGGAACTGGGGTTTACCAAGGAGGATACCCGCAGCGCCCTTAAGCTTTCCCACATACAAGTCGTCAAAGACGACCTGTGCATACTGCGTGATCAACACACCATTGGACCCGAACTCAAACCCACTGACCTCCACACCCGCCTCCGCAGAGTCATCGCTCTATGTGCAAGACTGGAAGGTCTCGATGGCATGGACGGATTTCTGCGTTCCGTGCTCATAGATTGGATGCAACAGTTTGTTCATGAAGAAGATAACAAAGCATCTTTCCTCTTTCCCACCATGTTGGGATCAAAAGGGGAACGGGATATTATCCCCATCACCAAGGTTCTCCGCTTCCGCCGCCGCCCGGCCTAACGCAAAGACCCCACGCAAGGGTCTTTTTACTTGCCTTTTTTAATCTTACACCGCCATAATGAATGAGAGCTATGCCAAATCTTTTCTCCCGCAAACGAGATTACTGGACATGGACGCGCCAACGCATGCCTATTGTTTTGGAGATGGTGAAACTTGGATTTACGCGAGAAGAAATTGCCGGGGCTACCAAGGCAAGTGTTTCCACGATTCAACGAGATCTGCAAGAATTGCGTTTGCGAAGAATAATCCCCGAGGAATCAATAAAATGGGAAATGGAAAAACGGGAACAAACAATCCGACAGTCCATAACCGATCTTCGAGCACTTTTGCAAAAAAAGACGGCCACTCCGCAACAAATCCGTTTGCTCGAAATTCTTCATGCGTGGCTAGAAGCGCATAGCTCCAAAACTCAAAAACAAACCAAACTCCCTCTTTTAAAAAATGGGGTGGATCGCAGAACGGATTGACAGAAAGCGCCTGATTTTCTACGATACCTCGTCACTTCTTCATCCCAGAAGAATCTGACAAACGCCCTTTTTTTTCGAGGAGCACGCCATGCCCATCCCTATCCCTCGTCGCAAAGACATTATTCTCTTCAAACTTGTCGCAACGGCAGTCATCCTCTTTCTCGTATCACTCCCTCTAGACCTCTACTTGGGAGTGCGCGCCTTTGCCAGCCCAGAAGGATTCTGGCAAGAGTTCGCTCTGGGGGCTGTAGCAATCTGGGTCCTTGGAGGATCCCAGATCGCATTCCTTATCCTTGGTATGGTCATTCTGTTTTGTATTTGGACCCCTGACTAACCCCGCACACACGGGGTTTTTCCATATCAAAAAACCACCAGGATTTCCCTGATGGTTTTTGTTTCTTGGTTTCAAGAATTTAGCGCAACAAGCTTAGTAAAAACTTCATCGGGTTTGTAAAACTGTAAGGCAGCTCTCGGACGATCGTTCAACTGTCTTTG
>LCMS01000020.1 GCA_001002765.1 Candidatus Uhrbacteria bacterium GW2011_GWE2_46_68 | reverse complement strand
TGGGGACATTGGGGCGCGGTCTTCGGTGGTGGTTTAAAATTTTGCTTTTTATTCGCTTATCAATTTTTTATGTCCCAACATACCATTGAGTTTATTCACGCCCATGAGATTTTGGATTCTCGGGGTAATCCGACCGTGCAAGCCACGGTGCTTCTTAAAGATGGCACCACGGGTGTGGCGAGCGTACCAAGCGGAGCGTCAACCGGTATTCATGAGGCGCTTGAACTTCGTGACGGAGACGCATCCCGTTATGGCGGCAAAGGAGTGTTGAAAGCGATTCGCAATATTCAAACCATCATCAGTAAAGAATTGATTGGCATGCGTGTGACCGAACAACGAAAGATTGATAACACCATGATTCTTTTGGACGGGACCGAGAATAAAAGTCGTCTGGGCGCTAACGCAATTTTAGCTGTGTCATTGGCTTGTGCGCATGCCGGAGCCAAAGCGAAAAAATTGCCGCTCTATGCCTACCTCCGTTTTGCCTACGATTTTCCTTTCAAGTCTTACAAATTGCCTTTAGCAACCATGAACGTATTAAACGGTGGTGCACATGCGGGTTTTGCGATCGACTTTCAGGAGTTTATGATCGTGCCGCAGCAGAGGCGTTTCAAAGAACGTGTGCGTTGTGGGGCCGAAGTATTTCATACACTGGGAAAAGAACTTCGCAAAAAAGGATTCTCCACCATGGTGGGGGACGAGGGTGGATATGCCGTTTCTTTTTTACACAACGAAGATGCGTTAAAGTTTTTGATGCGCGCGATCACTCAAGCCGGGTATCAACCAGGAAAAGATGTGATGCTTGCCATGGATCCGGCCGTATCCGAACTCTATGATCCAAAAACAAAAATGTATCATCTTAAAAAAGAAGGAAAAGATTTGACGCGTGAAGACATGATCGCAAAGTGGGAGCATTGGGTGGAAAAATATCCCATCATGTCTTTGGAAGATGGGTTGGAGCAGGATGATTGGGAGGGATGGCATAATCTGACACAACGTTTAGGAAAGAAGATTACCCTTGTGGGAGATGATCTGTTTGTTACTAACCCCGTGCGATTAGATCTGGGAATCAGAGAGGGGGTTGCCAATGCCATCTTGATCAAGCTAAATCAGATCGGTACGTTGTCGGAAACCATGGACGCGATCTCACTGGCGCAAAAAAATCATTATTGCATCAGCATTTCTCATCGTTCCGGTGAAACATCCGACACCACGATTGCGGATTTGGCCGTGGCAGTGAACGCGGACTTTATCAAAACAGGATCTCTTTGCCGAAGTGAACGTGTGGCTAAATATAATCGTCTCATGGAAATTGAGGAAGAAATTCTTTAAGCTGTAATCATGTCTACAAAATCTTCACAATCTCAAAAAGCCGTTCTTGTTATTTTGGACGGTTTTGGCATTGCACCCGATCAAGAGGGGAATGCCATTTCAAAAGCCCACATGCCCGTGTGGCAAACATTGATTTCTTCCTACCCGGTTATGACTTTGCGCGCATCAGGAGAAGACGTGGGATTGCGATGGGGAGAGATGGGAAACTCTGAGGTAGGGCACCTGACGATTGGAGCCGGGCGTATTTTGCATCAAACCATTCCACAGATCGATCGTCTGATGGATGACGGGTCTTTTTTTGATCTTCCTGTTTTATGCGATTTGCGAGATCATCTCAAAAAAACAAAGGGAGCTTTACATTTGGTGGGACTTCTAAGCGATGGGGATATTCATGCATGCAAAGCACATATCTATCATTTGCTTGAGTGGGCCGAGACAGAAGGGTTGCCTGTCGTTGTCCACGCGATTTTAGATGGGCGTGACGCGATCGACAATAGTGGGTTGGATTATATGCGTGAGTTGCAGACGTTTTTGCAAGAGAATAAAGGAGGAAAGATCGGGAGCGTGAGCGGACGTTATTTTGCCATGGATCGCGATAACCGATGGGATCGGACGCATAAAGCGTTTGATACAATGGTCAAAGGAAAAGGAAGGACGGCACGTGATCCTTTGGAAGCCATCAAAGAATCTTATGCAAAGGGTATTTTTGATGAGCGTTTTGTTCCCACAGCAATCGTTGGAGAGGATGGAAAATCTGTGGGGTCTTTGCACGAGGGGGATGCCGTACTTTTTTTTAACATTCGAGCGGATCGCATGCGTCAGTTGGCTGCGGCTTATATGGCGTCGAACTTTCAGAAATTTTCTCGAGGGGCTTTGCCGTCATTTTTATCTGTGAGCATGATCACTTATGATGCCTCTTTGCCGATCTCGACTGCGTTACCACAAGAGGAGGTCACATATTCTCTTGCCGAGGTATTAAGTCAACATAAGGTAACTCAGCTTCATATCGCGGAAACCGAGAAGTATGCGCATATCACTTATTTTTTGAATGGGAAACGAGAGAAACCGTTTGAGGGCGAAACACGCAAACTTATTCCTTCTCCTTTGGTGTCTCATTATGACGAGACACCGGGTATGAGCGCAGAAAAAATTACAGATGCGGCGATCAAAGCGATTTATGCTACCACTTCTCACGTTGTGATTATCAATTTTGCTAATCCGGATATGGTGGGACATACAGGGAACAAAGAGGCGACCTTGCAAGCGCTTAAAGTAACGGATGTTTGTTTGGGGCGATTGGCACAAGCAGTGGAAGCTGTCGGCGGATGGATGTTGATTACGGGAGATCATGGGAATGCCGAAGAACTTACCAAGATGCGAACAGGGGAAGCTGATAAAGAACATTCCACTAATCCTGTGCCTTTGGTTTTTGTGGGATCAAGGTTCAAAGGAAAAACTTCGCGTGCGGGTGTGGCGCCTGAAGGGGATTTGTCCTTGTTGGCTCCCTCCGGAGGGTTATGTGATATTGCTCCCACATTTTTGAATTTGTTGGGGATTGATCCTCCACTTGAAATGACCGGTCATTCATTGTGGCCATAATTTTTATGCGCATAGATGAGATATTGACACAATATTTGCGCGCAGCCGCTCATCGAAAAAAATGGGTGGGACTATCGGGAAAGATCGGAGCTATTTGGATTTTACCCTTGCTGATTTTTTTGGGTGGATGTGTTCATGGATTTTCTTGGCGCTCTTGGGGTGGGTATGGAATTTTGTTGATCATATTGTGGTCTGTCACTGTCACAACAGAATATTTGATTGGGCGTGCACGTCCTTTTTTGGTTTCCAAGCCCCCTCCTCTCTTGCACCCTATGTGGAGTACACCTTCTTTTCCTTCCGGCCATGCTGTCTTGGCATGGGCAGTGGTGGCACATCTTTTTATTGTGGCTCCGTGGTGTGGAATCGCGAGCATCCCGATCGCTTTCATTGTTTGTCTTTCCCGCGTTCTCGTTGGCGTCCATTATGTCAGTGATGTTGTCGCCGGAGCATGTCTGGGAATAGGAGGGAGCCTTTTATTAACATGGTGGTTTTTATGAATGATTTTTCTCGACCAACTCCTGAATCCTCTCCGTCTGCCACCCCTGCGGAGGCAGTCCCGCCTGTGGCGGGACCACCGGATACAGAAGTGAGGGCCCAGTGCACTTCGGAAATCCTTGGCGAAGAAGCCATCATGGATTCGGTTTCAAGTGTCCGTGATTCTTTGCCTGAACAATATCACGCACACTTTGAAACTTTGCGACAAGAGATCATTGATTTTACAAAAGCTCATGGGATTCCAAAAGAATCTCTTGGCAGTCCCGACCTCCTGCGCGAACGCTTTGAATATCTGCTGAAGAATAGGGAACCAAAGAAAGAAGACTATACCGAAGCCCTCGAGTATGCCGAAGAGTTTTATCATCTTCGCGAGCAATACGATTTTCAAGTTAAGTTTTTGGAACAAGTTGGGATTCTTGAAGGTGATGCTATCGTGGGTATAGACGGTAAAACCTATCCCATCCCCACCTTGGAACAAATAGCTTCTCGTCTCTTTGAACACCGCGAGACTCTTGAGACTAAACGCGATCAAGGCTTTACCAAACTTCTTCTTGTTCCTTTTGGCATGAGCCTTAGAGATCTCATTGGGACTTTCAGTTTTTTTGCGAGCCTTTATAGTGAAGCACATCCTGATTTTAAACTTGATAGGTATAAGGTCATTAAATTATACGGGGTTTGGAATACAGACCATTTCCAACTTAGTTATTTCCCAAAATTGGAGGAAAAACATCGAGGCTATTTTAAGAGAGAAATCCTTGATGATTCCTTTCAAGATTTATCTTCTTTTCTTGGGTGGAGGGTGCATCTCTTCCAACCCTCGAATCCTTCAGATTCATATTCCCCAGGCTTTGCTCATATTCCCCGACAAGGCAAAGGAATACCCCAAGGAGACCTCGTTTTTCGACCTCCTCTTGAAGCAGGAAAATCTCTCAATGAATATCTTTCTATTCTTCAAAAAGCTCGAGGTGATAAAGACTCTCCCTATCATGGTGAAACAGGGCTTACTCCTGAAGATTGGATCATGGCTTTTATGATTCACCTTTCTGAAACAGGAAAACCTTTGGACGATGTTTTATCAGAAAAAGAGAGTGCCTGCTGTTTTAGTGAGGTTTTTTCTTCTTTTGAGACTATTATGGAAGGGAGATGGGATCAGTCTTCCCTCCAAGTTATTTTAGATCACGATATTTTGAGAGATAAAAATTTACAGGTCGGTATCCGTACTTCTATGATTATTTGATTTGCTTGTGAGTTTATTGGAAACGCTTGTCGTTTCCGTCTCCCAGTGATATTTTATTGGCACATTTATTAAAAAATTTTATGGCTGACATACAACGTACTCTCATTTTGTTAAAACCCGATGCCTTGCAACGCGATTTGCTTGGTGAAGTCGTGCATCGTTTTGAGCGTAAAGGACTCAAAATCGTTGGAATGAAACTCATTCGTCTCACTGATGATTTGCTCAATGAGCATTATGCCCATTTGGCGGATCGCCCTTTTTTTGGAGACCTTAAACAGTTCATGATGCAGACACCGGTCGTTGGTATGGTGCTTGAAGGATGGGATGCGATTGCCGAGGTGCGCAAGATCGTAGGATCTACCAATCCTCGCGAGGCTGATGCCGGAACCATTCGTGCGGATCTTTCTATGAACACACCTTCCAATCTTGTACATGCATCTGACGCTCCGGAAAATGCATCCAAAGAAATCGATCGTTTCTTTAATCAGGATGAACTGTTCACATACGAAAAGATTTCCGATCGGTACGTATTTGGACAAGGAGTCTAGAATAAAAGTAAAAATCGTTCCATATGGAGTGGGACGATTTTTTGTTTGACAGGATATTTTTTGCTCGATACTCTAAAGAGGTATGGATTATCTGACCAGCCATTTACAAGGTGTTAGCAAGAATGTTTTTACATTCTGCTTTTTCTTTTTTATCCTTGCGGTGACTTGGGTCTAGTTTTCTTGTTCCATCAACCACCCCGAGCCACCGTACCACGGTGGCTCTTTTCGTTCTTTCAAAAGGAGCGACGTACATGTGTGATGTTCCATACCCCCAGTTTTTTCAACCAGAGAAGATTCCGGTCAGAGACGACGTTTGTGAGCTTCAGACAGATTCAAAAAAAAGCTCACCTTCTGCACAGGAGGTCCCTCTTTTCAGACAAAGATCAGATGCTGACTCTCATCTTTCTTGGCACACGCTGCGCAGTCTCATGTCCATGGGTTGCTGAAATCCGACAATACGTGTCGGATTTTTCGTTTGACTTCACCGACATTTTTTCGTACGGTGAGCTGCCATCTTGAGAAGGAGGGTTCAACATGCAGCATCTTTCCGTTCTTTCCAACCTGCTTATGGAACATCCTGATTCTCATCCTGAAGTCGTGGCACACATGATCACGGATCTATGTGAAGCCGTACACATTTCTCCAGAAGCGATTCCGTATGTACAGACAAGCCTTTTACGTCAGGCAAAAAATATAGCCGGAGGGGATCCGCTTTCTGTTTCCGTTCATCGAGTGATCGGAGAGTATGTAACATTTTGGAACGGGGAATTTTATCTGGCCATGAGTGCCCTGGCCGTTGCAGAAGAATGGGGATTTTCTTTTCGTTATCCACGAGATGGGAAGGTGATCGGTCGTGTGGCCTGTGAAATGGTTGAAGTGGCGCAGATGTCCGATCTGCCGGATATGAAGGTAACCTCTCGGTGGACATATGATTTGTATACAGAAGTGATCCGACTTCTGGGAGGCCAGCGAGTAGAGGAATCATTCGAAGATGTTGAAGCGTCCACGGATCTTGTCTGCCTTGTGGGGCCATTGAGTGACATTCTTTGGCATCAACAAGAGACGTTGGGGGAGTTTCACGGGCGTTTTTCCGAGGATCCTTATTTTATCAAACAAGCTTGGCAAACCCTGTTGTGGTGCGGACGGCATCACACAGACGCACGAGGGTTTATCCAACTTCTTTCCGCTTACTCGGGCAATTATTATCCTTTGTTTTCCATTTTGCTCGAAGAAGGTCATATGACCAAGGAATTGATGGATGCACTTTGGAATGTCTCTGATGATCTTGCAGGATTTCCTCCCGTTATGATTCGGGATTGCGTGAATATGTGGCAGAAGATGCGTGGGCAAAGAGAGTGTTTTGGAAAAGCGATCGGGAAGGTGATGCGTCAGAGGTGTCGGACATTACAATACCTGGATGTTTGCACACGCGATTGCGCAAATTGTTCTTTGGGTATTTTGCGTATCAAGTACGAAGAGGTCTCCCCTTAAAGGGCCTCTTTTTTCTTGCTCAAAAAAGGAGGGAGCGTTAGTCTTAGATCAGTTCTTTTCAGAGGAGTAGGAAATGGAAAGCAAAAAACAGGGGAGACCGGCGTTATCCACAAGGCCTTATCAGGAATTATTTGGGTATGTGAACGACAAGAATCATATTGTCGCTTCACTGCGAACTTTGCTTTTTGATCTTTTTCGGGTTCCGCGTTCGTTTGAACCTTTGTTGATCCCGGCCTTGTTGCGTCAAGCCGAGGGCGAATCTAAAAAACAATATCGCTATTTGTCGCATGCGATGGTTGCAGTTGTGGACAAATATCGTTCTTATAGCCCCGAAGTTCCTCTGCGTGGTTTCCATCTGTTGTGGGTTATCGAACGCGGGGGGTGGCATATGCATCAAGCCAATCACACCTTGTCCATGATGCGTGATCTGCAGGCTTGGGTGGACGGTTTTGTGTACAAAGAATCCGGACATTTGGTGACTGTGCATCCGCTATCCATTATTACTTCCGATGGTGCGTGGCATTTTGTTGAGGCCGGGCATCTCTCTCCTCCCGGTTTGTACACCGACATCTCTCTTCGTCGTGACGCGTGGATTCATCACATGATGGTGCGTATGCTCGAGCGTTATGCAGAGGATTTTTCGTCCTATGTTGCGCAGCACGCGCTTCCGGTCGCGCAAAGTTCTCTGCTCGTTTCCGACACATCAGAACTCTTTGGCCTCGTTCTTCTCGAGTGCCGACATATGGAGCCGTCTGCTCGAATCACTCCGGACTTTTTTACACAGATGTTTGTTCGTCATGGACTGGAGTGCTGGCGCATTTGTCTTTGTTGCCGAGCGTTGCGCAATGGCATGAATCACCGATTAGTTCTTTATCTCATTCATACGTTTGGATGTGCATGGCTTTCCGGCATCCTGTCAGCTTTGGAACAAAAGCAACTGGATTTGTCCATGGTTGAGGCCATGGCCGCTTATCCAAAGCTTTTTTTGGGAAAATCCTGGCAAGAAATTTTTCCAAAGATGTTAAAGTGGAGACAAAACGGGAGGCCGATAGGGGACGTGCCAAAGGTCATGACACACAGAAAGTAGAAGTGTTTTTATGCGACAGCCGTTTGCCACGGCTGTTTTTTTATCTATAATGAAAGGTACGCGTATAAGTTTTAATAAAAATATATGAGTGATCAAGAACTTGCTTCTCATTGGGAAGACATCTTAAAAAAAGAAGGAATGCCAATGGAGGTTGGAGTTGATCGAGGAGCTGCTGCCTTGAAAGAACAGAAAATGGCCGAAGCCGGAATACCTTTGCGAGATATTCAAAACGAAGTTCGTTTGTATTGGCTTTCGCGAGATGAAGGGAGTGATTTTGGAGCACATGTTCAAAAAGCTCGAGAAATCGCTCATCGTTTTGGTGTGAGTGAAGAAATCATTAATAGTGATTTTATGCGCTCCATTGAAGATGAAATTTCCGAGGCGCAGATGGCGGTGCAAAGTGCAGCTAGTGAATTAACATCAAGAAGTGCCTCCTTAGCCTTCAGACCGGATATGTTGCGTCGGCAGTTAATGATAAAAATGACCGAGAGTTTTGGTGAGGATTTTTCCCGAAGCGTTATCAGCGCTTTGGTGGACGAGTATATCAGCCGGCTGGATATTCAATAAGGTTCAGAGAACAAACAGCCGTTTTGCTACGGCTGTTTTTTGTTGTGGATGAATTGTTTGCTCCAAACCTCGGGGGGGGGGGTACACTAAACGCATCATTGCTCACAAATTTAAAGAAAACATTTATGTCAGAACAGCGAGGATATATTCCACCAGATGCTGTTATACAACCAGCACCTGATCAGCCCGAGATGACGGTTGCTTTAGGTGAATCAGCTTTTCACGAAGCCTTCTCTTCTTCGGTTTCAAGTGTTCGTGATTCTTTACCCGAACAACACCGCGCACATTTTGAAACTCTCCGACAAGAGATGATTGATTTTGCACAAACTCACGGGATTCCAAGAGAGGCGCTGTCCAAATCTGATACTCTCCTTGAAGCGGCAAAGAAACTCAACACCCCAGACTCTGAACGACTTACTACCCTTTTTGAGCGTTTTAAGTATCTTGTAAAACACAAAGAGCCAAAGGAAATCACAGATCCTTTAGAATATGTCGAAGTGTTTTATCATCTTCACGAGCAATATGATTTCCAAGTCTACCTTCTCGAACAAGCAGGAATTCTCAAAGAAGGAGCCATCCTAGGTATAGACGGTAAAACCTATCCCATCCCCACTTTGGAACAAATCGCCATGCGTCTTTTTGAACGCCGCGAGACCCTACGCACTAAACACGATCAAGGCTTTACCAAACTCCTCCTTGTTCCCTTTGGCATGAGTCTTGATATCCTCCAAGAAACCTTCAAACAATTTCTCCTCGATTACAAACAATCTCACCCCTTCTTTGATCTTGATACCAATCAACCTCTCTGGGCATGGGAAGAATACCGAGGAGCAGACATAGGAGATTCTCCAAGACTTGTCTATGAAGTTGGGTCTTTCGAGGATAAAAATCATGGAGGGAAGACAAAGATGGAGATACTCGAAGAAGAAAAAAATACCTTGGGTCGGGTTCATGGTGATAGAGAACGTAAAGCTTGGACTGTTCTTCTTCTCCAACCCTCAAACCTGGACGAACAAGATACCGAAACTCCCACAGGTATTGCTTCTATTCCCCGCGAAGGCCAAGGAACATCCCAAGGAGATATCGTCCCCCGTCCCCCTCTTGAAGCAAACAAAATCCCAAATGAATATCTTTTTATCCTTCAAAAAGCGGAAGAAGATGAAAACTCTCCTTATCATAATGAATCAGGTCTTACTCCCGAGGACTGGATCATGGCCTTTATGCTTCATCTTAAGGAAACAGGAAAACCCCTTGACGATGTATTGAACCCTACAAACACCGAAAGCTATTGTCATCTTACAGGCGCATATTCTCAATATTTTATTAACGTACCTATTTCCGGGTGGAACAAAGGAAGAAGAGAGGTAATTTTTAGTCGTACAGATCCTCGCACACATTATCCTGATACCGGGCTACGTTCAGGAATCGTTGTTTAACATCAGGTTTTACAAAAAAGAGATGACAGATATCATCTCTTTTTTGTTATGAGTGGACAGAAACCCTTGTCTATTTTGTATTTGATCTCTACAATTTCTGCGACGGGTTGTCAGGATGTCGCTCCCCCGGGCCAATCCGAGGGATTCACGAAAGGAGGCGACCACGTACATCCTGTCCCCGCGCTTCAAGGTGATCTGCGGTTACGGCGGCTGTCGCGCCCCCGAGGCGCCAGCCTCCGCCTACCTACCGAGCCATGATCAAGGGCGGAATGAGATACCCGGTCAGTCAAGGACTTGGATGCTGTTAGCCAAAGATCCGCTGTCGCACCCTGGCCCAATGCGACAGGCGCCAAGGGACATGCATAGATCAAAAGTGCCGGCCGCACTTTCCATGGGAGGGTAAAGCCGGCACTTTTTCCTCTTCTTTCCACCAAACAGGAGATCTTCAGCCACATGCAAGAAGAGTTTCGTTCTTTCACTTCACCGCGCGGTATACACATTCTCTCCGTGTTCCGTCGCGTACTCCTTTCCCGCTGGGATGACGCCTCTTTCGCTTATGCCGTCGAGACACGGCTCCGCATGCGTGCATGCGAACTCATGGAACAGGATCCTTCGATCGGACTTGCCACAGCGCTTCGGCAGTCCTTGATCGAGTGGAGAGAGTGCGGTAACCATTTACCACGAGAAGAAGCGGAGGCTTCAGCACCCACTATTTTTTCGGAGCATTCCGCTCCACCCCCCGCCTAGGGGGAACGGCTCGCCCCAACCGGCGAGTTTTTCTTTTAAGAAGGGAGAAAAGTTGAGTTTCTGAAAGGAGTCGTTATAATACCGGACATCAGACGAGAAAGAGACAGATCTTTTTCATCATTGAGTCGGGCTATAGCTCAGTAGGCTAGAGCGCTTGCATGGGGTGCAAGAGGCCGCCGGTTCAAGTCCGGCTAGCCCGACTTAGGGATGAAGAAGAGAAAGAGACGACAGAAAAATCTTGAACGTGTTTCAGGATTTTTTGTTTGTTCCTCCATTAAAGAATCGGTATGATGTAAGAACTATCTATCCTATGAAAATAAAATCATGGAATCCCGCTCTTTCTCTTTCTGATGCGCAAGCGATTTACGGTTCCCGATCCGAAGCCGTCTTATTGGAGGAACAGATGACAAGCAAAGAAGCATTGATCAAACAAGCGCTTCAACAAAAAGAGACAACAAACGATCCCGAATCTCTTGATCGTTTGCAAGAAGACATCCATTTTTTGTCCGAACATCTGGCTCTATTACGTCGCAGACAAAAACAAGTGTTGCGAGAACAAGGAAAAAATGTGCATGAACAAAATGCTCCATCAGAAGAACAGAGGGAACATCCTGCATTATGAAAAACAGACAACGATATCATCGCCTGTTTGATCCAAAACACAAAGAGCCGTTTCGATTAAGCAGATCCAAGATTGAATTATTCATCGAGTGTCCTTGTTGTTTTTATTTGGATCGTCGTTTGGGTGTGGGGCGTCCTCCCAGTTTTCCTTTTAATTTAAATAATGCCGTAGACACACTTCTCAAAAAAGAATTTGATATGCACAGGGCGCGAGGATCAAGGCATCCGCTTATGAAAGCCTATGGGATCAAGGCCGTGCCGTTTCAACATGAACGTATGGACGAGTGGCGCGATGCTCTGAGACATGGGGTCATCTATCTTCATCCTTCCACAAATTTTCTTGTCACCGGTGGAGTGGATGACCTTTGGATGGGGGAGGATGACAAGGTGATCGTCGTAGACTACAAAGCGACAAGTAAGGTGGGGGAGGTGGGAATTGGAGCAGATTGGCAAATGAGTTATAAACGGCAAATGGAAATGTACCAGTGGTTACTACGGCGTAATGCATTTGATGTTTCAGAGACAGGATATTTTGTGTATTGCAACGGACAGACCGATCGCAAGGCTTTTGATGGTAAATTGGAGTTTGATGTGAAATTGATTGCTTATTGCGGAGACGATACATGGGTAGAACCGACACTTGAAAAAATTTCCGCGTGTTTGAAAAGCAAAGAGATTCCTGTACCAACGCATGATTGCGATTATTGTGCCTATCGCGAAGCGGTACATCGTTTCACTGGGCAGCGGTCATTGTTGTGACCTTTTCCCTTTGCGTCTTATCAAAAGAGCAGTAGAGTAAAAACAATATGTCTTCTCCTTCTTTGGAATCACAATCTTTATTACCGATTATTTTGGCTTCCTTGGTGAGTTGGGGAAGTGTGAGCGGTTTGATGCGGTTTTTGCAAGGGGCTCCCTCTTGGGTCACAGTCTCCGCGCATATTTTTTTTACGGCCTCGTTGTTTAGCATTGTTTTTACCGGGTATTATCAGATTTACAAAAATGCTCACCCGTTTACAACCGCGGCAGTTGCGGTGCTTGCCTATATCACGGCAGAAATAGTTTTTTGGACATTGGCGTTTCCCGATGCACAACCGTATCACTACACCTATCTTGATTGGGTGATCCCTTTGTTTATTGCAACGAGTGTTATTTATTTTGCCGGAGTTCTTTTTCGTCAACCAAAAATCATCGGGAAATAATATCCGCTTTTCAGCGCGCACAGGTTGAGGTACATTGAAACAAGCTCTTCGTACGCTTATGACGGTATTTTTCCCTCTTTTATTTTTAGGAGTGCATGTGGGAGTGGCCTGGATATTGGTGGAAGTGTTCGTCAATATCTTTCACGGACTCTCACGGTTTTGGTATATCCTCTGGCATTATCTTGTGGTGGGAGGAGCATTTTTTCTGGTTTTTCTTTGTTACTTTTCTCTTTTCTCATTTTTTTCCATTTTCAGCACAATGGCCATTGCCATGGTGTTTTTGTTTTTGATCGAAGTGGTGGTCTTTCGATACATGTATAGCGGAGAGCTTTGGTTTTTGAATTATCTGGATTGGATTATTCCGGTTTTTTTCGCAGCGAGCGGTGTGTATGCTGCAGGATGGTTCGTTGCATAATTTTCATGTCCCCATCAGAACACCACGGCTTTAGCCGTGGATGAATGACGTACCCTCTTCTCGGTGGAGGGACTTTGGTATCATGACAACATGGAATTACGTTTTTCAGGCCACAGTGCCTATAGAACTGAATATCATGTCATCTGGATACCAAAGTACCGACGCCGTATCCTCAATCCTGGTCTTGCGACCTATTTGCGTAGACTGTTCCCAAAGATTCTTAGGGAAATGCCTGGTGTGGAGTTTATCGAAGAGAATATCCAACAGGATCACATCCATATTCTCATGATCATTCCACCCAAGTATGCTGCCTCGGAAGTAATAGGAAAGATAAAAGCAAAGTCCGCAAGTCACCTGCGCCAGGCATTTCCCTGGCTTAATAAAGTGTATTGGAAAGAAAATATCGTCTGGTCTCCCGGTTATCTTATCTCCACTGTAGGTCTGGATGAAGCAAAAATCCTTCGGTACATAAGATTCCAGCAAGACCAGGATTCAGGTCAAGCGAAGCTTGACCTGTAAAGCACCACGGGCTTGCCCGTGGGTATCTATGAATTCTTTTTTTCGACCAAGTTTGGAATCTTTTCCGTCTGCCATCCCTGCGGAGGCAGAGGGCCAGCGCACTTCAGCAAACCTCCACGAAGCCATCATGGATTCGGTTTCAAGCGCCCGTGATTCTTTGCCCAAAGAACACCGCGCACACTTTGAAACTCTGCGACAAGAGATTATTGATTTTACAAAAGCTCACGGAATTTCCAGAGAATCTCTTGGCAAGCCTGATCTCCTTCGCAAGGCGACCGGCAAACTTTCTACC
>LCMS01000019.1 GCA_001002765.1 Candidatus Uhrbacteria bacterium GW2011_GWE2_46_68 | reverse complement strand
ATTTGTTTGCTTCAAGAGGAGGTCGAGGGATGAGGTCTCCTTGGGGTGTTCCTTGGCCTTCACGGGGAATGGAAGCAATGCCTATGGGGGTTTCATCAGCGTCTTGTTCATCTGGGTTTGAAGGTTGGAGAAGATGAATGGTCCAACCTGGGGTTCCCAATTCTTTCCCTCCTGCCACCCCTGCGGAGGCAGTCCCGCCTGTGGCGGATCCCGCCGTAGGCGGGAGGGTCCATCGTCCTTCGGCTTGTTCTTTGAGTATCTGTGTTTTTGTCTTTCCTCCATGTCCGTTCTCTGTAAAAGACTTGGGGTGATAAACAAGATTTGGAGAATCCCCAATGTCTGCTCCTTTATATTCTTCCCATACCCATAAAGGTTCATTAGTATCGAGATTAAAAGTGGGATTATCCTTTTTGTATTTGAGAAGGAATTGTTTGAGGGTTTCTTGGAGACTATCAAGACTCATGCCAAAGGGAACGAGGAGGAGTTTGGTAAAACCTTGGTCATGTTTGGTTTTGAGAATCTCACGGCGTTCAAACAGACGAAGGGCGATTTGTTCCAAGGTGGGGATGGGGTAGGTGTTCCCATCTATGCCCAGGATGGCTCCTTCTTTGAGGATGCCTACTTGTTCAAGAAGGGAAACCTGGAAATCATATTGCTCTTTGAGGCGATAAAACTTCTCTCCATACTCGAGGGCTTTGGCAAGGTCTATCTCTTCTTTCTTAAGTTCCCCATTCTTAAGAAGATATTCAAAACGTTCAAGAAGATTGGCGAGTCGTTCAAGATCTGAAGTGGAAAGTTTACAGGTCGCCTCACGCAGGAGGTCGGGCTTACCAAGGGATTCTTTTGGAATCCCGTGAGCTTTTGTAAAATCAATAATCTCTTGTCGCAGGGTTTCATGACGGCTTCGCCAAGGATTTCCGAAGTGCGCTGGACTCCTGCCTCCGCAGAGGTGGCAGATGGAGCAGATTCTGAAGTTGATCGAAAAAGAGACATAAATATCAAAGGTTAAATCACCACCGAAAACCGCGAACCAATGTTCACCTCCCGATTACGAGGAGTACTCCAGATGAGGTTGGCCTGACGATTATTACAGTACCAATATATGCAAGGTACATCGACGGAGGACCAACGAAAAAAAGCTCCTGTAAGGTAAGAGATGCTCTCTGTGCCATTTAGATAGTCATCTAGTGGTTGTCCTGTTTCAGAAAGATGAATCATAAAGGCTGTGATCCAATCTTCGGGAGTCATACCTGTTTCACCATGATAGGGAGAGTCTTCATCCTCTCGAGCTTTTTGAAGAATAGAAAGATATTCACTGGGAGATTGACCTGCTTCAAGAGGAGGGCGTGAAGTGAGCTTTCCTTGGGGTGTTCCTTTTCCTTGTCGGGGAATAGGAGAAAAACCTATGGGAGTCTCCATGTCTTGATCGTCTAGGTTTGAAGGTTGGAGAAGATGAACAGTCCAACCTGGGGTTCCCAATTCCTTCTCTACTTCCACCCCTGCGGAGGCAGGGGCCCATCGTCCTTTGACTTGTTCTTCGAGCATCTGCGCTTTTGTCTTCCCCCCATGACCCTCCCATGCAAAAAACTGTGGATAATAGACAAGGGCCGGAAAATCTCCTATATCTGCTCCTTGATATGTTGACCATGTACAGAAAGGATCACTGATATCAAGATCAAAAGAGGAGTGGGACTTTTTATATTTGATGAGAAATTGTTTGAAGGTTTCTCGGAGAGCATCAAGGCTCATGCCAAAGGGAACAAGGAGGAGTTTGGTGAAACCTTGGTCGTATTTGGTTTCAAGAGTCTCGCGGCGTTCAAAGATACGAGAAGCTATTTGTTCCAAGGTGGGGATGGGATAGATGTTGCCGTCTATGCCTAGGATAGCTCCTTCTTTGAGGATGCCTACTTGTTCAAGAAGCTCGACTTGAAAATTATATTGCTTTTCAAGCTGATAAAACTCTTCGACATATTCTAAAGGATCTGTGATTTCCTTTGGCTCTTTGTGTATAAGAAGATATTCAAAACGTTCAAGAAGATTGGCGAGTCGTTCAAGATCTGAAGTGGAGAGTTTGTAAGTCACCTCGCGGAGGAGGTCGGGCTTGGAAAGTGTGTCTTTGGAAATCCCGTGAGCTTTTGTAAAATCAATAATCTCTTGTCGCAGAGTTTCATGACGGCTTCGCCAAGGATTTCCGAAGTGCGCTGGACTCCTGCCTCCGCAGAGGTGGCAGATGGAGCAGATTCTGAAGTTGATCGAAAAAGAGACATAGACATCAAAAAAACTTACCGCTTAAATCGCAACGTTTTCCTTTTCCACCACATCTTTCAAATGCACGGATAATAATCGGCTGGTACCATCATCCCCCATCGTCACGCCATAAAGCACATCGGATCGAGACATGGTAGCGCGGTTATGAGTGATGACAATAAACTGGGAAAACCTACGAAGTTCTTCCAAAATTTCCGCAAAGCGATAGGTGTTGGATTCATCAAGCGCCGCGTCCACCTCGTCGAGTACCACAAACGGACTTGGGTTTACGGCCATGATGGCGGACAAAAGCGCAATCGACGTAAGCGCACGCTCTCCTCCGGAAAGAAGGTTCAAAGATTTCAGGCGCTTGCCCGGAGGCGTTGCTTGAATCTCAATCCCTACAACTTGATCATCTCGATCACGAAACTTAAAACGTGTTTCTTTTTTGATTGTCTGTTCCTCCTCTTCTCGCACCTCCTCCCCCGTCTCACTTTGAGAACGCTCGAGGCTTACCTGCACCTCGGCCACATCTTCTTTTGTCAATTTCACGAGCGCACAAGATCCTCCATCAAAAAGAATTTTAAAATATCGTTGAAACTCTTTGTTTATTTCCTTAAACGTGCGTTCGGATTTTTCTCCCACCTCAAGGTCAAGAGCATCAATGACTTTTTCTGTGGATGTCATTGCCTGCTCCAGATCGGAAAATTGTGCGGAAAGAAATTCAAAACGGCTATTAATCTCTGCGTATTCTTTGACAGCCTCCGGATCAATACCGCCAATGAGTTCCAATTTATACCGCAGACGTTGGATATCGGATTGCAATTCCGGAAGCCTGGATGATTCTTTTACGGGCGTGGAAAAAACCGAAGATGCACGATCTTTCATGTGCTCCATGATCTCACGCTCGAGCCCAATCCGTCGCTCGTCCAAACGCGCAAGCTCGATTTGATACGCATTTTTCTGCGCTTCACATTCGTGCAGATAATGTTGTCGTTCTCGCATCTCGCGTTGCGATTCCATAAATGCCTGACGTTCTTGTTTTTCTTGAGAGGCGTACGTGTCAATCTGCCGCTCCACCTCGGCCAATGCTTTTCGAAAAACCTGCTCTTCTTCTTTTGCTTTTTTTAAACGATCTTCGAACGCATGAGGAATGGTTGTTTGTTTTTCTTCGGGACGTTCCAAACGCTCCAAAAGTTGTTTTGATTGTTTCCACACTTCCTCAATCGTCTTTATAATTGTGACTAAAGACGCGAGATCTTTCAGCGTGCGCAGTGTTTCTAAAATAGAAGATTGCTTGAGGACAAGATCAGAGAGTCTTTGTTTAATATCTTCCAAAGGAAGCGGGGTCCATGATGCTTGCGCCCGCACTTTCACAAGTTCAATTTCACGTGCCGTAGTAAATTGATCTTCACGCGAACGGGAAAAATCTTTTTGTAAAGCGCGATAACGCTCTTGCAACTCTTGAAGTCCTTTTGCTTGTGTTCCTTCCTGACTTAACCTATCGGATTGCGTTTCTAATGTTTCAAACGCGGACCGTTCTTTTTGCAAAGATTCCTCGGTGCTTTTCACCTGAATGCGTACTTTGACAAGGCGATCCTGCAATTGCCACCACAAGGTGCCGTAATATTCTTGTTCATATTGTGTCAGTTCCCGCTCCACTTCCTCACGCTGCTCCAGACGATGTACTTGCCGTTTGAGAGAGCGCACTCGAGGTTCAATCTCTTGTAAAAGAAGGTGCACCTCATTCATGTTCTCGTAGGTTTGTCGCAATTTGAGAAAAGCTTGGTGACGTTTGAGTTGCAAGGGTTTGACACCAGTGGCGTCATCAAAAAAAGATTTGCGCTCCTCGGGAGTGGAAATCAAAATGTGATCCACCATACCCTGGCCGATCACACAATAAGAACGTTGTCCCACATTTGCTTCAGCAAGGAGAAGATGAATATCCGCAAGACGCGCGGAACGATTGTTCACCAGATAATCGGATTCCCCATCTCGATAGAGCCTGCGAGTGATAGTGACCTCGCCTGCCTCCAGAGGCATCTCATGCCCGGTATTGTCAAAGGTAACAGAAACTTCCGCAAACCCGCTGCGAGATCGACCAGTGGAACCGGAAAAAATAACGTCCTCGGATTTTTTCCCTCGGAGGAGTTTCATGCTTTGCTCTCCCAACACCCAACGTATAGCATCGGAAAGATTTGATTTTCCCGATCCATTAGGGCCCACAATGGAGGTAATGCCACGCACCCCATCTTTGGGAGGTAAAAACGTCAAGGTTGTTTTATTGGCAAAGGTTTTAAACCCTTGAACATCAAGACGGATGATATGCATAAGATAAAATTTCAAATCATCACCGAAGAACGCGTACCAAAATTCTCACCATGAGTACAATATTCTTCTCTATCAAGGCGAACGTGATGAATATCACGATTCCAATACGCAAACGGCACAAAAATGGAGGACGGAAAAAAAGCTCCTATGAGGTAGGGGATGCCTTCTTTGTGAGTTCGCCAGTCATCCATAGGGTTTCCTGTTTCTGTAAGGTGAGTCATAAAAGCCATGATCCAGTCTTCGGGAGTCATGCCAGATTCTTGGAAGTAAGGGGAGTCTAGGTTGTCTTTTGAGGACTGAAGAAGGGATAGATATTCAGCAGAAAATTTGTCTGTCTCAAAAGGGGGACGAGGAGTTAGATCTCCTTGGAGTATTCCTTGGCCTTTTCGAGGAATAGAAGCAAAGCCTTTGGAATTTAGATCTTTGGGGTTTGAAGGTTGAAAAAGATGAACAGTCCAACCTTTCCATCCATTATCACCCATCCGACCATTATCACTCCGGGCTTGACCCGGAGTCTCTTGTCCTCCAAGTATCTCCGTCTTTGTCTTTCCTCCATGACCCTCATTTGCAAAAGACTGTGAGTGATAGACAAGCTTTGGAGAGTCTCCTATATCTGCTCCTTGATACTCTCCTAAAGTCCAGAGGGGTATATTAGTACTCAGATCAAAGGAAGAATTTTTTTGTTTGTAGTCAAGAAGGAATTGTTTGAGGGTTTCTCGGAGGGTATCCAGGCTCATGCCAAAGGGAACAAGGAGGAGTTTGGTAAAACCTTGGTCATGTTTTGTCTCAAGAGTCTCACGGCGTTCAAAAAGACGGATGGCGATTTGTTCCAAGGTGGGGATAGGATACTTCTTGTCGTCTATGCCTAGGATGGCTCCTTCTTTGAGAATACCTGACTTTTCAAGGAGAGTGACTTGAGCCGTATATTGTTTCTCAAGGTGATAATACTTCTCTCCATACTCAAGAGCTTCTTTGTTTGTCCAAGGTTCTTTTTTGACAATGAGATGCTCAAAGCGTTCAAGAAGAAAGGCGAGTCGCTCGAGGTCTTTGGTGGGAAGTTCCTCTGCGGCCTTACGAAGAAGATCGGGTTTGGCAAGAGCTTCACTGGGGATGTCGTGAGATGCTGCAAAATCAATGATCTCTTGTCGGAGAGTTTCAAAGTGTACGCGATATTGTTCGGGCAAAGAATCGCGGACGCTTGAAACCGAAGAAAGGATGGATTCGTGGAGGGTAGTGGAGGGAGTGGATTCGGGAGATAATCGGGGAGAGATGCGCATAAAAACTTGAAATCGCTCACGAAAATGACGAGATTAGTATACCATGGATTGACCGCTTGAATCCGTAGCAGTAAGCTACAGCGCCCCTATGGAAGCCACTCGTGCTAAACAAATCTATCAAAAATTTTTAGAAGCAAAGCATCCTGTCTTGCTTTTGGACGATCATATCGATGGGGACAGTCTCGGATCCTGTCTTGCCATGGCTGACCATCTCCTTTCTTTGGGAAAAACCGTGCGCATCTATACAACCCAACCTATTCCCGAGCGATATCAATTTTTGCCACATCTTCACCTCTGTTCTCTGGACGTGTCTGTCTTAAAAGATTCTTCCATTGATCTCATCGCCTTTTTTGATTGTTCTGATGTGGTATTTTTCAAACACATCATGGACTCCCTTTCCACACAACCGGTGATCATCAACATTGATCATCACACAACCAATCCCCTGTTTGGACATTATAATTATGTGGTGACGCATGCCTCTGCAACGGCGGCTGTTTTGTACAGCATCTTTCACCAAAATAATGTAACGCCAAGCAAACACGCGGCGAATTGTCTTTTGACCGGTCTTTGTTTTGATACGACCAGTTTTACCAATGACGCCACCGACCAGCAAGCATTTTTCATTGCTTCTGAATTGATTAAACTCGGAGCAAGACCTCAACAAGTGGTTCGCTCCATTATCGCGGATCGATCCATTTCTGCTTTACGTGTATGGGGAGTCGCGCTGGAGCGTCTGCGTGCACATAAAACCTACGGGGTCGTTTCGACCTTTATCACACGTGCGGATATCGAAACCCATGGGGTCAGTGATGAGGAAGTGGATGGTCTTGCCAATTTCCTCCACTTTGTTTCTGATGCTCACACATTATTTCTCTTAAAAGAAACGGGTGATGGCGGAGTCAAAACCAGTATGCGTTCAACCGCGCGTGATATTTCTAAAATGGCAAAACTCTTTGGTGGAGGCGGACATAAAAAAGCGGCAGGATTCACGATCCCAAACAGTTATCTTTCTCAAGATGAAACAGGAGAATGGAAGGTAGTATTCCGCACAAAGGCATGCTAAACTTTCTTTGAAACTATGACACAACACCACCATGATATTCGTTCGCAACTAGAAGTGAACGACCAAATACTTATTCCTACGGTAATTGAAAAAACGCACTTGGGAGAAAGGGCCTATGACATTTATTCTCGTCTTCTTAAAGATCGCATTATCTTTTTGGGGACGGAAATTGATGATACGGTCGCCAATCTCGTCATCGCCCAGATGCTTTTTTTAGAGAGTCAGGATCAAAAAAAGGATATCAAGCTCTATATCAATTCCCCGGGCGGATCGGTTACAGCCGGACTCGCCATCTACGATGCCATGCAATATGTAAAGCCGGATGTTTCTACCATTTGTGTAGGGATGGCGGCCTCCATGGGAGCAGTTCTCATGGCCTCGGGTGCTAAAGGAAAACGTTTCAGTCTTCCAAATTCCGAAATCATGATTCACCAAGTCTTGGGAGGAGTGCAAGGGCAGGCAACGGATATCAAAATCCATGCGGAACGCATCTTGCGTATTAAAGATCGTCTCAATGATATTTTGGCAAAACATACAGGTCAAAAAAAAGACAAAGTGGAAAAAGATACGGAACGGGATTATTTTCTTTCTCCCATGGAAGCTCTCGAGTATGGGCTCATTGACCGCGTGATCCAAAAGGCAGAATAACCAATCGAAAATATTGAAAAAAGACCCGTTTTCATGGGTCTTTTTTGATTCTGTTGTCTACGGCTTGACACTTTTCAAATCCGCTGCTATACTGACGCGTTACGCTTTTAAAAGCACTTTCTTTTCCCGCAGAGACCTGCAGGCACGACAAGCATGGGGTTTCGCTCAATGGATGCTTCGGGTCTTCGGACTCGACCTCTCCACTGAAGAAATTTCTTGCCTGCAGCTCTCTTCTGGGAAATCACACAGCCCTCATGGGCTGTTTTGTTTTTCTCCTGATTCGATCTTACGTGCCTTGCACGATCATGCAAGTTGTTTTTGTGGATAACCTAAGGGGTCAATACTTCTTCTAACACTTCGGCGTCTTCCAAAGGAATCGTCGACTCTTCTTTTGCCCCTTCTTCCATAATCGGGGTCAACTCCTCCACACCGATCAAACAAATCTCCGGAAGCGGACGATAGTGAGATTCAAATGTGCGTTCCTCTATAGTCCCATCGGATTTTCGCACCGTGTAAACAAACGAAGCATTGGCGCCAATATGGGCTGACTGACATTTTTCTTCTCCTGGCTCCAAATCCAAGGTCTCAATTTTTTGTGTTTCCCCAACCGGAATCCAAGAAGAAACAATGGGAGCGGAATAAGACGCTTGTCGGCCATCTGATGCCCCCCAAAATGTAAAAACGAGTTGTTGTGTTTGTGTATTCATCTCAGCCTGAAACAAAATAAAATACCCTGTGTCATTGGTAAACTTTAAATCAGGAGCAGGATCATAAATTGTGGCATCTGTTCCGGGATTTCCGTTTTGCGGATCATTATAATAAGACACAACCAAAGAATGATTGCTGCGCTCCACAATAGGTAAACCTGTATTCAATGCTGCACGGAATGTCGTTGTACCAATCTGACAAAGACCCCCTCCCATCTCTGGTTCAATCTTATCCCCCTTGATCACAAGTTCGGAATAATACCCGTGGTCATAATCAAACGGACGCAGGGCATCTAAAAGAGAAAAGGTTTGATCGGGAGCGATCAATACCCCATTGAGCAGGCGCACACCGTTTGTAATATTCAAAATGCGATTATAAGGACTTCCTCGATAGCTCGACGTTCCCACTCCAAGTTTTTCGGCGATCCCCATATCATTCACTTCAGAAACAGAAATTTCCGGTTGTGTTTGTATAAAAACCATCTCTATTTCTCCCAGTACTTCTTCTTGAAAAAAAGCGAGGAGGTTTTGATAGGTAAAATCATGATCTACAAGATACCCCGGTGTATTGGATACAAATTCGATCACGCGTCCGTTCTCGATAATAAATTTCGCGTTCACGGCTTGTTGTTCAAAAGAAGCAGCGGCCATTTCTGTCCAGAGATCGAATGCTTCCTTGGAAATCGTGGGAGTTTCTAAAAGAGAAGGGATGATCATGGTTTTTAAATCCTCTTGTTCTAGCACGATTGTCTCTGTGAGATCTCCTCGCGTCACACGAAATGTCAAAGGGGCTTGGGTAAGCCATAGAAGGGCTTGATTCATCTGGGCCTGCGCTTGAGTGACGGAAATCGTTGGATCCACATAACGCACATCCAAAATCACGGGGAGAGTATCAAAAGAAGTGAGATGATCTCGAAGTTGATCAAGAAATTTTTGACGATTAATCTCATTACCGGATTTTCCTGAAACGACCTCTCCTGTCCACTCGTTATTTTGAAGTATAAAAACAAACGTTGGCTCAGAAGCCTCTAGCTCGATCTCTGGAAATAAATTACGTACATCCTGAAGAAGCAATTCCTCTTGAATCGTTACCGGCAAAGAAACTCGTACAGGAAAAAAGATATTCCACACAAGTAAAAAAGGATTGGCAAACCAAGACGTGTGACGATTTATTTGCGCTTGAAGGAGGGCTGTGTCCACGTCAAACGACGCGCGTTCCACCATATCGGTTCCCACCAAGGTTGCCAGTGTTAATGTCCGTTCCTCCCCATTTGCTCTCACCACCACTCCATTTACTAAAAAATGATCTACCACTTGCTGAGTGCTTTCTTGTGCTTCTTTAAAAGACAAGCCGCCCACAAAACGTCCCCCTATCCACACTTGAGGTCCCAGTCTTCCTTGATATGTTTGTGCCCATCCAAAAAGCGCAACTCCACATCCCGCCAATACCATGCTTACAATCAAGACCGTTTTCATAAACGGTCGAGATAAGAAAAAAGATTTTACAGCTGACCACATACAAACAACTAAAGTATTTCATCCCCCTTCAAAATTTCATTTAATACTTCCTTGGCAATACGCTGTCGTTCTCCATCGGTTTCCCCTTCAGGAAAAACAAAAAGGTGCATCACATCCCCATCTTGTACTGTTGGGGAAACTTGTGCGCGTGGCCAACGAAGTGTTTGTCCGTCTGCCAACTTCAACACAATCACATCTTCTTTTATGGATTCAATGGTTGCGTGGAGCGCGTGAGGAAGAGCGTTCATATAGTCATCACATTATAAAACAGGACTTTAGACTCCAGAAGGATGGACAAATCCTTTTTCATGATGTGAGGACTATAGATCTTCTAAATCAATCACGGATACATGAGAGGACGTCGATTTCTTTTTTATCGTAATGGTCAAAATCCCATTTTGTAAAACTGCGTCTACCGAATCGGATTCCACAAGACAGGGCAAAATGATGGAACGGGAAAACGATCCCCAATAACATTCTTGTACATGAATGGTTCCTTGTTCCTCGTGATGTGCGTGACGTTTCCCTCGAATCGTCAGTGTGTCATGAGAAAGGGTGATGTCCAGGTCCGAACTTCGCACTCCGGCGATCGCAGAGCGTACAACGATCTCTTGAGGAGTTTCAATCACGTCAACAGATAATTGACCTTCCGGCTCTCCAAACCAGGAAGTGTCTGCATCGCTTGTGGAAGAAAGGGTAAAAGGAGAAGAGCTCATACGAGTTTTTGATGACGAAGATATTCATAAAGCGGACCAATCGCAAATCCGACAACCCAGGACCAAACCAATTCTTCTGTGGAAACGGACGAGAGAATGGTTTCTGTGACGGCTGCTTCTCCTCCTGATAATCGAAAAAAGAAAATTTGTTCAAGAACAAACAAAAGGATCATGACCATCACCCCAGAGATAATCGCATTGAAAAAAAGATCATGGCGATGAGCGATCACATAGGTGCCGATCAAAAGTCCTCCCATGGCAAATGCGTGCGGAGAAGAAAGAGACAAAAGAATAACAAAACTTAAAGACAAAATAATCCAGACAGCGAGAACGATAATCAGATGTAAAAACCAATGAGCAACCGGGTGAATAAAAATGGATTTCTTTCCTTTCCATGGTTTCATGTGTTTCCCCAAAATAGCTTGATAGATCACAGCGGCAATTCCAAAAAACGAGAAAGAAAATAAAAAATCTTCTATGCCAATCCCCACAACCGATCCGCCCGCCACCTGGACACTCCCCAAAGAAACCAACAAAATTGCCGGGGACAATATCAACCCGGCAAGACTCATAATGAGCTGCTCTTTGCGCGTTGTGTGAGAAAGGAATAAAAATAAAAACCAAAAAAGGAATAAAAGAATGGAGAGAAAAAGAAAATAAGACATAGGGATGATTTTATTTTACACGTTTCCTTAAAAAACGGCTATAAAAAAGGAGGAAGTGTAATGTGGATGATTCTGCATTTCTTTATTTTGGGAACCGGGTAAAATACAATATCATTCACTTTTGTTCTCTCCTTTATTTCTATGGATATTATTTTGGGTACAGGATCTCTCATGCGTCTTCAGGCCATGGAGCGACTTCATCTCCCTTTTCATGTGGAGATCTCCGATTTTGATGAGGAGCAAACTACATCAGAAAACATTGATACCCTTGTCATAGAAACTGCGAAAGGAAAAGCCGGCGTCCTTGCGGTGCGCTTTCCTGATTCGCTTATTATTACCGCAGACTCCAACCATTTGTTTGAAGGAAAAATATATGGGAAACCGAAAGATCTGCGAGAAGCGCGAACATGGCTTTGGGAGATGCGCGGGAAGACACAAGAAATTCATACAGGTCTTATCTTGACCCTTGCGTCTGCTCAAAAACAAACCATTGATCTGAATGTGTCCCGTTTTACCCTGAAAAATTTTACTGAGGAAGCATTGGAACAATATCTGGCGGAAGGAGCACCACTCAAACGTGCAGGTGCAGTGACCCCTGTAGGCCCTGGGCTTCTCATTTTGGAATCGTTTGAAGGAGAACCCGGCGCTGATCTTGCATTGCCTTTGGATACACTGCGAAAACGACTGCGAGAATTTGGGGTGGAAATATAAAACTTGCGCCTTCACGCAAAGATTGATTATGATGCCTTTGCGACACACTCAACAAACCCTACGGTGGTTTCGGAGTCAAAACATGGAGGAATTACAGCTCATTGCACAACATTCTCTTTGGCATGATGGAGAAAAAAGTCGCGGCCAATACCTCTGTCCAATTCCAGCTACTCCTTGGAAAGCAGGACGCTGGTCACTGCGAAGTTGGAAAAATTTCGCTCAGGTAAAAAATATTCCTGAGGATCAACTCTATGAATGTCACGGGATCTGGTGCGCACGAAGTCCACAGTCACATGTTGGCCCTTATCTCCATGCAATTGATTTTCTTATTCCAGACGGTACTCCAATTCTAGCCGCGCAAAGTGGAAGCGTGGAACGATTCAGTGATGAAAATAATGTGTGGGGTGATGATCCAGAATTTCGTGACAGCGTGAACTTCATAGATATTCGTCACGCTTTTGGTGAGGTGACAGAATATTGTCATCTTAAAAAAGGATCGATTCGCGCGCGCGGAATCAAGGTTGGAGATTTCGTGAAATGCGGACAGATTATTGGTGAGACCGGAAAAACCGGATGGACCGACCGGGATCATCTTCATTTCATTGTCTTTCGCGATGACGAAGGAAATCCTGACAATCCCCTTCAAGGACGAAAATTCAAAAGCCTTAGTATCCGCTTTCTCTCGCACTAGCATCCAACTTCACCGACGGATGCTTTTTTGTTTCTGCCCGTGATAAGCTGATGGTACAATAAATACATCACAAAAACCGACTGGAATTTGATCCGTACCCCAAAAAGTGGACACAGGGAAAAAACTACACATGCATTAAAAGATGATTTCTGTATCCCACAGGAGTCATCTTTTTTAAGTTCCAT
>LCMS01000018.1:25146-36372 GCA_001002765.1 Candidatus Uhrbacteria bacterium GW2011_GWE2_46_68 | reverse complement strand
TACTGTTGCCGCCACAACCGGTCTTACGACCATTGCCGGCGCAGCTGATGGAACCGATGCTCTCGTGCTCACCTTGGGTGACATTCTCGTCACCAATGGCGACCTTGATCTCTCCGGAGGAGACTTTAATGTCAATCTTGATGATGGAGATTCAGTCAATATTGATGGAGATACATCACCAACCTTGCCATTGCTTGTACTTGGAAATGGCGATACGGCCGTAGCATCCGGAGTTGATGCGCTTCAAATCGCTCTTAATCAGGCTGCCGGAGCAAGTGCAGATGGAGTGGACATCACTTCCACAATCGGAGCTCAAGATGGATCCGACTATTATCAGGCGATTGATATAAACATTACAGGGGCAAATCATTCGGGCGCCGGGAACAGCATTACCGGCATTGATCTGGACTTAACAACACCAGATGCAGATTCCGTTGAAACCGCAATTGATATTGGTGCCAACTGGGACATTGGATTGAATATGAATGCCGGTGGAGAGCATCAAGCGATCAGTATTGACGCAGCATTAACAGACAGCACTCACGGAACCACAGGAATCATCTCCATGATTGTTGATCAAGCGGCAAACAATGCCAATACCATGGGAATGCAATTGAATTATGAGGTTCTTGAAGAAGCTTCTGCAGGAAACAACGCGAACACTCACAGTATCATTGATGTTACAGGAACCATGACATCAAACGATGGAGATCATTTGTATGGCATTAATGTAGCCAATCTTGGTGGAACCGCTAGTACAGGCAATGAAGTAGCTCTTAGTATCGGTTCAGGTTGGGATACAGGAATCAACCTTAAAGCAAGTGCAGCTAGCACAGCACTTAATATCGACGGAGGAACAGACGATCAAACAACTGACCTTGTCACTATAGATTTGGATGTAAACTCTGCAACGGTTGATGGCATTTATCTTGATGCAGACGTCGGAACGGCATTGTCCGGCGGTGAAAGAGTGAACGCTGTTAATATTGAGGTAACGGGTCTTGCTGGGGATGATGTAACCTCGGCTATAACCGGTATTCAGATGGTAGGAGATACCACTTCTGCCGGCACGGTAACAGGTATGGTATTGGGAGGATCTTGGGATGTTGGTTTAAGTGTTTTGAGCGATAATTTACGAAGCATCACCTTTGCCGATCCAGGTGATTTTGCCATGGGTCATGCAGATGCTATTTATACCGGGGCGGATGCCGTAGCGGAAAATGGAGTCAAGTTCGACATCGACATGAATAATGAAATTTTCGTCTTTGAAACAGACAATGGAGTAAGTAATTTCAATATGCTCTTTGGAACAGGTATTGATGATACTGAGGTCGCAGAAGCTGACCGTTCTGGTGTTGTTTTCATGATTGCTGATGTTACAACACCCGATGATCTCTTCATTGTTGATGCTAGCGGAGCCATTTTCTCCGATTCAGCTAGCGCAGTTCTAGCTGACTTTGCTGAGTACATGCTTGATAGTGATGGTGATCTAGAGGCTGGAGAACTTGTTTCAGTAGATGTAAATAATGCGCAAGCTGTTGTCCGTACAACTACAGCAACAGACAGTAAACTCATGGGTATTGTCTCTACAAATCCTGGATTTATTGCAAATGCTCCTTCTGGACGACAAGTTGATGAGGATTATGTTCCGATTGCCTTCATGGGACAGGTTCCTGTAAAGGTTGGTGTGGAAAATGGTGCAATTGCCATTGGTGATTACATTACATCTTCTTCAATCCCAGGTGTGGGTATGAAGGCAGATGTCGGTGATCCAACCGTTGCTATTGCTCTTGAAACAGATGCGGATGGAGACGGAATCATCCTTTCTCTTGTCTCACGCAATAACGGTTACAGTTTGCAAGGAAGCAGTTCAACATTAACTGCTGTTTCCTCTGATAGCCTCGAAGTTGCTGGTGACGCTTCCTTTGGTGGATCTGTCACTGTGGCAGAACATCTCTATGGCAGCAAGGATATGGCTGGACGCGCACGCATGGCTGCCGGTCACGATTACGTCCATGTGGCCTTTACACAAGCGTATGAAGATACCCCGGTCATCACCTTCAGCTCCCGATCGGATGCTGAAGCCATGGCAGGGTACCAATACTGGGTAGGAGATGAATCCGCAACAGGGTTTACCATCTATGCCAGTGGTTGGAATGATCAAGTACGCGAGTTCAGCTGGATCGCCATGGGAGTCGTTGATGGTGTGGTGACAATTTCCGATGGCACAACCTCGGGTTTTGACGGGGAAGTGACGGTCACAGCACCAGTGGTTGAAGAACCAGCTCCAGCAGTCGAGGAACCGGTAGTCGAAGAGCCAGTGGTTGAAGAACCAGCTCCAGTCGAGGAACCGGTAGTCGAAGAGCCAGTGGTTGAAGAACCAGCTCCAGAGGCACCAGCAGAAGTTATTGAATAATCAAGAAACAGTAAAAAGCAGGGCACTATACGTGCCCTGCTTTGGTTTTTATGTGGGAGATAGGTCATGTAGTCTGATACGACGATTTTTTCGTCCCGCCCTCCGAGCACGTCAGAGCCACCTTGGCACAAGCGAGCCGACAACAAGCTAGGCTTGTTGTGGCGAGGATGGTTCGAGCGAAGCCTCCAAGGCTGACCATTTTTTTCTGTCAGCCACAGGAGGCAAGCGACGTTCCGCAGCCAAGGCGAGCGGTGACAAAGGTGGCCTGGCGAGCGCAGGTGGGCGGCCTGTTTCTTTTCTTCCGCTTTTCTTTGCAGGACAAAGAAAAGCGGAGAGGGGACAAGGGGGTGAAACCCCCATTAAAAAATTTCGGGAAATTTTCTCCTCACCTTGTATCCACACCTTCGGTTGTAGGTAGGGGGGTATTTGGTTACAATAACCTCAACATTTTCTCTATTTTCTTTGTATTCCCTATGGCTATTCAGTCCAAGATGACTTCTCCCTTTTTTTCTCAAAAACCCGAGGAAAGTCGCCCTTCTTGTCAAAAGGGCAGATATCTTGTCTTTTTTATCCTCGTGGTCGTTTTAACCGCCATTGCCGGAGGACTCGGTTGGTTCGTTTCCCGATTTCCCTCTGACACCATTACCCTCAACTCGGACTATCAAGCGGTATTTCTCGACAATGGACAGGTTTATTTTGGAAAGATCACACAACAGAGAACAGAATATCTATACTTGACTCAGGTCTTTTATCTTCAAAGCGGAGTTTCCGCCTTGGATGCCGAAGCAAATATCGCTCTTGTTAAATTAGGCAATGAAATGCATGGACCAAAAGACGAGATGTTTATTTCCAATGATCGCATTTTGTTCGTTGAAAATCTCAAAGATGATTCCAAAGTCGTGCAGGCCATTTTACAATATCAATCAAAATAATCATTCATTATTTAATTTTACGCTATGAGCATTTCTTCTGTTGGAGGGAAATACGTGAAACTGTTGGGTCTTTTTCCCAAGGTCGCTCGCGCCTCTTTGTATCTGCTTTTTTTCCTTGTGCCTCTTTTTTTCCTTCCTTGGACGTCTGATGTCATCGAAGTGAATAAACAAATGCTTTTTGTTGTCCTTTCTGTCCTCGGACTTTTGTCTTGGCTTGGCACCATGGTGTTTTCCAAGCAATTATCGTTTAAAGCCGGTTGGCTCAATGTCGTGCCTGGAGCGTTCCTCTTAAGTGTTCTCGTTTCCTCCATCCTATCCGTTTCCGGATATCAAACATGGGTGGGACAAATTTCACAAGAATACACAAGTTTTCTCTCAATTGCCTTATTCATCCTGTTTTTTTATTTCGTGATGCATGAGGCTTCTGATACGCGTGTGCAGCGCAATGTGCTTGTGGCCTTATTGCTTTCCTCTGCCATCTCCGGTTTGGTGACTCTTTTTGGAATGTTTGATCTTCTACATCTTCCCTTTGCTTTCGCGGCATCCAAAGGATTTAACACGATCGGGACGATTAACAGTTTTATCGGATTTTCAAGTGTCGTGATGTTTTTGGGATTTGCCATGTGGATGGTTTCCCACAAAGGAGAAGATCGCATGATCCCATCAAACGGGTTTGGTATTTTTCAACGCGCATTGATCGTGATTGTCACATTGGTCACTCTTGTGTCTCTTGTGGCTGTGGATTTTTGGGTATTTTGGGTTTTGAATATCGTGGGAGTAGCTTTACTGGCCGTATTCTCTTTTGTAGAAACTCAAGCCTTCCCACATCCCAAACGTTTCATTTTGCCTCTTATCGTTCTTTTGGCCAGTTTGGTTTTCTTGTTTTTTGGCACTCCACTTAAACTCGGACTTCCTGTTGTTGTGACGCCAACCTATACCACCAGCTTACAGATTACAGTTGACAGTCTTTCGGGCGGAGCGCATCGCATCTTGTTTGGTACAGGTCCTGGAACTTTTTTATACGATTATTTGATGTATCGTCCACAAGAAGTGAACCAATCCGTATTTTGGGATTTGCGTTTTGATCGCGCAAAGTCCTCGGTTCTTACCATGGGTGCAACTATGGGGGTGCTCGGAGTTCTCTCTTGGCTCACCTTGATGGTTTGGGTAGGGATTAAGACCTTGGGACGGTTGCTTCGCTATCGTGGGCATGAAGAGTGGAATCTTACCTATGTAGTGTTTGTTGGATGGTTTATGACGTTTTTGTATCACTTTCTTTACACCACAAATTTTACTTTACAGTTTTTGATGTGGGGACTAACCGGACTTTTGGCCGCGCTTATCATGACTAAGATTTGGGAAACGGATTTCAGTCGTTCCCCACGACTTGGACTTTCCATTTCATTTGCTTTTGTTGTTCTTGCTGTCGGACTCCTCGCTTCCTTGTTTGTAAGTGGTATGCGTTATACGGCTGAAGTCTCTTTTGTCAAAGCTGTGGAATTGGATAGCGCCGGTGCCAATATCGATCAGGTAGTAGAAAAACTGAATACCGCCGTGATGTTTAATGGGTTAAGTGATCGGTATTACCGCAACTTAAGTACGGCCGCATTGATCCAAGCGCGTAATGCCATTGTTGCAGTGGAAGGGGATATGACCGATGAGCAAAAGCAGGCGATTGTCGGTTATGTAAGCACGAGTGTTCAAGCTTCGGCGAAAGCGGTGCAATTAGAGCCGGCATATGCATCAAACTGGAGCGCGCAAGGATCCATTTATCGTGACCTCATGTCGTTTGCCCAAGGGGCCGAGGACGCAGCAGCGGCTTCTTACCTCAAAGCCATTGAACTTGATCCTGTAAGCCCAGTTAATCATACCAATCTCGGACGGCTATATTTGTCGGTTGCCGATCGTGCACGTGAACTTAAAAATGCGGATAGTGCGGATTTGGTAAAGACAGCGACCGAGCAAGAGAAAGTGTTATTGACACAGGCTGAGGAAGAGTTTAATAAAGCTATTACCTTGAAGGGGGATTATGCTCCGGCTCATTATTATCTGGCAGCCGTGTATGAGCGACAAGGAAAATTGGAAGATGCCGCCAGCCGTCTTATTGCTTTGGTCAAATATCAGCCGACCAATATTGGCCTTGGGTTTCAATTGAGTATTTTGTTTATACAACTTGAAGAATATGATGCGGCACGCAATCTTTTGGAACAAATTGTGACATTGCGTCCGGAATACAGCAATGCTCTTTGGTATCTTTCCGCAGTGTATGAAATCCAGGGAGATATGGAAAAGGCTGCCGAGATGGCGACACGCGTCGCCGAGTTGAATCCTGGAAACGAGCTTGTAGAAGATCGTTTGCGAGCCTTGGATGCCGGAACGGGATTTGAAGAAATCCCTTCACCGGTTGAAGAAGGAGAAGAAGGAGCAACACAAAGTGATGAGGGGGAGATTGTGGAAGAGTAAAACGAAAAATAAAAATCGGTTCCCTGTGGAGCCGATTTTTTGTTAGGAGGAAACGTGTGGAATCTGCATTGCTGTTTTTTGCAGGGTTTCCAAAATCTTTTTTTCCACCTCAACGATCGGTTGTGGAGGAAAGAGGATTCTTACCTGCTCTCGTGATCCTTCCGGTTTAAGTGATTCGGTAAGAGTAAGGGCGTTTTGGCGTGCCCCCACTCGCACAATCACCTCAATGGATCGTTCGTGATTTTCGTAAATGAGCACAGCGATTGAGGCTTCGGGAGAGGAGGAGATGAGTTCATCGATTACATCGGGAAGATCTTGTTCTTTGGCACCTGCATGTAAAAAGTCTTGTTGAGACAGAAGGCTCCAGACCATGGTTTTTTCCGTATTCACTTTGAGGCGTGCAAGCGCGCGTCCCCATAGGCGCAAGGTTGCAACCGATCGCGTACGATATAAATGTTGAACAATCGCATCGCGACGCGCTCCTTTGGCCATCAACTTGCTCGCGGTTTCAAGTGTACGTGCATTGACATTACGTTGTTTGAAACTGTGGGTTTTGGCAATAAGTCCGGTTAAAAATGCCGTGGCCACTTCTTCATCCATAAGTCCTGGCTCCATAGCTTCAACTAAATCATGACAGACCTCGGCACAAGCGACAGCAGAAATATCCACAGCATTGAATTGACCGAAGTGTTCATTGGCCGGTGAGTGATCAATGTTCAAAATAGGTGTGTGAAAAAAGAAGTCCGGATGCTCGGTATAAAAAGGCGCACATCCTTCAATATCCGCCGCTCCAATACTTATGATGAGATCATAATGATATGGGCTTGAGGAGAGACGGACATCTTGAGATTCCCAGCGTCCTTTTTTGGGAGAAAGATAGACAAACAGTTTGTCATCTTTGAGTTCGTAGGAAAGTTCTTTGACATGGGTTTTGGATGCATCAAGTTCAATCACAAATCGTTGTAGATTTTCTACGGTGTCTTGGATGCGGGTATGATCGGTTAAGAAATGCAGATGCTCTTGCACTCCATCGGCAGAGACAACCAGTGGTTGCTTATCGAGTCGTTCCATGACGCGCGCCAATCCAAGGGCGCTGGCATGACCGTCCGTTCCTGAACCTTTGGCAACGCAAACAAGCGGACGATGACTCCGCTTGATAGCTTCAAAAATTTGTTGTGCATCACGTAGTGCCATGCAGTTGCCTTTATGGTTTTCTCCCTCCTCAACCCAGCATGGAATAGGTTGGCTACTCTATCTCGGAGGGAGGGGAGCGTCAAGACAGCACCTTGTGCATAACGAAAAAAGCCCCCGTTTTGGGGCTTTCGTTACATACCGAGACCAAAAATCAGATAGAGAGATCCAGACCCAATACCTCCGGCATCTTGATCTGGAACACCGATAAAAAAGTCATCGTAGCCATCCGTATTTTGATCTCCAGCAGGACAAAGTGCATATCCAGCTCCGTCACTTTGCGCTTCCCCCCACCATGTGACATCTGCATCTGTAAGACTCAGAGACCCTTCCAGAGGTCCGTAAAAAAGAGAAATGCTTCCCTGATCGGAGAATGTGTCATTACGAAGAGGCGTGCCAACAAGGAGATCTTCCTTTTCATCCATATCAACATCAACCATCGCGGCACTCGTTCCAACGTGATCTGTATCATAGTTACCAATGATCACGAATGTAGCATCTGTGACTAACGTTTTTTCCAAAAGAGGACTTTCCATGAGATAGAGAGCACCTTGTTCAGGCAAGCTGTCTGTCAAATGTGGAGCTCCGATCAAAAGATCGTTACATCCATCCTCATTGGTATCCTGTGCCGACGCAAGAAAGCTTCCTGCCCATTCTCCCACCGTGGTTCCGTAGATGAAACTGTCTGCATCGGACAAAGAGACGTTACTTTCCATAGGGCCGAGTAGACCATAGATCACTCCCACATTTGTGAATTCCGTATCGTGATAAGGACCACCAATAAAGAGATCGGTCACACCATCACCTTCAATATCTGTGGTGATTATGGTGGATCCTGCTCGGTCTCCGCTTTGTTCCCCTGTGATCGTATAGTCTGCATCTGCAAGAGACCACGTTCCAAAGACAGGAGGACCACGGAACAAATAGATCGAGCCTTCATCTTCGTTATAAACATTCACACAAGGAGCGCTGATGAGAATGTCAGGGTCAGTATCTCCGTCCAGAGAAGAAATAAATGATACGGTGGTGCCAGCATAGTCTGCCTCCGAAATCCCGGAGAAAATCGCTTCCGATGTTTCAAGAGAAGTGGAGACGCTGATAGGTCCAAGCATAAGATATACACAGCCGGCATTTGCAATCACACGGCCGTCGCCGTAGGAACCAATCAAGAAATCATTGATACCATCTCCATTTATATCATTTTGAGAGGCCAGTGCGTTGCCGGCATAGCCTTGGGCTTGTTCCCCATACAGTTTGATGGGGTCAGTCAACGTTTCACTTTCCACAGAAGGTCCATAGAGGACATAGACAGCTCCCGCATTTGCGTCACTTGTATCGTCTAAAATGGATCCTACAAGCAAATCATCCGTTCCATTTTCATCAAGATCTCCGGCAAGACAGAGAGAGGCTCCAAAATTGACAAACGAGGCATCTACGGTGATTTTGATCGCATCTGAAAGGGAGTTTTCTGTCTCATAGGCACATTCATCCGCCTCCTCATCACAATTATTATCGATCCAATCGTTGCAGATTTCTTCGGCGCTTGGGTGGGTGGTTGCTTCAGCATCGTCACAGTCGGTGGCGTCTGCCACATACCCTGCGGGTTGCTGACAATCAATCAGCGTGGAGAGAGGATCTCCATAGGTGTCTTCGTCAACGTCGGCGTACCATGTGATATATTCCGCATCCGTATCTGTTACCCCATCGCAGTCATTGTCGATTTTATCTTCGCAGACTTCGAGTGCGTCAGGGTTGGTGGCGGCTTCCATGTCATCGCAATCCGTATGATCCATGACCGATCCGTCAGGTTGCTCGCAGGCGACAAGAGGGGAATCAGGGTTCCCATAAGTGTCTTCATCCGAGTCAACATACCAAGTGCCGCGGTCTGTGGCATCATCATCAATCACTTCATCACAGTTATTGTCGACACTGTCACAGATTTCCACAGCGTAGGGATGAATCATCCCATCTGTGTCATCACAATCACCCGTACGATCGGCATAGCCATCCAAAGCTGCACATTGGGTAATGCCACCGGTCGTACCAAAACCGTCATGATCATCATCTACATACCACGTAAAGGTACCGATTTCCGGATTGGTATCATCACAATCTTCGCCCAAAGCCACCCCGTCCCCGTCGCGATCAAGCGAAGAGGAGACAAAAGGGTTCAGTGCCTGGCAACCGGAAAGCAGAAAGAGAAGCGTGAAAGAAAGAAGGAAAGGCATGGATGTCTCCTTAGGTTGGAAAGAACAAGGAACAGAGCATCTTTTAGGAAAATGGGTTGCCTGTCAAGCTTGTTATAGCATGGTTTTTAGGTTGCAAAAAGCCCATTTTTTCCATACACTAAGCGTATTATGCAAGAAGAATCCGCGTTTCCAAAGGCCTATGAACCTTCGCTTTATGAGGATGGCATTTATGCCGCTTGGGAGGCGAGCGGTTTTTTCAATCCCGACAATCTCCCAGGCGAGCGTCATGAGGCGTTTAGTATTGTCCTGCCACCACCCAATGTCACAGGCACGCTTCATATTGGGCATGCCATGATGTTGGCGATAGAGGATGCTATGGTGCGTTTTGCACGTTTGCAGGGGAAAAAGGCTCTGTGGATTCCGGGGACAGATCATGCCGCTATCGCGACCCAAACCAAGGTGGAGAAACTTTTGATGCAAGAGGGGATGAAAGACCCGCGCGGTGAGCTTGGGCGTGAGAAATTTTTAGAGCGAGTACGCGCTTATGCAGTCGCTTCTCACGATACGATTGTCGGGCAGTGTAAAAAAATGGGGTCTTCTTTGGATTGGTCTCGCGAGGCTTATACGCTTGATGAAGCGCGCAGCCATGCGGTGCGCACCGTTTTTAAGCGCATGTATGATGACGGACTTATTTATCGCGGTTATCGTTTGGTGAATTGGTGTCCGCGCTGTAAATCCACTCTTGCCGATGACGAAGTAGAACACGAGGAGAAGAATGCCAAACTTTACACCTTTCGTTATGACAAAAATTTTCCCTTTGCGATTTCCACCACACGTCCCGAAACAAAGTTTGGAGACACAGCTGTTGCCGTTCATCCGCAGGATGCACGTTATACCAAGTGGGTAGGAAAAGAATTGGAAGCAACCTTTGTGGGACAACATCTTAAGATCAAGGTGATTGCCGATGCTTCGGTGGATCCCGCCTTTGGTACAGGTGTACTTGGAGTGACTCCTTCCCATTCTCATAGCGATGCGGATTTGGCTTATGTACACAACCTCGCTTTTCGCCAGGTGATTGATGAGGAGGGAAAGATGATAGATGTTCCCACTCATCTGTTGGGTCAAGAAGTTATCGCTGCACGCAAGCAAACGATCGAGTGGTTGCGCCAAGAGGGATTATTGGAAAAAGAAGAAGACGTTGCACAAAATTTATCCGTCTGTTATCGCTGTGGAGCAGCAGTGGAACCTTTGCCAAAAGAGCAGTGGTTCATTGGTGTCAATCGTCCATTTGCATTTAAGGCTTCCGATCACGCCCCGATAAAAGGATTAAAAGACGGTCAACGGGTGACTCTTAAGGAATTGATGCGTCATGTCATGGAGACAAAGCAGGTTAAAATGATCCCCGAGCGTTTTGAGAAAACGTACGACCATTGGATCGATCATTTGCGCGATTGGTGCATCAGCCGACAAATTTGGTTTGGTCATCAAATCCCGGTGTGGTATCGGGGAGAGGAAATTTTTGTTGGTATGGAAGCGCCGGAGGGGGATGGATGGGTGCAAGATTCAGACACACTCGATACCTGGTTTAGTTCCGGTCTTTGGACATTCTCAACCTTGGGATGGCCGGAGAAGATCAAAGATTTTCAAACCTATCATCCCACGTCTATTATCGAGACAGGGTATGACATTTTATTTTTCTGGATCGCGCGCATGATTCTCATGACCACCTATACACTTGGAGAGATTCCGTTTAAACAAGTGTATTTACACGGGCTCGTGCGTGATGAACAAGGACGCAAAATGTCCAAGTCACTTGGAAATGTTATTGATCCTCTTGAAGTGATTGCAAAATATGGATCCGATGCGGTGCGTTTATCTTTGGTTTTGGGAACAAGTGCAGGTAATGATTTGCGCATGTCTGAGGAGAAGATCGCCGGGTTTCGTAATTTCACCAATAAGCTTTGGAATATCGCACGGTTTATCGTGACCACAAGCAAAGAAAAAAGTGACAAGAAACCAGATCCTCAAACCATTG
>LCMS01000018.1:13840-25108 GCA_001002765.1 Candidatus Uhrbacteria bacterium GW2011_GWE2_46_68 | reverse complement strand
TTTACCTGGTCTGATGTGGCGGATTGGTATGTGGAAATTGCAAAGATCGAGCGCAGGCAAGGGAAACAGGAATCAACCGATGGTATTTTATTTTATCTTCTTCGCCATCTTTTGATTTTGTGGCATCCTCTTATGCCTTTTGTCACCGAGACCTTGTGGAAGCAAGCCGGGTTTGAAGGTATGTTGATTGTTGATCATTGGCCCGGGGAGATAGGAAGAGAAGATCAAAAAGCAAAAGACTCTTTTTCTATTGTGCAAGAAATAATTGTGGCGATTCGCCATTTGCGTTCGCTTTCCCGTGTGGAGGCAGGGGCTTTTGTCAGTGTCTTTGTTTCCATCTCCGGAGAGTCCGCTTTTTTGGAAGAACAAAGCGAACTCATCAAAACCATGGCGCGCGTGAAAGATTTGCATATTGGCGAACCGGATTCTGTTGCAAATGTCGTCGTACAAACGATCAGCAAAGGGTGTGTACACCTTTCCTTGGAAGGCTTGATGGATGTAGAGTTGGAACGGAAACGACTGGAAAAAGAAACAGAAGAAACACGCACGTATCTTTTGCAAATAGAAGGGAAACTGCAAAATGCGGAATTTGTTTCCAAAGCGCCGGAGTCCGTCGTTCGTTCTATGGAAACGAAGCGTACGGAAGCCTCTGCCCGTCTTGCCACCCTTGAACAACAAAAAGACTCACTCAAAAAGAAGTGATACACATGTGAAAATCGTTTCACCACGTAAGGACTATTAGGATAAAGGAGAACATTATGTCTGTCGCACAAGAAGCCAAACAACATATTTTACAACTCATCAAAACCGCGGTGGGAAAAGAGTATACCCCAAGCATGGATGATGTGATGCGTCCGCCAAAAGACGATATGGGAGACATCGCGTTTCCTTGTTTTGATTTGGCGCGTGCGCGTAAACAATCTCCCCAAGAAATTGCGATTGAACTTTCCGCAAACATGGAAGTGGGGGGGTGGATCAAACAAGTAAAAGCTCAGGGACCGTACGTGAACTTTTACTACTCGCCACTTTTTGCACAAGCGGTTTTGCAAGAGATTTCCGAAAAGCGAGAAAAGTATGGAACGTCAAACGTAGGCGCACAAAAAAGCATTATGGTGGAGTATGCCCAACCCAATACACATAAAGCGATTCATGTGGGGCATGTGCGCAATTTTCTTGTGGGGCAAGCTTTGGTGCAAGTCTTGCGCGCGCAAAGATATCACGTGATCCCCGTTTCTTACATCAATGATCTTGGGAGCCATGTGGCAAAAGTTGTATGGGGGATAAAGAAATGGCACCAGAAAGAAGAGATTATCAAAGAGGATCGTGTGGCGTTTTTGGCGCGCGTGTATGCCGAAGTCTCGCAAAAAATCGAAGCAGATGAAGGAGCCAAGCAAGAGATTGCAAAGATATTTCAAGAGTTGGAATCACTCAAAGGTCCATCGGTCGCGCTGTGGAAAAAAACACGCAAGTGGTCTGTCGATTATTTCAAAGCTTTGTTCAAAGAACTTGGGTTACCGATTGATGCTTGGTATTTTGAAAGTGATCTTGTTGTCGACACAAAAAATATCGTGGAGGATTTGATCAAAAAGGGGATTGCCATCCATAGCGATGGCGCCTGGCTTGTAGATCTCCAGAGTGAAAAATTGGGAGTGAATTTATTGGTGCGCAGCGACGGAACGCTTCTTTACAATGCTAAGGATCTTGCTTTGGCATTTCGCAAGGAAGAAGAATATCACCCCATGCAAAGTCTCTACGTGATTGATGCTCGTCAATCGCTCGCTATGCAACAATTATTTTCCACACTCAAACGCATGGGATTTGAAAAAGAGTTGGCTCATGTGTCTTATGAGTTTGTGACAACCAAGGAGGGGGCTATGGCCTCTCGTACGGGTAACGTGATTTTGTATGAGGAGTTGCGAGATCGTCTGACCGTTATGGCCAAGGAGGAAACAAAAAAACGTCACCCGGATTGGGAAGAAAAGAAATTAAAAAAAACCGCGCGGGCCATCGCTTTTTCCGCCATGCGTTTTTCCATGTTGCGTCAGGATCTTGAGAAAAAAATTGTGTTTGATTTTGATGAGGCCTTGGCGTTTGAAGGATGTACGGGGCCCTATCTTCTCTACACCTATGCACGCATTCAAAGCCTCAAGAAAAAAGCAAAGACGAGCAAAGTATCTTTATCTGCCGATCATCTGAACCATCCTTTGGAACATGCTCTTTGGATGAGCCTTGCCTCTTATCCTGAAGTGTTGTTTGCCGCATCTCAAGAGCATCAAGTGTCTTTCATCGCTCATTATCTTTTCGATTTAAGTCAAAAGTTTTCCGCTTTTTACAATGAACTTTCCGTTTTACAAGCACCTGGGGGAACACGAGAAGAACGTTTAGCCCTCGCACAAGCCACTGGACAAGTATTACAAAATGGATTGACCTTGCTTGGAATCGAGACGATTCCTTCCATGTAATTTTATTCTTATGTTTAAACGTATACAGGAGGAGCAAAAAGATATGTCTATGGGAAACAATAACCATCAAGAGACGATTATCGCGCAAGGAGTGAAGGTCGAGGGGGATTTTAAAAGCCAGGGAGACGTCGTCATTGACGGAGAAGTCTCCGGTTCGGTAGAAACGGCGCAAGCGTTGCACGTGGGAGATCACGCGATTATTCACGCTAACGTTGTGGCAGCCAATGCGGTTATTGCCGGAGAAGTGGTGGGGAATTTGCATATTTCCGGCATGCTCGAAATTCTCGCTTCTGCGCGTGTGGAAGGGGATATTGAAACACAGACCATTTCAGTTGCTCCCGGAGCGAACATGAACGGTCGTCTTTCTACAACAACAGGAAAATCAGATTCTCCGAATCATGAGGCCTAGATGTGTATTATTATATTTACGATGACTTTATTCAGGATAAACGATTTGAGAAAGATCTTCAGGAAGTGGAAAATCGTTTAACCGATCTTGGAATTGCCGGCAGAATTGCGCGCTTGGCGTTATTTCGTGATGCTGAGGAAATGGTGCGCGATGAAGTCAGTCGAGGAGGGATTTCCACGGTCGTTATAGTGGGAAACGATGAGAGCGTGCGGAAAGTGTTGAATGTGATCACCGAAAGCCATGTGGTTTTTGGCATGATTCCCCTAGGGTCCAAGAATTCTTTGGCTGAGATTTTGGGGGTGCCCGTGGGTGTTGCCGCTTGCGATATTTTGTCCGCGCGCATCATCGAAACGATTGATGTGGGAACCATCAACGGACGACGGTTTATGACCGGGGTTAGTATCCCGAATTTTTCCGCGGAGATCAGTTGTGAAGATCGTTTTCGCGTGTACCCACAATCGGAAGGATCGCTTGAGGTGTGGAATCTTTCTCGCGGATACATGAATCAGACCGAGATTATTTCTAATCCTTGCGATGGAAAATTGGAAGCCATCATTCGAACGAAAACTGGCGGACGCGGATGGTTGCGACGTGGGGGGCATCAAGAAAGTGTGTTGCCTCTTTCCTCGTTTGCCATTCGCAGTAAAGATCCGATCGTTGCGTATGCAGATGGAACTGAAATGACGGGTACACGATTTGATATCGGAGTGGAACCCATGACATTGCAAGTGATCACAGGCCGTAATCGTCAGTTTTGCTCTTGATCTTTCCCGCTTCTCGTTCTATCATCTTTGCACTTGCGGACGTGGCGGAATTGGTATACGCGCTAGCTTGAGGGGCTAGTGCCCATTGGGCTTGGAGGTTCGAGTCCTCTCGTCCGCACCAGAAAGGAAAAGTCAAAGTTAATCTTTGGCCTGAAGATCAACTTCTCAAACATGCTAAGCGAGGGAAAATCAGTTTAGCCGGCTCATTGAGATCGGTTTAAGTACAAAAAATAAGTCGCAGAGGCGACCTATTTTGTTATCTGGTGAAAGCCGACTGTGCCAAGCCGAAATTTTGATGAAGACTGGTGCTGTAATTATACACTTTGCGCGAACCTATTTCGAACGGAAACTGAATGAATGAACCAAAGCCCCACGCACTGGCGAGTACGCCAGCAACCCCAAAGAAAAATGTCTTTTGCGTTTTTAATTTGGCGGGGGTGAAATTTTTCTTGAAAATGGAAAGGACATGACTCGGCAAAACGAAAATCTGTTTTTCTGGGGGAAAGGATTTTTCGTTTTGCCTCGGCTGATTTCCCGCCCGCAGGAGGGGTCTGGGGAGGAATGCGGGCGGGATTCCAATTAGCTAAATTTTTTCTGCGCCAGTCCATGGAACAATCATAACCTATCTTGGTATATCCTACAACAGGTTATATAATATACTTAATATGTTAAAAGGTATTTACGGAGCCGAATATAAAAAGGTTGTGGAAAACCTGCGAAAAGCACGCCTAGATGCGGGATTGAGACAGGAAGATGTCGCACAAAAACTTAACAAACCACAATCCTACGTCTCCAAAATTGAACGTGGAGAGCGGCGAATTGATGTGGTCGAACTCAAGGCTTTTGCACGACTTTACAAGAAAAGTTTAGATTATTTTGTATGAAAAAAATCGTCGTCATAGGTAGTATAAATATGGATATTGTTAGCCAGGTAGAAAAACATCCTCGATCTGGCGAAACAGTTAACGGTAAAGATTTTTCGTACATTCCTGGCGGCAAGGGTGCGAACCAAGCAATTGCAGCTCACCGACTTGGAGGAAATATTCTGATGCTCGGTAAAGTTGGACAGGACGCTTTCGGCAAGAATTTACTCCAATTTTTCAAAAATGAAGGGATGAATACAAACAATATCGCCATAGACGCGAAAACTACAACTGGTGCAGCTTTTGTTGCGGTAGACAGTAGTTCAGAGAACATTATTTATGTGAGTGGCGGAGCTAATAATAGTCTCATGCCCGCTGAAACGAAGCACATCAATATAGAAAAAGAAGATATAGTTTCTGCAACTCTGGAGACGCCCATTGGAACAACTAAACAGCTTTTCAGCCAAGCTAAAAAAATTGGAGCAAAAACAGTTTTAAATGCCGCTCCTGCGATTTTGGATGCCAAAGAGCTTTTTCCACTTGTTGATTACCTTATCATGAATGAAATAGAATTATCTGTTTTTTCACGAACAGAAATTCCAACGAATAGAGAAGAGGTAATCAAGGCAATGAAAAAACTACAGAAGATTGCAAAAAATATTATTACAACTCTAGGAAGTAAGGGGGTTATTGCTTTAATCGGCGAAGAAATTATTACCGTCGAAGGTTACAAAGTGAAAGCAACTGACACAACTGCTGCTGGTGATTGTTTTGTGGGTGCTTTTGTAGTTTCCTTGCAAAATGATAAAATTATTAAACAGGCAATAGATTTCGCTAACAGTGCTGCGGCAATAAGCGTACAACGCCTTGGTGCTTCTTCATCGCTACCAACAAGAAAAGAAGTAGAAAATTTTTTAGCAAATAAATAAAGTATGAAAAAGCGCAAAATTATTATCGACACGGATCCAGGGCATGATGATGCTCTTGCCATTATGCTTATTGAGAAATCAGAGTTATTCGACATTCTGGCAATAACAACCGTCGCAGGTAATAGTACAATTCAGAACACCACCAATAACGCGCGATATGTTCTAGATCTTATTGGTAGCAATACGCCTCTTTATTCTGGTGCGGCTGCCCCTCTAAAAATAAAGTTAGTCCAGGCAGATGTTCATGGTCCAAGCGGACTCGCGGGGGTGACTATTACAAGACAAGAAGGGCTGACAGGGAATGCTGTCGATCGAATCATTGAAATCGTAAAAAATAATCCCAAACAGGTATCCATTCTTACTTTGGGCCCACTTACCAACCTTGCTGAAGCATTGCAAAAAGATGAGACAATAGTTCCTCTCATACAAGAAGTTATTATGATGGGGGGAGCAATTGCTGTACCCGGAAACAAAAACAGGGTCGCTGAATTCAATATTTTTGTTGATCCTGATGCAGCTGATATTGTTTTTAACGCACCAGTGAAAAAGACACTGATACCACTTGATGCATGCAACGAAGTTTTTCTTACACTTGATGATTTCGAGCAGCTGAAAGATTCTCAACTTTATAAACCAATTCGGGCGATGATGACTCACTATATCGAAGGAATTCAAGCGTTTGAAAAAACAACCGGAGCACTTATGTATGACCCGCTTGCAGCATATTTTCTCATAAACCCTAGCTCATACATCACTGAACTTATGGATGTACAAATCGAAACACAGAGCGAATTGACACGCGGGATGACAGTTGCTGACAGAAGAACATGGGGAGAGAAACATCTTAATATTCTTGTCGCAAAATCAGCTGATAGAATAGCATTTGTAAAAGATTTTCTTGAAATATTAAATCGGTAACATTAACAAAAGAAAAACGATCTGGTTTCTAAAAACCAGACCGTTGTGTTGTATGCATTATACACATCGCCTAAGACACTCGATGACACCTTTGGTAAGCGATGATTCGGCAACAAATGTTGCCTTTGCTTTGTAGCGCGGATCGGCGTTGTTGACTGCATACTGCGCCACGTTTGGCAGATTAAGGAAATCCGACATCCCGTCCCCAACCATAATTGTCTGTTCTGGTGTAAGTTGGTCAATCAGAGTTGAAATGCCTCGCCACTTTTCGGTGGTACGCGCGTGCACGATGAGGATACCGTATCGAGAATTTTCATCCCAGAACAGATCCTCTTTCTTCTTGCCATATGTTACGACTATCTCCGCAGCAAGTGTACTGGCGCGTTCGAGAAGTTCCGAGTCAGGCTCCAGCGCTGATTGGTCGTTTTTCGGACGACACGCAAAGAAAGAAAAGCTCGCCACCCGAAAACCGTTGACTGCAAAGACATGTTGTGTCAATGCAGCATTCATACCCCGATCTTTTACAAATCTTGTGGCGTCTCCGATCATAATGGTTGCGCCAGGAAAGTTTCGCATAACGGCATTGATGAAAGATTCTCTAAAATCACGGAACCATGTCGTTTCCGAAATGTCGAGAATGTTTTCAGTTTGTCGTGTTGAATCCCACACAACTGCCCCGCGTTCTGCAACAATCGGCCCAGTAAGCCCGAGACGATCTGCCCACTGGCGGAGTGTTATAACTGCAGAATCTGAACATAGTCCTACGCGGACACCCTTGCTTGCTAATTCCTGCACCACGGTGCGAAATTCATTTTCCGACACAGTGAGGCGATAATCAGCGTCAATCAATGTGTTGTCGAGATCTAAAAGAATGAGTTTCATTTCGTTTCTCCTTGTTTTGGATTTTGAAAGAGCTACCCTAAATCATTTTTAGGATTCATGGTATAACAACACCTGTTAATCAAATTGTAAAGGTGTGCGGGTGTGTTGTTAGACGGGTTATAGGTCAAAACAAAAAGGCATCAAAACTTGATTGGCGCAGAAAAAATTTGGCGAATTGGAATCCCGCCCGCATTCCTCCCCAGACCCCTCCTGCGGGCGGGAAGTCATTCGTTCAATTTCCGCTCGAAAAAGGTTCGCGCAAAGTGTATAATTACAGCACCAGAAAGGAAAAGTCAAAGCTAAGCTTTGGTCTGAAGATCAACTTCTCAGACATGCTAAGCGAGGGAAAATCAGTTTAGCCGGCCCATTGAGATTGGTTTAAGTACAAAAAATAAGTCGCAGAAGCGACCTATTTTGTTATCTGGTGAAAGCCATCTGTGCCAAGCAGAAATTTTGATGAAGACTGGTGGGTGGCAAGGGATTTGAACCCCTGGCCTTCTCGGTGTAAACGAGACGCTCTAACCAACTGAGCTAGCCACCCATAGATTTTTATCGCACGGGCATAGTAGCGAATTTATTTTCATAAATCAAGGAAAAATGAATAGAAAATAGCCGGTAAAATCCATTTTAATAATCGCAAACTAACCGCAAACTCTTGACGAACATCCAACAGATCTGTACTGTCGGTGCGCAAGTTCTTTCCCACAAAGAGCAGGCGGAAACTGCACTTGTGGCTTTCCTCCGCGGTAAAACGGAGACCAACCCCCCCCACTTCCCTCGCGAGTGAGCGAGTACGGGAAGGAGTAGTCATGCTGCACAAGCAGTCCGAAGTCGAGAACCTCCTCAAGTCCATCAACGACACCATGCCCGAGGACAAGAAGCTCAACATCCCCGCCATCGTCGGATCTCTGGTCGCCATGGGCGCCGGGGTCGAGGCCGTGGCAAAGGAGATGAGCTTCGAGGAGATCGGCCGCGCGGCCGACATCCCCCCGAGCATTGCCCGCCCCATCGCCAAGCTCTGGCGCGCCACCCCCGAGGTCCCCGCTTCCCCAGCCTCCGAGACCCGCAAGCCAGGTCTCCGGTTCGGTGAGGTGGAGCTTTCCGGTGCGGCCGAGTTGGCCCTGGCCATCGGTCAGGTCACCGGCCTCAACGATGCGACTCTGCTCGCCAACTACGACCCCATGGGGCGCGATGACATCGTGCGCGAGCTCGGCGTCCGTGCCGGGCAGAAGCCCTTCATCGTCTACACGGACAAGCCCGCCCTCAGGATCGATGTGGGGCTGAGCCTCGAGTTCCTCCGCCTCATCAAGCAGGGGGTCGACGTGGGCAACTTCACCACGATCGGCGGAAAGACCGTGGAGCTCTACCGCGCCGGTGCCCTGCCCGATCGCGCGCTCGACATCTGCCCCATCCACGGGTGCCACCTCATCAACGGCTTCTGCGGCCAGTGCCACCAGTCCTGGGAAGGCACCAGCGAGGAGATGCGCAAGCTCGCGTACCTCCAGATCAAGGAAGTCTGGGAGGGCAAGGTGCCCACCCACGATGACCCGAGGATCCCGCTCCTCTTTGTCGCCCTCAAGGCCGGCGCCGAGGATGCATACTGGAGCGACGCCAAGATGTTCCTCGAGAAGTACAACTCGACCGGGCAGGTGATCGTGCTCGTGAAGCCGATCACTTCGGTGCCCATGCGCCCGCAGGGAGGCAAGCGCTAGTTCCCTGGGCCTAGTCAAAACGAAGCTGTGGTAAAACCACGGCTTTTTTCTTTTACAATGTCGTAGGGGCGAACGGCCGGTACGGTAGGGGCGAACGGCCGTTCGCCCCTACCGAACCATTGCGCATGGATTGACATTTTTCATAAAATTAGATAAGAAAGCGTGTCTTGTTTAGGCTTTCAAAGCCCACTCAAGTCGTCCTTTACAACAACGCGGAGGTTCTTTTTCCATGTCACTTCGTCGCGTCTTGGAAGAGGTCGTCCGACCCTTCCTTTCTTCTACCAACACTTCTGACATTGAAGCCAAGATCCAAGGATTCGAAAACTCCTTGCGCGCCATGGGCGCGGCAGTTCCATCCATTGCCTCTCAACTGGAAGTGGATGATCTCAAAGACATCGGACTTCCCGCTCCTGTGCGCAAGGTTCTCGCCGGAAAGATCCGTGAGGATTGTCTTACCGGCGCATCAAGCGTGGTGGGAGCTGATCCTCATACCAACTTGCGTCCTGCATCATTCGATCAAGTGATCGGCCATGGGCCGTTCAAGACCCTGTTGCTTCGTGCGATCATCGCGTCCCGCCAAGAAGGAAAAGCCATGCGGCATATTCTTTTGACCGGACCGCGTGGACTTGGAAAGACCACGCTCGCGCTTGCGATTGCTCATGAACGCGGCGCGCCCATCCGTCTCTTGACTGGAGCCCAACTGGCGCGACCGCAAGACATCACCTCCCAGGTGCTTTCTTGGTCTGCCGGAGACATCATCTTCATCGATGAGATCCACGGCATGTCCAAGGCGGCGCAAGAAACGCTCTACAGCGTGATGGAAGATCGTCGTCTGCCCGTGACCGAACAAAGGCGCGGCGGACGTGTGCAAACAAGTGTGCCTGCTCCAGACGTGACCATCATCGGCGCCACCACCAATCCTTCCAAGTTGCTCCCCCCTTTCCTCAACCGATTCGGAATCAAGCATCAGCTTGCGTTCTATTCGAAAGAGGAGATGGGACAGATCGGACAGCGGTCTTGCCGACTGCTTGGATTTACCCTGGAAGAGGAAGGCTTGGGGCAACTCATTGCCCATAGCCGTGATAATCCTCGTACCCTCAATGAGTTTTTGATCCAGCTTTCCGATCTCGCCAAGTCTTCAAGTCGAGACAAGATGACCTCACAGGATGTCACCGAACTTCTTGCACTCAATGATTATGAAGGCGGTCTTTCTCGCCATGAGAGGACCTATTTGGAAACATTGCATCAACTGGGAGGGTCCGCAGGACTCACCACCTTGGCGCAAGCCTTGGACATGGAAGTCACCGAAGTCGAACAGTCCGTGGAGCCTTGGCTTGTACGCACCGGGCGCATTCGCAAGACCGCGCGCGGCCGTCAAATCAACCCACCCACCCCTTCTTCCTTGGAGGTTCCAACTCATGGGTAGTCTCCAGTTTCCCATTCTCATTGCCCGTACCGGGCAAGAGCAAGCGCCGCAAGGTGAGGATACGTACTATCTCGTCGGGAGAAACGGCACGTTTCTTCACAAGCGTACCGGGATTGTAGAGGCGTTGGTTTCTGTTCCGGACATCCCACAACTTGCCTTTGTTGAGACCTGGGCTGAGCTCGATGTCCCGCGCATCCCTTTGGCTTTGTTTGCACAGATCTGGCATTTTTTCCGTGAGATCTACAAGAAGATGCACAGTGAAGCTGTAGCACTTCTTTTCTACGACGAGTCCACACGTCAATGGTTTGTGGATATTCCAGAGCAGCAAGTGCAAGGTGCCGGCGTGCACTATGATGATCGGGCGCAAAAGGACGGATGTGTGAAGGCCGGGACGATTCACAGTCATTGCGATTTCCAAGCCGGCCATAGCGGGGGAGATCAGCATGATGAGCGACACTTTGACGGTCTCCATATCACGATCGGACATGTGCCCAGTGATCACCCAACGGTGAGTGTTTGTGTAGCAGTGAATGGGCATCGTTTTATGAAGTCAGTGGATGATTATCTGGAGGGGGTGCATATGGGAGAGTATAAGGTTGAGATTTTCACCTCGCCGAGGATGGTTCGCCATAAGAATCAAGACCCACAGGCATACAAGAGATCCAGGTATCGCCCACAGGGAACCGGAAACAAGACTTCGGGTTTTTTCAGTACGGTTGTTGATTTCATGCTTCCTCCTCCACCGCCACCTGTTTTTCCCGAGCCTCCATCAACCATGGGATCTTTGCCTGATCCCATTCCTCCTCCCACAAAGAGCAAGCGGATGCAAACGGGTGTCTGTGTAGATTTCCCGGAAGGGACTTCACTCTCTGATTACGATTTTCCTCAAGAGTGGATTTCTCG
>LCMS01000018.1:0-13795 GCA_001002765.1 Candidatus Uhrbacteria bacterium GW2011_GWE2_46_68 | reverse complement strand
TGGAATGATGAAGAATGGATCCTCAAAGACATTCCACCCCCATTGGAAGTAGAAATTGATCATTCGGAGGATGTCGACATCAACCAACCTTCTCCACCCAAAGGAAAGCCATGATCGTACCCACGCGCATTTTGAACATCGTTGTGGTGGGCATTGGGGGCGTGGGGAGTGCCCTTGTCCCCAAGCTCTCACGCTACTGCCAATTTCTTCCCGAGGGGATCGAGGTAAAAATGACCTTGATCGATGGGGATGAATATCAGGAAAAGAATCGCGGACGTCAGGCGTTTCATCGGCTGGGAAACAAGGCTGAAGTGACGGTAGAGCGTATTTCAGCAGAATGGCCCAGGATCGAGTTTGTGTCTTTCGGCCAGTATTTGACCGAGGAAAATATCGAATTCCTCCTGTGCGAGGTTGACAATGATTCCGGGGTTCCCCAAGATACGGTCGTGTTCGTTGGCGTTGACAATAATGACACCAAGAACGTTATCGATCGGTACGCACAAGGGCGGGAAAACATCATCGTCATCTGCGGCGGAAACGACTACACGGACGGAAACGTCCAGCTCTTTGTTCGCAAAGGCGGCAAGGAAGTGACCCAGTCGCTTTCCACGGTGCACAATGAAATCGCTCACCCCACAGATCGCTCGCCTCACAAGATGAGCTGCGAGGAACTGGCAGCCGAGTCTGCGCCCCAATTGTTCTTTGCCAACGAAACCGTTTCCGTTCTCATGTGCTGGGTCTTCTGGCATGTGGTGGAACACCCCGCGTTCCTGAATGATCCGGCATTTGCCGAACTCTTCTTTGACATGGAAATCGGAAAGGTCAACTCCTACCAGAGACACCCCCAACCCCCTCCAACCAAGGAGTAGCACCATGAACTTCACCAGGGAAGAACTGGCTGGAAAGTCCAAGCTCGAGCTCAAGAGTCTGATCAAGCAATCGAGCCTCGATGTTGCCTTCACGAACATGACCTCCCATCCCGAGTTGGTGGAAGCCATCATGCAGGCACAGGAGAAGCGAGATGCTGCCGCTCCTCCTCCGGCACAGGAAGAGGCCCCTCCCGTAGGCGGACGTCAGCGAGGCAGGGCGCGTCAGCAGTTGGAAGAGGATCAGCGGCCTCCGGAAGAGGATGCCCCACCTCCGCCACCAAACGGCAACGGTAAGGCAAAGAAGAAGATTCGGGTCGCCTGCGGCGCCTCCAGCGGTCAGTACCCTGTTGCGGGGATGACCGTTGGGAATATCCGGCAAGAACTCCGTGACATCCTCAACATCGGTTCCGAGCACATGCCACGAGTGAACGGAGCCTCGGTCGACAACGATTACGTCCTCAAGGAAGAGGACAGTCTCGAGTTCGTGCGCAACGCAGGCGACAAAGCCTGACACGAGTCCCACCCCACAGGTGGGACTTTTTCGTATGCAACGTCGTAGGGGGAAACGGCCGGTACAGTAGGGGCGAACGGCCGTTCGCCCCTACGTTTATGTCCTTGACCTTTTGCGTAAAATAAGATAAAAACAACCGTTCGCAAAAGCGAATAGCCCTTTCAAACTAAAGAAAAAAAGAAGGAGTTCTCATGCCTGTTCGTGAAGAAACTTCGCTCCTGCTAGGACCAAGTGGTGCCGTAGATTGTCGGGTGGATCGAGTGATGATAAACAGAGAGACCGGTAATGAAGAACGGAGACTCAAGGTGAGTCGTCGACAGGTGGGTGCAGAGGATGTGTTTTCTCTTGTGCAAGAAGGAAACGTCCTTCCCTCCGGATGCCGGTTTGTCATTCCCAAAGAGGGGAGCACATCCCATCTTGTTATAGAGGAACCTCCACAGATTCGTACGATTCGTTGGGGGTATATTCTGGGTGATGCTTGGGATGATCTTTGCTCTCGAGGATGCGTGCGCAAATACGGTTTGACGAAAAAAGATCGAGATTGTTCGATGTTTTCCATCGCATTTCCTTATGTGATTTTTATTGTGACTCTTTCGGGACGAGGAATCGGGAATGTGCATGGATTTTATCGCACCGAGCCTTTACGCACACTTGATGACCCACTGTTTACCATGGGGACCACCAATTATCGTGCAACAGACGGTTTGGTATGTATGGGTGACAATGCGCCCAGAGAATGTCGCTCTTGGGCACAAGGGGTCGAGCGTGTGCTCGCTCATTTTTGGCAGTCCCGCTTCAATGATCATTGGCCAGAAGAATATAATCATTATCGCAAAACAATTCCTGAAATGCGTACGATCTGGGATTGGGAATATTGGAGTCGTCGTAATCCATTATGGCCACTCTCCGCTTCTTGGAATTTTTCCGGCATGTCTCTGCAAAGATTTTGTAGCGAACAAGATAGAGGAACGCCTACCGGTTATTTCCGAGACAGTGTTGCCAAAGCTCGTTCAGCTCCGGAATGGCGTGATGGAAAACCCATTGTCGAAAATCAAGGATATAAGCCGAGCGCTTCATTGTCCATGGTTGCAGGTTCCTTTATTGTGCGGCAAGGAGATGTACTGATCGCTCAACGTGATTCCGGACTGTTTTGCAAAGGAAAATTTTATCGCGTTGCTTTTTTCTACGAGCGACGGAACGATCATTGTTATGCAAAATTGGATGGAATTGACGCACCCGTTTGTTTGCCATGCGGTTTTGAAAGAGGAGACTTTGTTTTGTCCGATAATGGCAATGACGGTCAAAAAGATTTCTTTGTTACCGAGGGTGTTCCTTTGGTCGTTGGGATGAAATTTTCGGTCACAGATGAAGAAGAAACAGGACTTTCCAAGGGGAGAATGTATAGCGTGGCGGAAATACAACGGGATGCGGATGGAGACATTTCTGTAAAGGTAGAAGAACTCAATAATTGGTATTACTTGACCCATAGCGGTGGCACGTTGTTCCGCTCGGTTCGGTTCCTGATTCCACGTTTGGAAGGCAACACCTTCCAGCACGGAGATAAGGAGCTTTCCGTAGGGCAGGTGATAAAGATCTCGCAGTCTTCTCACAATGCCTTGGAAAAGGATACGGTCGCAAGAGTGGCTTCCCTCAGGAAGGAAGAGGCATCTCCTGCACGTTTCCTCGTGACCTTTGATGGAATCCCGGGGTCTTTCCCGCTTCTCAATGGTGGTGGAAATTTTACATTTAAGTGGGAAACCTATATCTGTGAAATTACGGAAACGAAGATTACCCTTGGAAGGAACACTCTTGATCTGACATGGGGTCATCACCTCCTGCCTCTCAAGAGAGAAAGCGGCCTTACGGTCGGACATCTCTACCAAGTCCTCGCGATTGTTCCAAACGATAAACCGGGACATCATCCATTTGATTGTGATCTTATTTTCAAGTACGGAAACGCTCCTGTTCCATTGATTTGGAAAAGTAAATGGATGCTTACCAACAACACCATCCAAGTGGCTACGGACACGTTCACCCTAGGGGACACCACCCTTTGTCGTGGACAAACCTTGCGTTATGGCGGGCCCGATACCGAATTTCTCAAAACTGACACAGATCTCAAAGTACTGGGTTTTGTGAGGAGTTCATATCCTGATTTCATGGAAGTGGTGTTTGAAAACGGTTTTAGCGCCTTGCTATGTGAAGAAATCGTGGGTCATTACTACCAATGGTTTGTACAAGGATCTTTTCGGAATATCTTAGGCCTTCCCAGTGTTCAAGCCATTTTAGGTTCAATCACAGACAGAACAGGGGGAAGATTTTCGCAGAACGACTTTGTTGTGCTTGCGGATGCAGATGGCCTGCGAGACAATAAACAATTTTCTGGGCAGGTTTGTGTAGTAAAGGGAGTCTATGAACCATGGGGCAGAGAACAAGAACTTCGCGTGATTTTCCTATCAGATCCGCAACAAGAGATTCGTTCATTTCGCGCCAGTCGATTCAAGAATTTGAAGATGTTTGCTGTACAAAAGCGCTTTTCCATTCCTTTGAGAAGATCAGCGGGAAAAAATGATTTGAATCATCCCGATGCGCTTGCGTATTATCTTGCCGGGCCTCCGAAAGGGAAGCTTGAGGCGGGAAAAGATTGTAATGGACATGTGATATGTGTGGGGGATATTGTGAAGCCTGTGAGGAGGGGTTCTTATAATATGAGTTCTCCTTTGGATCAAGATGGAATTCATAAGAACTTTCTTGTTATAGGACGAGGACGACTTGGTGGAGACGGTGATTTTTTCCTTTACTTGTTAGCGAAAGAAGATTTGACACCGGGAGTAACTACTAACGTGTACGGTTTGGATGAGCTTCCAGCTATCTATAAGACCACTGAGATGATGAGATGCATCGCACTCCACATGAGCGTCGATTGCGAATATGTGGACTGGAAGTCAGAACCAACCACTTTTCTTCCCGGGCAACACGTGCGCGTGAAGATGGAGGCGGTTCCTCATTATGGTTTGGGAAAGGTACAGATGGGGGAGATCGGACAAGTTACCGCCTGTATGGAGGAGGACGTTCAAGTATGTTTCAAGGAAGAGTCTGAATGGATTGGACTTGCCGAAGAATTGGAGTTTCTTCCTGTTTTGGGAGATCGCGTTTCGCTCAATACTTCGACCCCTCGGTATCTCACGGGAAGTGTGAGCCTAAAAGCCGTGGGTGTGATTCGCAAAACAGTTTCTGAAGAATCTGATTTGTTCTTGGTGGACTTTCCGGATCATGAGGGATTCTACGCTTATCTTGATGAGTTAATGACTGCTTAAAAAACGAAGCTTCGGTACGCAACCGAGGCTTTTTTGTTTATTTTCTTCCTCTATTAAAAAATGAAATGTGAAAATAATCCCTCCGAAGTCCCGCTATTGGTGGGACGAAGGGGGATTTTGTTTTTTCCCTCACAGGGGCGAACGGCCGTTCGCCCCTACCAAGGCAATCTTGACTTTTGTGGTTTTTCTTGATACAAAAAGTCGCTCAACTTAGGGCAAAGTTCCTTACAACTGGAGGTTTTCGTGAGCACACTTCCACATATTATCATCAGAGAGGATGGGGCTGTTTCCCTCAAAGAAGAGGATGGAACGGAAAGAAAAACTGATTTGAGACAAATTCTTAGTCCTCCTTGTATGGAAGTCACCCCTCGTGGATGTCGTTTTGTCTCAAAGAAGCTTGGAGTGCGTATTTTCTTGATCGAGCAGGCACCGCGCGCACGAACGATTCGTTTGAGCGCTACTCTTCCCGAAGATCAATGGACTGTTTTGACCGAAAGCGGACGGGCAAAGAAATACGGTCTTACAACAGCGGACAGAAATCGTCGCGAGTTTACACTCGCGTTTCCCTATACGGTGTTTCTCGTTTGTGTTCAAGGGATTTCGGTTGTTTCACTTAATGTTTTTTTTCGTGATCAACCTATCCAAGCCATGTCAGATCATCTGCTTACTGCAGCGTTTACGAAAGACGATGTCTTTGTTCCTGTTATGGATGGAGCAATTCCTCTTTATGATCAGATTCCCGCATGTGTTGCCGAAAGGGCGATCGAGTGGTTTTGGCAGCGAGAGTTTTCCCCTGATATTGGTTTCTTGTATCGCAAAGCGATTGCACAAATGGAAACCGTTTGGGATTGGGAACATCACAGCCTGGGAGATTATTTGTGGATTTTGCGCGCGCGTTTTACACCGTTTGCAACGATCAAAGAGAGTATGGGCCAATTTCTTGCAGGTACGGACGAGACCTTGTCTTCCCATGAACTTGTATACCGCGTGTTTCGCGGACATCTCCAAAATGCAGTACCACAAGAAAACAGAGAAGAAAGAAGAGATACGGCGATTCCGACCTTTTCTCTACGTGCCGGTTCATCCCTCATTCGTTTGGGTGATGCTATCCATTGTTCCGCAAACGTAGAAGGTTTGAAGTTGCAACCAGGAGTAGATTATGTGGTCTTGGGATTTTTTAAGCCTCAGCGTGAGGGACAAATCCTCGTGCGTTTGGAAGGAGCAGATGACCTTGTCGTTATCGGCAATCGAAGCGAAGGGTTGAGAAGAGGATTGGAGCTCATAAAGCCCACACCATCTTCCTTGAGAGAGGTGACATCCGTAAACGGAAGCCCTATCGCACAAGGAGTAAAATTTACTGTAGCAAATCATGATGATGATCTGTCATTGACCGTAGGGAAGTTTTATGAGATTTCTCATATCTATCTTGATCAGGATGGAGATGTTCTTGTGAGCATTCTCGAGACGTCGGGAAATTTCTATCTCACCTATGATGGTGGCATCTTGTTTTCCTCGGTACGTTTCCTTGTTCCTCGTTTGGAAGGCAACACTTTCCAGTACGGGGAAAATCAACTCTCTGTGGGGCAAGTGGTGAAGATTACAGATTCCCCGTTCCCCCCTGTTCCCAAAAATATGATCGTGCGTGTTGCCTCGGTCAGTGAGAATAATTCGGGACAGTATGTTGCCACCTTCGAAGGGATAGATGGGGCGTTTACCGTGTTTCAGCAAAGGAAATTGACTCTGGATTGGAAGCCTTATATTTTTGAGCACACCAAGGATAAGGTGATTTTTGGGAAGCACACACTTGATCTGGCGTCCGGACGTTTTCTTTTTTTCATCCAAGCGAAAGACACGTTTGTCTCAGGGAAAAGCTACCGCATTGCGGATATTGTCCCGAGCAAAGATTCTACCCATCACCCCCTTGATCTGGATATTATTTTGGAGCAAGGCAGCACTCCTGTTCCATTGATCCGTCAAAGTCAGTGGGTGATTTCGGAAGAAAGAGTCATCGTTCTTCCCGAACCTTTGGTTTTTCCCACAAATTTGGAAGGTGCCGGAACCTTCGTAGGAAGGGATCGCAATGGAAAGGATATTATGATCGGTTCCATGGTGCGATGCTTGAGAGAGAGCTACAACGATGTGCGTTGGGATCCAAGGACAGAAATAACCCCGGGCATTGTTGTGCATCATTATCCAGAACATCCGTTTTTGTATGTATTTTATCCGTTTGATTTGAATGGAGACGGTTACAGGCCAGGAAGAACGCTGGGGAGCAGCGGTATCCCAAAAGATTATTGTCAACCTCGGCGCATTCAGATTATAAGATCACGGGATTGCCAATTGTCATAACAAAACGACATCACGAAGCTTCGGTACGCACCGAGGCTTTTTATTTTCTTCCTCTGTTAAAAAATGAAATGTGAAAACAACTGTTCGCCCCTACAAGGCATCCTTGCTATAATAACAATACGTTATGTCTCCATTCTTTCGTATTCTTTTGGGATTGATTGTGATGATGATCGGATTTTTGTTTGTGGCAAAGACCCACGTGCTCATCAGCTGGTTTGGTGCTTCCGATTTTGCCGAAGAAAAAATGGGTCCGGGAAGCTCATCTATTTTTTATAAAATATGCGGAGTCATCATCGCTTTTATCGGTGTGTTTATTGCCACGGATATTATTTCCGATTTGATGCGAGGATTTGCCGACATTTTTGTCTAATGTTTTTATGTCTATTCCAACCGGTCGTGCGCTTCTAGATCCTTACGCCATTCTCCTGACGACAGGACTTGATTTACACATGCACTATGCAGACTTTGGTGCAGGCACTCTTGGCCATTTTGTGTTTGCGGCTTCGGATTTTGTGGGGCCCAATGGGCGGGTGTATGCCGTGGATATTTTGAAATCCGTTTTGGAAAGCATCGAAGGTCGTGCGCGTGCGGAACAACTTACCAACATCACGATAATTTGGGGGGATTGTGAGCGCGAAGGTGGGGTGAAGATTCCTCCCGACAGTTTGGATCTTATAAGTATGGTGAATTTTTCCGTGCTCACGCATCAAAACTCTGTCGTGCTTTCCGAAGTTTCTCGATTATTAAAACAGCATGGAAAATTATTGATTGTGGATTGGAAGCCGGGGAGCGAATCGTTTGGTCCGCCTGCAAATAAGCGCTTGGATCAAACACATGTTCAGACGATGATCGAGGAGGCAGGTTTTCACTTCTTGAAAACATTTATCGCAGGGCCGTATCATTTCGGTCTATTATTCATTAAGTCCTAAGGGGGAAGACGTTCTATGTTTTTTTCTTTATCGTATTGGCTCACCCTAGATCCTCCTGTCGTGAGTGGTGGAATAGGGCAAGCATTATTTTTTCTGTTTATCACTTGTTTTGTCATGGGATGTGCAGCACGAATGGTTGGAGTACGACGCATGCCCGATAAACATGCGAAGCGACTGATGGATAGTGTGGGGCTTGCTCTGTTTGTTATGGGATTTTTTGGTGTCTGTCTTTTTTTCTTTAGCTATGAACATATCCGTTTATTCGGCGCGCGATTTTGGTACCCCATGTGGCTGGCGGGATTGATCGCATGGATCGGCTATTACGGATGGATCGCCAAAAAACGCATTCCCTTGTGGCGTCAACGTGAGGTAGAGCGTCAACAAAAAGATGCTTACCTCCCTTCCAAGAAAAAATAGTTATGGCAAAGTGGCGGCAGCAAAAAGGAAAGGATGGAGAGGTTTATACCGCCGAGGTCTTGAAGAAGAAAGGATGGAAGATATTGGTTATGGGATACCGTACGCCTTTTGGAGAAATCGATTTAGTGTGTGAGGATCAAGAAGAAATCGTTTTTGTGGAAGTGAAGACACGAACCAGTACCGAGTTTGGATATCCCGAAGAAGCCGTGACTCCTGCAAAAGTACGACATATGCAAAAATCCGCGCATTGGATTTTACAAAAAGAGCAATGGATGGATCGCCATTGGCGTCTGGATGTTGTGGCGATCATCATAAAAGTCCCAGGTCATTATGAACATCATCATATTTTTTCCATTGACACACATGGTCAATCCTGGTAGTCTTTGCGTAGAAAGAACCTGTCGATAACGACGGGTTCTCTTGTTAAAAACTATTTTTATGCCATCACCCATTGAACAAGCCATCCGACAGATTTGTGAGGAAAAAGGGCTCACGTATGAATCTGTTTTGGAGGCCATTGAGTCTGCGCTTGGCGCAGCGTATCGCAAAGACTTTGGCGATAAAATGCAAAATATCGAAGTGGAATTCGATCCTTCCACGGGCGGTATGCATGTGTTTGATGTAAAAACCGTTGTCGAGGATATTGATCCAGAGTTATTGGAAAAAATGGAAGTTGAGCGTCAAGCGCGTGCCGAGGCGTTTGCAAAACAAATCGAAGAGGCGCGGGCAGCCGGACAAGATATTTCCGCACTTTCAATCGAAGAAGACGATGGCCCTCGTTTTAATTCCAAAACCGAAATCATGTATGCCGACGCTCAAGTTTTGAAGTTTGGAGCAAAGATCGGGGACATTATTCGTACTGAACTTCCCGTACTGGAAGAGTTTGGACGCATGGCCGCGATGACCGCCAAACAAGTGATCACGCAAAAATTGCGCGAGGCCGAACGCGAAGTGATTTTCAGTGAGTTTAAAGAGCGTGAGGGAGAGATTGTGGTTGGGACCATTCAACGTATGGAAGGGCGCGTCGTTTTGGTGGATTTGGGACGTACGACCGCTGTGGTGCGACCCGAGGATCAAATGGAACGCGAGTTTTATCGTCCGGGTGAGCGCATGAAATTTCACATCAAACAAGTGTCGCTCACAACCAAAGGTCCGGAGATTCTCATTTCTCGTACCACGGAGGAACTTGTCAAAAAATTATTTGAAGTGGAAATTCCAGAGGTGCAAGACGGACTCGTCGAAGTAAAAGCCGTGGCGCGCGAAGCAGGGGCACGTACCAAGGTGGCGGTATTTACGGCTGATGATACCGTGGATCCGATCGGTGCTTGCATCGGTCAACGCGGATCGCGTATTCAAACCATTATCGCGGAATTGGGTGGAGAAAAAATTGACATCATTGAGTGGAATACAGATCCTGAACTTTTCATCCCCAATTCTTTGTCGCCCGCAAAAATCAAACACGTAGAGCTTGATGATCGTGAACACACCGCACGAGTCATGGTGGCTCCGGATCAGTTATCTTTGGCGATTGGAAAGGGTGGGCAAAACGTGCGCTTGGCCGCACGCCTGACCGGATGGAAGATCAATATTTCCGAGGTGGGAGGAGTCGAAGTGGTGGAAAGTTCGGAAGAAGTGCCCGCATCGGAAGAAACAACGGTTGTCGAGCCAGAATCTAAAGAGGGTAAGGAGTCTTCATAGGAGGATATGTCACTTTTTCACACCATTCTCTATCAGCCACTATTTAATCTCTTGATTGGGATTTATGATTTGTTGCCCGGATGGGATATTGGGTTTGCGATTATCGTTTTGACGATTTTGATCAAACTTTTATTGTGGCCACTCTCGAACACTTCGCTTAAATCACAAAAAGCGCTTCAGGAGATTCAGCCAAAAATAGAAGCGCTGAAAGAAGAATACAAAGATGATAAGGAAAAATTGGCAAAGGCCATGATGGAACTGTACAGCAAAGAAAAGGTCAATCCGTTTTCTTCCTGTTTGCCATTGCTCATCCAACTGCCTATTTTGATTGCACTTTACCGCGTGTTTATCGCAGGGCTCAATACCGAGTCTCTTGTGAATCTTTACACATTTATTCCAAATCCCGGAGAGATTCGTCATATATTTTTGGGGATCGTGGATTTGACCAAACCAAGCATCGTGCTTGCGGTGTTGTCTGGCGCATTTCAGTTTGTACAAACACGCATGCTCATGGCCAAGCGCGTTCCCACTCCCGTGCGTAAGAAAACAGGCGCGCGCGACGAAGATATGCTGGCGAGCATGAACAAGTCCATGATGTATTTTATGCCCGTGATGACCGTAGTCATCGGGGTGTCGCTTCCAGCCGGTCTCACCTTGTATTGGGTCACCGTGAATATTATTTCCGTGTTGCAACAGTTGATCGTGTTTTCAAAAAAGAAAAGCGTGGAACCGAGCATACCCGCAGAACAAACTCCTTCTTAGTCTCAAAGAAAATCGACGGCCAAACACTGTCGATTTTTGTGTTATGATGAGGATATGTGAAGGAAAATCAAGACTTACAGCAGGATGTTTCCAAAGCGATTGTGCGCACGTTGTGTTGGTTTTCACTTTTTTCTTATCCACTCACAGCATTTGAAATTTGGAAATGGCTTTGCCGGCCATTGACACCTCATCGTCTTGAAGAGGTCTATCAAGCGCTGGCGCAAGACACGTGGCTGCAGTCAAAGATTCAATCACGAGATGGATTTTTTAGTCTTGCGGAGTCTCCTCTTTGCGAGTGGATCGCCCTGCGGCAAGAACGTTTTTTGGATGCCGCCAGGAAATACAGAAAATTGCGCAACGCGGTTCGATTATTTTCTTTTTTGCCTATGGTGCGCGGTGTTGCGGCCAGTAATACACTTGCGTGGTGGCACACGCGCCCTGAAAGTGATATTGATCTTTTCGTGATCGTCCGTCCGGGAACACTTTGGACCGCGCGGTTTTTGATGGTACTTCCTTTTTTATTGTTGCGCCGAAGACCGCAGATGGCGGGGGATCATGTGCGAAGCAAGAAACTCGATCCGTTTTGTTTCAGTTTTTTTGTGACCGATCAAGCACTCAATCTTTCCAAGGTTGCGCTTCCGAAAGACATTTATCTCGCGTATTGGGTGAGGTCTCTTCAACCCATGCTAGATCGCGGAGACATTTTTTCACGTTTTCAAAAAGAAAACGTTTGGGTGAAACGTTGGTTACCTCATGCGGAGGGACGGGCCATTCATCCTGTTTTAAGTGTAAGGGGAGTTCCGGTTATCTCTGTTCCTTGGCATTGGTTGGAGATTCCACTTTCCATTTTACAAAAAGCACATCTCCCTCGCAGGACCAAAATGCTTGTCAATAAAGATACGCGCGTGGTGTTATCCAAAGACATGCTCAAATTTTTTGTGGAAGATCGACGACAAGATTTTTATGATGCGTGGCAAAAGCTTTGCGAAGATAAAGGGGTTTTTTTCTAGAGCGCGGGATCGTCAACACATGGCCACAGGGTTGACCTATGCGGTTTTATTTTTGCTTCCTTGGCAAACGCGATGGATTTTTTCTGAAGGGCTCTTGAACGGAGAACATTGGGAGTACGGAACGTTTAGTTTGTATGCGGTGGAGGTCATAATCCTTGTGGCGATTTTTTTGCGAGGACATTTGGTGTGGTTCTCTGGTTTATGGAAAGTGCAACGACGGATCATTCTTTTTTTTGGCGCCTGTTTTCTTTCCCTTTCTTTTGCCCGGTTTTTTGATGGCGCCTTGTATCATCTCCTGCATCTTTGTTTTGCCTATGCGCTTTTTTCCCTTGTCGTAGACACACGCGTACAGACAAAGATGCTTCTTTTTAGTTTTTTTGCAGGACTTGTGACCCCAAGTTTTCTTGCCTGGTTTCAAGTCCTTATGGGGAACAGTCCCGCTTCCACTTTTTTTGGATTGGCTTTTCAAGACGTTTCGATTTTGGGAACATCGGTTATAGCTATGGGGGGGGATCGTCTCTTGCGCGCGTACGGATCATTTCCGCATCCGAATATTTTTGGAGGATATTTTGTTGTCGCAATTATTTTTTTGATGTGGTTGGGATGGCGAGGGAAAAAGGAGATTTGGTTGTCGGCGATAGCGATTCTTTTTGGCTCTGTTTTTGTTTTGACATTTTCTCGCAGTGCTTGGTTGGCTTTGGTGGTTGGGTTGATTTTTATTGTCATGGCGGCATGGCGATTCCATACACGACCACCACCTCATTTCCAAACGATCGCTTTTTTTTGTGTAATAGGAATGTTGGCGGCGGGATCCATTTTTTCTCAAGCTATTTTTACAAGGTTTGATACGAGCGAACGTTTGGAAGCGTTGTCTCTTTCCGAGCGAGTGAACGGATATGAACAATGGGGTGAGGTGTTTTTGAAAAATTTTGTGATCGGTGTAGGGCCGGGAGGTTATACCGCTGTCCTTTCTGTTTTGTTTCCGGGTCAATCCGCGTGGGCCTATCAGCCCGTGCATAATGTTTTTCTTTTAATGCTCTCCGAGATCGGTTTGCTTGGTTTCCTCGTCTTTGTCTGGTGGGGAATGACAGTGGGGAAAGTAATCGTTTCTGTTTTTCAAAAATCTCAAGGATTTTTTGGAATCGGTTTTTGTATAGTGATAGGCGTTTTGGCTTTATTTGATCATTATCTTTGGAGTCTTTGGCCTGGTTTGGCATTATCAGCTTTTACGATAGGAATGACTCTTCGGTTATCTCTAGAAAAGGATTAAGGGGTCAGGTCTTTACCTTTTACCTTTCCTCATATTTTTTTATTTTGGTATTTTCAAGAATCCACATTTTTTATTTTTTTTGAGAAAACATCATTTACAATCACAGATATTTTTCAGATATTTTTTGTGTAATGAACCTCCGCGCAGCAAGCTGCGCGGTATCAGAGGTTAAAAATTGAAAAGCTTAAGCTGGGTGATATCTGATTTGTTTCCTTGTTTCTCAACATAGATTCGAATCACGTCTCGGTTTCCTCCTTCACCAACCGTGGAGACAAAGAAGTCATCCGTCCAGAGTTCACCGCCCCAAAGTTCTTTTCGAAGATCCGGGTGTCTTCGAAAAAGCTCTCGGGCAGTGATGGATTTGATGATTTGAATGATAACGGAAGGAGCAAACTTTGGGGCTGCGGAAAGAAGATAATGAACGTGATTCGTATCAATCCCCACTTGTTCAAACTCTATGCTGTAACGCTCTTCAATTTCTTTACATACAAGACGGATGGTCTGCTCGCGGTCAGAACAACCGAAAATGGCTCGACGATACTTCACGGGTGTCACAAAATGATAATGGATTTGATAAACATTGTGTTCTGTTGTTCTGACCGCTCTCATACCCTCCTATCGTACTTAAGCGGTAACCGCGCAGCAAGCTGCGCGGAATAAGCA
>LCMS01000017.1 GCA_001002765.1 Candidatus Uhrbacteria bacterium GW2011_GWE2_46_68 | reverse complement strand
CAATGGAACTTAAAAAAGATGACTCCTGTGGGATACAGAAATCATCTTTTAATGCATGTGTAGTTTTTTCCCTGTGTCCACTTTTTGGGGTACGGATCATATGGACGCTTTTTTGGAGAGTTTTTGATGTTTCACCTACGAAGCACTGGAAACAGGAAGGGTAATCACGACCCTCGTTCCTTTGTCTGGAACACTCTGAATATCAATATGACCACAGTGAGCACATATAACAGCATAAGCAATGGATAAGCCAAGACCGCTGCCGCCCGTGCCTCGGAAGCGGCTTTTCTCCGCACGGTAAAAACGGTCGAAAACATGTGCAAGGTCTTCCGCGTTCATCCCAGTGCCTGTGTCCTTGATTTCAATAACGGCCTGAGACCGTACTTTTGAAAGACGAATTTCGACGCTCCCACCGGACTTGTTATGACAAACAGCATTCTTGAGAACATTGGCAATCGCCTGCGAGAGCATCTGCTTATCACCAAGGACGGTAACGCCAGCATCGGTGTTAATGAAGCAATCAATAGTGATGTCGTTTTTTATCGCAAGTTCAATGAATCGTTCGGAAGTTTCCCGAAGGAGCGGTACGAGTTGAACGTCCTCCTTGTTTGGAATGTTTATGTTCCGTTCCGCAAAATAGGAAAGCTGGAGCAAGTCCTCAACAAGACGGGTCATGCGATACACCTCTTCAAGATGACTTTTAATTTTCTTTTCTTCTTTCGTATCTTTATTTCTTCGCAATTGGCTTTCCAGTCCCGTTTGCAAAATAGCTAGGGGGGTACGAAGCTCGTGTGATGCATCGCCCAAGAATCGGCGTTGGCGCTGATAGGCAGAACGAATCGGACGCAATGTTAACCCTGCGAGGCCGTAACTGAGTATTGCGGCAACAATAAGCAGCGCACCATTGACCATGAGAATCGTGCTTTGAAAATCTTCTTGAATGTTGTGCATGTCCGGTCCCGGTGGCGGTAGACGTTCCGAGACTTCCTGCCCAGAAGCCGATTCATCAAAACGTGCGCGCAGACGTTCAGAAAAGATAGAACGACTGACGCCACTCGAAGAAGCCAAGATACCTGCAAGAATCATCACGTACACAATGGTGAGGACGATTTTTGTTTTGACGAACATGAGGCTAGACGAGTCGGTAGCCTTTCCCCCAAACGGTTTCAATACGCTGCGCATATTCTTTTGGAAGCTTCTTACGTAAATTCTTTATATGGACGTTGACGACGTTGCTGAATTCGTCATGGAACCTGTCCCACACATGGGAAAGAATGTCTTCCCGCGTGATGACAGCCCCACGATTACGCAGGAGAAGTTCCAGCAAGCCGAATTCCCGGAGTGTGACATCGAGCTTCTTTTTTTTAATCCAAACCTGTTGTGATCGTGTATCTAGACGTAAGTCATTCAGTTCAAGAACGTCTCCAGTGAGTTGAGATGTTCGCCTAAGAACCGTTCGCATACGAGCAAAAAGTTCTTCAAAAGAAAAGGGTTTCACGAGATAATCATCGCCACCGATATTTAATCCGGCGATTTTATCCTCTGTGGTGTCCCGGGCAGTAAGAAAAATGATGGGCGTCTGTATTCCATTGGTACGAAGATTTTGACAAACCATCAGCCCGTCACGCTTAGGAAGCATGATGTCCAAGATAATTAGATCGTAGCCATTGATCCTCGCCAATTTTTCTCCCTCTTCGCCATCGAATCCAAAATCAACCGCATAGCCGCGGTCGCGTAATTCTTCCACTAAATTTTCATTTAACTTAGGTTCATCTTCGACGACGAGAATTTTCATAGCGTCAGCACAATATACACTGACTGGTGAAGAAATGGTGAAGCATCAGCCGTCTTATCATTGTTATATCAAAACCATCCTGTGAGTTGTGGGGGTCATGGGGGTCAGGTCTTGAATCTTGAATTTCTCCAAACTTTCTTTATGGCTGGATCAATTCGAATTGAGTTTCTATATGCGTTATATCATATCACCGCATGATATGTCTGCAAAAGATGAGATATATCGTAAACACCTTTGAAAGTGGCACATGAGGTGTATTGAGAGCAATAATGCATTCAATTATCTATGGTCTACGAATATTATCGAAAGGAAAGAACAGCACAATTATTATTTCGTTATGAAATATGAGCCATTTCCTTTAAGATACGGCTTATATGCGAAGATCGAATAATTTAGAGAGATGCATCATTGAAACATGTCTGGCCTCAGGAGAAAAAGCCAAAAACGTATCGTGAAGATCCTTGGGCGTGACTGTAGGGTTATTGACCGGGAAGTGAAGAGGAACAAGCCGGAAGGTCGAGCATATACGGCAAAACTAGCGTCTATGCTTGGGGATCGTCGTGAGGCTGGTAGGTGTCGTAAGAAATTGGAGAAGGACGATCAGTCGAAAGACGGGTCATTTTTTTGAAGGGGGGAGTGATTCGAACAGGGGAAGGTAAGGGGAGCAACCTCTTATATATTGGGAACACAGTGAGTGAATCGAATGCCCTAGTACAGGAATCCTTTGGAAGATGCCGAAGGCTGACATGAGAATCCCTGTCTAGGAACCATGAAGCAGAAGTCTAAAAAAAGCTTTTATTTTTTTTGAGTTTTAAGGTGAGATATCTCTTTTTTAGCTATTGCCATTGCTTTTTTCGCAAGAACAGGCTATGCTTCAGCGACTTGTCTTTTAATTCTTGCAAACGTAAAAGATTGTTTATGAGAAATTTTTATAATCAAGGTGGATCTGGTGGCTGGAAGAGCCGCAAAAGTTTTGGTGGTAGCAGAGGCGGGGGTTCCTGGGGTGGTCGTGGATCAGATGGGGATCGTCCCATGATCTATGAAGCTACTTGTAGCGCTTGCGGACAGGATTGTGAAATCCCTTTCCGTCCAACGGGTAGTCGTCCCGTGTTTTGTAATTCATGCTTTAAGAAAGAAGAAAATGGCGGTGGAAGACCTCCACAACGTTTTGGTGGGTCTGGACGCGGTGGACGACCTTCGTTTGGCGACAAGCCCATGTTTCCGGCACAGTGTGATGCTTGCGGAAACGAGTGCCAAGTACCTTTCCGTCCGACAGGAGAGAAGCCTGTGTATTGCAGTGACTGTTTTAGTAAGCAAGCTCCTTCCGATTCCGGACGAAAGAGCCGATCTGAAAAAACGTTTGGCGGAAATGATCATCAAGATGGTATGCGAAAAGAATTGGCAACCATTCAAAGTAAACTCGATGCTATTCTCGCCGTCTTGAATCCATCAGCCATCGTCAAAACCGAAAAGAAAGAAAAGAAGGTGGAAGAAGTAAAGACAGAAGCAGCTTCTGTAAAGAAAGAAGAAATCATTTCAAAAAAAGAGGTTGCTCCTAAAAAGGAAGCGGATCTCAAGAAAGAAACAGTCAAAAAAGAACCAAAGAAAAAAGCGGCTGCAAAAAAGAAAAAGTAATCGTTTGATAAAATACCCCGGCCAAGGGGTATTTTTTTGTTCATTCGCGAAAGTTGTGTGTGATATAATCTATCTATTATGGAAGGACAACTTCAAAGAGAAATACGATTTGAAGGAGGATATCGGGATCAACTCGCACAAGCGTTTGAAAAACTTTTTCCCGCATCCGTACGAGAACCGACAGCATCTCAGATGAAAGATCACCTTGCGGAAGTGCGTCAACGGGAGTTGCAGATGGAGGATACGGAGTTGGAGGAATTATTGAAAATACACAACATGGATAGGGGAGATTTGAAATTATTTTTGACGATCGAACGTCAAGAATATCCTCAAGAAGTTTATACGTTACCTGTGCATTCTCATTTTTCCTCACGACATCTTCCCAAGGGATATGCGTATCGAGGAGGAGCTGCCCGATCGCTTCTTTTTCGTTCTTTGGGAATCGATCCTTCCTATGTTCCAAGAGATATCGATGTCATCCGTTTAAAGGATGATTTAGAAGAACAATCTGCCAGAGACGATCAAGTGGCAAGGGAGTTTATGCCAGAAGATTATCAAGATGGACACGGCATCGAAGTCGTTAAAGATTTTAGAACTTATTTTGCCACACGCGATTTAACGTTGAATGAGGTGTTAGCAACCGACACACAGATTTTTGCAACACGTCGAGCCATCTTAGATATCATACGTCATATCATTCGACCAACGATGTATGAACGCATTCTTTTTGGGGGCAAAAACATTGGCCCAAAAATGTTAGCAAAAATTTTGCGATTTTATGTAGAAGCCATCTATCGTTATGACGAAGCGGGAATACGAGATGTTGATGATTGGCAATTTGAAGAAAACCACATACCCCCTATTTGGTTGGCTGTACAGCTGGATCGGGCTTATGAGGTGAATGCTGAAGTGGCGGAACAGTATATTCATGAATTGGTTCGTCGAGGGATTCTTCCCGGAGAGATTGACTCTGTAGAATCTGCCGCTCAATACCTTTCCCGTTTTTTGAGAGAAGGAACTTATTTTTTTCGTCACGCTCCCATTTGTCAGTTTGAAATAGAATACGAATGGTCGGAATTTTATGAGGAGAAAATACGACGAAGAAAAGGCAAAAAAATTTCAAGAAATGAATCAGCTGTCGCTTTATGAAACCCTGTGCGGCAAACGTAAGCGGCATCTCGCAGTATTTTAAGTAATAGAAAAACCTGCCACAACAGCGGCAGGCCGTTTAAAAAGGAATCACCTGAATACGAATTGTCTTTGCAAGGAGTGAATGGAGATGCTGGCTATAGGTCCCCCAGCCCAAATTTTTCATATACACGATGACTTTCTGTGTCTTAGTAGTCTCACGACCAGCACGGAATTCTTCACTCTCCCAGCTTTTTTCTCGAAGAACCTTTGCCATCTTGGTCATATTGACCTCATTACCGGTATAACAAAGTGTGTTTCCAATAAGACAACAACTTTCAGCAGTTTCTTCGGAACCCAGCACGATACACCACAAAAGATTAAGGCTCATGCTTTCCAGAGTGGATAGGTGCGAACCAAGTTCGAAGAGTAGTCGAGCTCTCATGTTTGACTCCTTTTTAGATTGTAAAGAGCTTGAGAAGATATCACGAAGGATGGATGTCTCAATGTTTGATATGCTAATGTTTTCCAAACTCATTTCTTTTTCGCCACTTCAACCGCGTAATCAATGATGGCGCCGGCGATATCGAGTTTGGTTACGCGCGCCAATTCTTTAAATCCAGGATTGGCATTGACCTCCATAACCAAAGGACCTTTTTTGGAGCGCAGAAGATCAATACCCGCAATATCAAGTCCATAAAGTTCGGCCATGCGGATCGAAAGCGTTTCTTCTTCCTTTGTGATTTTTACTTTGTATCCTCGTCCTCCGTTTGATGTATTGGATCGCACATCATCCTGCGGAGCTTTACGGCGCATGCTCCCCACCACTTTTCCCCCCACCACAAACACACGAATATCGGAACGATCCGCTTCTTTTATAAAGCGTTCCAAAATAACCGGACTTTGATAGCGTGATGTGAGAAAATCAACAATAGGACGCAACACTTCGGGGCTATCGGCAAAAAAGACTCCATGTCCCCATGAACCGCGCGGCACTTTGGCAACGAGGGGATATCCCAATTTTTTTGCGGCCTGCATGATGCCATGGGAGCGAAACCCGACCGCCCAATCCGCACGTGGAATATCTTGATCATATGCGACCACATGCTGATCGATTTTATTTTTTGTCGAGGAATAGCTCGGCCATTTGTTGATAACCTTGTACCCGCATAAAGAAAGCATTTGGGAAGGATAGGCATAGAGATCGGGAGATTCGGAAAAGTTTGGCCGCACGATAATCACATCAAATTTTAACAATCGTTTCCCATCATGAGAAACGGTCATTTTTCCTTGTTCGTCTAAAAACGTGAGATCTCGTGCCAGAAGAACCGAGGCCCGGTGCCCGCGCGCTTGCGCAGCTTTGATGATTTCATCTGCGGCACTGGTAGAACAGGAAAGGGAATTTTTTTGATCGGAAAAAAGGAGAATGCCAATCGAGATCATAGATGAGTCAATTCAGTTTGTAGAAGAGAGATATCTGTGATGGATAAAAAGCGTTGACGAAGGTTTTTGGCTCCGGAAAATCCTTTGAGATAACAGGAAAGATGTTTACGAAAGGTGAAGACCGCCGGATCGCCATAACGTTCTTGATGCCAGAGGAGATGTTGGAGCATGGTTTGTTTCCACTCTTCCAATGAGATATCGGTAGAAGTTTCTTTTTTAAACGCAGTGAAGATTTGAGTAAAGACCCAGGGGTTTCCAAGCGCCCCTCGTGCAACGGCTATTCCATCTGCTTTTGTGACTTCGAGAGCTTTGAGAGCAGAGGGGGCATTTGTGATATCTCCATTGGCAATGACCGGGATCGTGACCTTTGTTTTTGCTTGCGCGATTACATTCCAATCAGCAGATCCAGTGTAGGCTTGATCACGTGTACGCCCATGGATCATGAGGAGATCTGCTCCGGCTTCTTCCATTTTTGGTGCAAAATCAAGACATTCTGTTTTTTGTTTCCACCCCAGGCGCATTTTGACCGATACAGGGCAAGGGACAGCATCTTTGACGGAACGAACAATCGCTTGCGCACGATCGGGATTTTTCATGAGCGCTGATCCTGCCCCTGGTTTTGTGATTTTGGGCATGGGACAGCCCATGTTGATGTCGATGGCATCCGGTCGCATGATTTCGTAAATTTTTTCCGCTGCTTTGGCCATCACGTCCGGATCAGTCCCAAAGATTTGTTGGACAATAGGTCGTTCATCAGGATGAATGGTTGTCATGTTCCACGTTTTAGGATTGTCTCGCACGATTGCTTCGGCCGATACCATTTCTCGATAAATGATGGTTTGCGGCGCTTTGGATTTTACGATCCGACAAAACGGGGCGTCAGTCATGTCTGCCATGGGGGAGAGGGCAACAATGGGGCGAGATGTGATCTTCCAATCAAGCATAAAAGCCCCAAGATGGTAGCATGCAAAACTATGAGAAGCAATGGTTTTACTGTGAATTTTTTAGAGAAAAAACCTTTTTACAGATTGACAAGGGGGTTTAGATATGGAAAAGTTTTCATCCTTGCAAATCACCAAGATTCGCATGGAATCACGTTCTTTTCACGGAGTCAAACCTCATGAGTTTTCCGACTTTCTGCTTCATTCTGTTTGTAGGTATGGGTTGCGTGGTGAATCCGGCAGCTGATCCGAAAAACGTTGCCAACATGCAAACCTGTTACGTTGTGGACTATGGGGAAGGTGTGTATTTTTTTCCTTATGAGCATCAAAACTTCGGGAATGCACTTGCGAGCTTTTTGCGTCAGAATCCTTCACTCCAGGTTTCAAGTATCGCACCCAGTTCAAGTGATAGCTACGGATATTTTGTTATCTGCCGTATGAAGACTGTCTCAGAATCAGATAGCGGACCGTTCCCTTATTTGCCCACCTGTGAAATGTCGTCTTATCCCACTTCACAAGGAAATGGATCGCCGCCCATCCTTCCTTCCGAACGTCCTGCACCACCTATCGCGAAACCTGTCGTTCCGACACCTGTCGATGAGTCCGTCATTTCGGCACCTGTCTCGCAGGTTGTTATTCCTTCAAAGACCATTGAAGAGTAAGGAGGATTTTATGAACTTGCAAAAGGCTGTTGGTGTTATCGTGAGCATAATCGTCATTGCTGCGATTCTCATGGTTGTTCCCTCTTCGATCGTGAGTATTTTGTATGGTCTTGTGATCGGTTTTATTGCCCACATGCTTTTCCACAAAGACCTTGTGCCTTATTCTTCTGAAGATGAACGAAGACGATCAGAAAAAATTGTTTTCAAGAGCCAGGGAATCCTTTTTCGGTTCATCTGCCGAGATCTCGAGGATAAAGATACTCATTGAAGACATCTGAAAAACGCACGACCGCACCCCCTCTGGTGCGGTTTTTTTGTTTGGAAAAATAAACGTTCTTCAATGAAAAAACCTCCAGCAAATAAACTGAAGGTTTTTTCATTGGCGGACCGGACGGGACTCGAACCCGTGATCTTCGCCGTGACAGGGCGACGTGTTAACCAGCTACACCACCGATCCTCAAAATGTGGAAAAATCATAACACGGAGATTTTTTCCAGGCAAGGCCATCGGATAACGAAAAAAGCACCGTGCGTCGGTGCTTTGCGTATGGGGGGCGAGAGAACCTCGCTTGTGTGCGAGAGAACCTCGCCCACTACTGGGGCTGGAGAATCGGACGGGTGTCGAGAGGGGGCGGAATCTGATCTGCCACAGAAGCTTCTGGGGGCGTGGCTACAGGCTGTTGTTCCGTGGGGGCAGCAGTCTTGAGGTTCATACTTGCCCACTCGGTGAACAAATTCACGACCTTGCCGCTTGTCCAGAACGTGAATCCACCGCATGCCACAGCGCACAGGAGGATCAGAGCCATGGCACCATAGAGGCTGCGAATTCCGAACTTGGTCCAGGGGCCGAGTTCTTTTGTCTTCGGCTCATTTTCTTCTTCGGTCTTGGGAGCCGTCTCCTTTCTATGACGTGGCGGGGTGGGGGGATCGTCCACGGGTGGCGGCGGGGGGACATCGATCGGGCGGCGCGCCACAACATTGACCTCGATCACACAGATCGTTTTGAGAACCTGAACGATTGGGAATCGGTGAATACCGACAGAGAATCCTTCCGTCTTTGTGAAAAGGTCAAAGATGAATGGGTTGTCCCCATCGATCTTATGGATCGTGAAGAGGTGACTTTCGAAGAGATCACGGTGCGATTCTATCGTATAGCTGTCTGCAAGACGACGATCACTTCCTTCTACGTGGATTCTCCATCGGATGGGGATGCCTGCCGGTGTGTCGATCTTGATCGTGTCACCGATGACGAATGGGGTTTTACTGTTTTCGGTCTGAAGGAAGAAAGGCATGTTGCCTCCATGGTGGGGGAAAGAACGAACTGTCCGCTTAGAGCGGAGCACAAAACCCTAGCTTTTTTTAAGAGCTTTGTCCAGAAGATCAATGGATGCTTCGTTTTTCCAATCGAAAACACCGGCTTTTGACCGGTGTTTTATTCTATTTGAGGCTTTTGACGACTTTTTCAAAAATAGCTGGATGATCTTTGGCCAAGGAGGAAAGGATCTTGCGGTCCAAACTGACATTTTTTTCTTTGAGAGCATGGATGAGTTTGCTGTAAGACATCCCCAAAGGTCGGATAGCGGCATTGATACGGACTTGCCACAGACGGCGAAACGTACGTTTTTTATTGCGACGATCACGGTAGGCATAGGCCCCTGCTTTGAGTGAGGCAACTTTGGCAAGTTTGATTTTTGATTTTCGGCCCCACATCATGCCTTTGGTTTTAGCCAAAAGGTTACGACGTCGTTTGACATGGTGGGTGCCTCGTTTTACGCGTGCCATAGATTAGGTGTTGGGGATAAGAGTTTTAACCGCTTTGGCATAGGCGCGGGAAAGCTCGTGGTCAGTGCGCTTTTTGCGTCCCGCATTACCTGTGTCGCGGCTGTTAAAGTGATCTTGTCCGCCATAACGCTTCATCATCTTTCCGGTTTTGGTGATGGTGATACGTTTGGACAATGCTTTATGTGTCTTGAGTTTCATAAATGTGATTACCAGGGTGCCGAGAGTATAGGGATTTTAGGGTTTTATGTCAATGAATCGTTAGGATCGAGCGACGATCGCAATAATTTTTCCCATTTGATAAGCGATGGGCTGCTCGATGCGTAGGGGGTAGATTTTTTGCAGTTCGGTTACAAAACGTTGGGCAACCTCAATACCCACATCGCGGTGAGCTTTTTCACGACCGCGGAGCATTAGTTCCACTCGCACTTTATCCCCGCGTTCCAAAAATCCTTTTGCTTGCCCCAGACGCACGTCAAAGTCATGATCACCAATACGGACGGAAAGACGGATGCCCTTTGTATCCACTTCTTTGGATTGCGCTTTTTGTTTTTTTACCTCCTTTTCTTTTTGATATTTGAATTGACCGAAATCGAGAATTTTACAAACCGGAGGCTCGGCCTTTGGCGAAACTTCCACTAAATCCATTTCTTTACTGTGAGCAATACGGAGCGCTTCCTCGGTCGAGATAATTCCTAACATTTTTTCTTCATCATCAATGACACGCACCTCGGGGTTAGTGATTTTTTCATTGATGCGATAAATAGGGATATTGTATTTTGGCTTTTGTTGCCGATGGCGATGAATGCGCATAAGGTTGGGCTTATTTTAGAGAAGAAAGTGAAAAAAAGCAAGTAATCGTGTATACTTTTTTGTGCAATATGCCAAAACTTGCTGAGAATAAAAAAGTTTTTTTTGATTATGAAATCCTGGAAACATTCGAGGGGGGATTGGCATTGACCGGCGCGGAGACAAAATCTGTAAAGGCAGGGCATATACAGCTTAAGGGAGCTTTTTTACATATTCGTGGCAGCGAGCTTTGGCTTAAAAATGCGTTTATTTCCAAATATGCCCCGGCAGGGAAACAAGAAAGTTATGATCCATCGAGGGATCGAAAGGTCTTGGTTCATCGTCGGGAAATAGGTCGTTTAATAGGAAAAAGTCAACAAGAAGGATTGACTTTAGTGCCAATTTCTGTCTATACTAAGCGGCAATTTGTGAAATTAGAGTTCGGCCTTGCTCGTGGAAAAAAACAATTTGAAAAGCGGGAGAGCATCAAAAAACGAGACGTTGAGCGACAGTTGAGAGAGAAGATGCGGGAATGAAGAGAATTGGGGGGATTTTCAACATTAAAAATTTGATAGTAGAAATAAGAAATTTTTTTCTCCGGTCATTCACGCTTTGTGTTTTGGGACATAAAGCGGGGCTGATCGGGATCGACGGAAGCCCTTTGCGTTTCCATCAAGCCGAGGGTGCATCAGACCTCGTAAATCCTTGATGCATCAAAGACAACTGCCAATCTTTATACGCAAGCGAAGAAGGCTTTTGCCCTCCCAGCATTTGCGCCCGTTGTCGCTTAATTGCTACAACCATCCGTCCTTATATGCTCACTTGTAGGGAGCCGGGTGTCATATTTGTGAGCTTCGATCTTCACGCCACCTGTCATGAAGATTTAGATGGCAATCAGGTACCTCTTGTCGCGTATGTGTTCCTGCTCTAAGCGCGACAGAGTACAAAAGCAGGAATGAGCTTGGAACAAATGAAAACGTGAAGTCTTACCAGACGGGGGTTCAATTCCCCCCAGCTCCACCATCCCCCGTCGCTCAACTACGTTGAGCTATGTGGGATGTCCCACCGAAGTCCCGCCGATGGCGGGACGAAGGGGGACTTATAAAAATCCCAACCATAGTTGGGATTTTTATGTGGGATTGAAAAGATATTCGACATTGATTTTATACGCCAAACGAAAACGCCCCACCTTACGGATCCCAGGAGGGGCGTCCGCGGTGAGGCGTCGTGCGCGCAGTGAGACAGGAGATCTACTTCATGACCATGGTGGAACGGCGGACTTCGAACACCTCAATCCCTTCGGGGAGGGGTGGAAGCGTGAAGCTCTCTTCATGGCACGAGACAGTGACCTCGTGCAGAACGAAGTTGTATCTGACCGTAGTCATATCTGTATCGCCACAGTTCTTGAAGGGGATGTGCTCGGCCCAAACGTATGCTTTGGTGCCACTGATCGTCCATGCCACGGGCGGGGGAGGCGGGGTCGCGGGCGACTGCCAGCTCGGCACGTAGAGCGAAGGCTTCCGCGGGTCTTCATCATCAGCACGGGCGATCTTGGTGATCGCGATGAGCACGATCACGATGAGCAGACTCGCGGTGATGATACGTCCGAACCAACGAGTCACAGAGAGAAGGACGAGAGTGGAAGACATGGCGGCTCCTGCGTGGGTGAGGGGATGGCGAGAATTCCTCGCCTGCTTGGAGGTTTGGAATGAGCGTAAAAACATCAAAATGTAGCACTTTTTGACGTTTTTGTCAATCCAAACACCAAGTTTTCCCTCATTTTTTAAGCCATTTTCAAAAAGAAAAAGCCTGCTTGGAAAAGCAGGACTTCGTTGTATGTATCTGTTCGGTTTTTCAGATGATGCCAATCAGGTCAAGGAAAATCCTCATAGCGCCTGTGACAATACAAACTGGCAAGAAACAGACACGGCCTCAAAGCAACTCCCGTGCACGAGGGTGATGTTCAGGTAGAACTTGGACACTAAAAGCCAATAGCATCCACCTCATTTTCTTCTTTTTTGTGCTATACTAACCACATCTATGGGCGCACAAGGCACCGAGCGATCCACCAATGTCAATGTAACAACCATGACTTTTGTCAAAGTTGTTTTCATCGTGCTTGGACTTTGGTTTTTATGGTACATCCGAGACATCGTCGCCATTTTTCTTGTTGCTCTTCTTTTGGCCGGACTTATCACACCTCTTGCTGCTTGGTTTGCCAAACACAAAATTCCTCGCGGTATTGCCGTCCTCCTCCTTTATCTTATTTTGGGTGCCATTGTCGTTGCGGTTTTTACCATCCTTGTTCCTGTTGTCGTTGAACAATCTAAAGAACTCTTCACCAGTTTTTCTTCCTCATTGGGTGGCACTGGTCCTGTGGGTGATTTTTTTCAAGCCAATGTTCAGCCTCATTTATCTGCTGCGTTTTCTTCCATGCAAGAAACGCTTTCTCAATCCGTAAGTTCGGTTTTTTCCACGGTCAAAGGAGTGGTGGGCGGCATTGCTGCTTTGTTTATCGTCCTTGTGCTCACGTTTTACATGGTGGTGGAGGAGAAAAAAGCGCGCAGTTATTTTCGCAACCTCGCTCCCGCAGAGTATCAACCCTACATCGAACATTTGCTCCAAAAAATTCAAGTGAAAATCGGCGCCTGGCTGCAAGGGCAAATTTTACTTGGTCTTATCGTGGGATGTCTTATCTTTCTTGGCCTCTCTTTGTTGCAAGTCAAGTATGCACTTCTTCTTGCGATCATCGCTGGTCTTTTGGAAATTATTCCGTATGTGGGCCCGATCGTTTCCGTGATTCCGGCCGCGATCATCGCTTTTGCACAATCTCCCATTTTGGGTTTTTGCGTATTGATTCTCTACATTGTTATCCAACAATTGGAAAATCATGTTCTCGTACCAAAAATTATGCAAAAGGTCACGGGACTTAACCCGATCATCAGCATCGCGGCTTTGCTTATCGGCATGAAAGTCGGGGGACTCGCCGGAGCCATTTTGGCGATTCCTCTTGCCACATTAGTCGTGGTCGTGCTTGAGGATCTTTTTAAAGACGCACAATAATATGCGATTTCATCATCATGCGTATGCGTTTCCCATTCTTTTAGGAGTGCTTACGGTCGCGCTGGTTTTGCTTGTGTGGCAAACCGTTTCCCCTTCTGTACAGGAAGGGTACCCCGTTTTAACCGAGACACGAGAACCCGTTACTGCGGCCGAGTATGAGCAATCTCTTCAAGGTGTGATGGATGGGTTTATGATGAACTACGCGATACAATCAAACCAGGGAGATCGTCGAGCGTATGCGGGAGAAGTTTTGCAAGAGTTATTAAATTTGCGCGTACCAGCGGAAAAGAAAGATTTGCATTTACAAATTGCGTTTGGACTCAACAATCTTTGTCAAGAAGATGAGGAGATGTGCGTGTCAGGTTTCGATCAATTGTTCGAAATTTTTGCAGCCAATCCCTGGATCGATTCCACGTTCAAGTGATTTTAGAACTTTTTATGGAAACGATTATTTTGAAAAAGAAACCACATCCGTTTGTTACCTGCGCGGTTATCGTTTTTGTTTTGCTGAGCGTTGTCGCGGCGGGAATAGTCTGGGTCATCGCAGCAACCGGACTTGTGACAATTCCAGTGTTCACGCGTTTGGCCTATGAGGTGCCCACTCCGTTGCGTGTGGTGACCCCGGGCGTGCCCATCGAAACGTATATTCAATCCGAAGTGTCAGATACGTTAATGAAACGATTGTACCAAGGTCAAGGAGCTCTTGAAGACACAGCCTTAGAGGTCGGTCTTTCCGAACAATCTTTTACAGCTTCGCTTCGCAGCTTAGCCGATCGGGCAGGGGCGGGATTACCTTTCGATTTTTCTTTGGCGCAAGTTGCACTCGATCCGCAAAAAGGCGCAGAGATTTTTTTGCCCATCAAAAATAATCCGCAACAAACCGCTTTGCGTTTGGACGTGTATGCCACCGTGGAAGAAGGAGGAATCGTGTTAGACATCAAAGCGGCTTCTTTGGGTGTTTTGTCCTTACCGTTACAAGTGTTGAATCCTCTCATTCACACGGTCGTGGAAAAAAATCTCGAGTCCTTATATGCCGAGCTTGGATCCTATGTGCGTCTACGTGATATTTCTTACGAAGACGGTTTGATGATTTTAAAAGGTGAATTGTCAGTGGACGCAGCCGAATAATTATGTTGGTTTTTTATCGTGCCATTCCGTATGCGGTCGCCTGTGTGGTGGCTTCGGGGTATACCTGGATGATCTGGCAACCTGCGTGGTTTTGGATCGGAGCCTTGGTGGCATGGATCCTCTGCTTGTATTTGTGTGCGCGGTTGATTTCTTTTGATTGGCAAGAAAAGACCTATCGGTTTTTTTTACTCACACCTGTTCTTTTTTTCACTTCATCCTTGGGTGCTTTTCTTTTTTTAGAATCATTTTGGTCGCAAATGGCTCTGGGTGTTGCCACGGCCGTCTGTCTTTTTTTCTTTACGGAGCAAGTTTTTTATTATCTTCATCTTCCCGTTCGCTATCAGGCCTATACGATCGAACATCTTTCCCTTGTCTTGCATGTCTTGGCACTTTATTTTTATGCTTCGATTGGTTTTGGATTGCAATTGTTTCTTCAAATTCCTTTATGGCTCATTGCTCCGGCCATTCTTTTACTCATCGTGTATATGCTCGCTGCCACATTTTGGGTGAGTAAAATTGAACACATTCTTGTACGATCCACCGTGATTACGGGCGCTGTCCTTATGACCGAATTGTTTATTGCTTTGTCATGGCTTCCGAGTGGATTTTATGTGAATGCCGCTTTATTTACCGTATGCTTTTATTTATTTTTGGGATTGACACGCGCACATTTTTTTGAAAATCTTTCTCAAGCATTTTTACGTCGTTATCTTTTGGTCTCTTGCGGTCTTTTAGTCATGATCGTTGGCACTGCCCAATGGGTTTGAAAGGTGATATGAAAAAAATTTCTTCTTCCTTGACAATGACTCTTCAAACAATATGTATCGCTCTTTTGCTTGGATCAGCCGGTGGAGTTTTGGCAACCGCCCTGACCACAAATTATCTAGCAAGTTATGCAATTCAACTTGGGGAATATACAACTCCTTTACGTTTGTCTGACGAACGTCCGCGAGCCGTACCGCAATTTCTTTCTCAAGCGCTCGAAGGAGTGGAGGAACAAGTTATTCCCAGTGTGGTAGTTTTTTATCTTCCTTCTTCCATTGGTTATTTGCGGGAAGAAGATCGTGTTTCACGCGGAGTTGTTCTCACAACTGATGGCTGGATCCTCACGATGGATCAACCGGGGATTGCGGAAGAATATTTGCAAGCCGAAGTACAGCAGGAGTTTTATGAAATTGAACGTACGGTGCGAGATGAGGCAACCGGCGCATTATTTGTAAAAATTTCAGCCGATCATCTGCCGGTGGTGCCGTTTGGAAGCGGGTGGGATGCGCAATCAGGAGATCAGGTGTTCGTGACCCCTGCCACAAAAGAGGTGATCGAGACATCGGTTTTTACAATTTTGCACACTGAGACCCAGCTTCATTCTTCCGAATCTTTGTCACGACGTCTTGTATTGCAGGAATCTATTGTCGAAAATGAGGTGGGATCTCCGGTCGCCAACATAGCGGGTGAATGCATTGGTATTATCGATGGTGTGGAAGAAAGTGGAAAAGAATATGCGACGGTGATTCCTTTGAATGTTTTTACCGACGCGTTTACCCGTTTGTTGCAAACAGGGGAGTGGACGCGCGCTTTTCTTGGCGTGCAGTCAGTTGATATCGCGCAAACCAAAGGTCTTTTGGAAGAAACGACACGTGGATATCATGCAGGTGCTGTGCTTACAGGAAACGGATCGATTATGTACGGCAGTCCTGCTTCTAAAGCCGGGCTCAAGCAGGGAGACATTCTCCTTGCGGTTGATGGACAGGTTATAGACGCTTTTTTTAGTCTTGATGAACGTCTCGTCCATTATGCTCCCGGAGATATTGTGATCCTTTCTCTTGATCGTGATGGAGAAAAAATAGAAATTTCCGTGACGCTTGGCGAAAAATAACGTATCCTATAGTCATTACATCACGAAACAGGATTTATCCATCCGCAATGATGGCGGTCTGCTTGTCCTTCGCACAGAAAAATCCTCAATGTATCTCTGGATACATCTGCGGTTTTTCTGTGCTGCAGGACGGCGCATCCCATCCATCCTTGCGGTGTCTAAAGTCCTGTTTCATAATGTGATGACTATAGTCATATGCCCAGTCGCAATTACACCACGCTATTGTGGTATGGATGGAGAACGATCCTTTTGTTTGCTTGTGTGGGATTTGTCCTTGCGCTTGCAGTTTCGTTCCTACAGCCGCTCAAGTATTCTTCCACCGTAAGACTTATGGTACTTCAAGATGTGGGGTCTTCAGTAGACGCATATACTGCCAGTCGATCTGAAGAGCGCATTGCGGAAAATCTTTCCACCATTTTGTATACCACCACTTTTTTTAATGAGGTAATGGCTTCCGGGTATAGTATTGATACCTCCACTTTTCGAGAAGAAGATTATAAAAAACGACAAGATTGGATGAAGACCGTGGGTGCTACTGTTTCTCGAGGGTCGGGGATCATGACCATTTCCGCCTATCATCAAGAGGTCATTCAGGCAGAACAAATTGTGAAAGCGGTTGCAACCGTTTTGATGGAACAAGCGCAAACGTACACATCGGGAGGTAATGTGGAAGTCAGGTTGATTGATGATCCGCTTAATTCCCGATGGCCGGTCAAGCCAAATATTTTAGCGAATATTTTTTCCGGATTTGTGCTCGGAGGTCTCATGGGAATCGCGTACATCTGGCTTCAGTCTGAACGCATCCGCCGCCGTCATCAGTTGATTCATGAAGAGTTATAAAAATAAAGAGCCCTTCTGCGGGCTCTTTTTGGTTTTTTGAAAGATTTGGGGTCAGGTCTGGTTTCGTGCTTTTTGTAGAGAATACAGAAAGTTGAATTTATTTACTTTTTTATATTTTTTCTAACTTGGTTTCAAGAATTTAGCGCAACAAGCTTAGTAAAAACTTCATCGGGTTTGTAAAACTGTAAGGCAGCTCTCGGACGATCGTTCAACTGTCTTTGA
>LCMS01000016.1 GCA_001002765.1 Candidatus Uhrbacteria bacterium GW2011_GWE2_46_68 | reverse complement strand
TCAAAGACAGTTGAACGATCGTCCGAGAGCTGCCTTACAGTTTTACAAACCCGATGAAGTTTTTACTAAGCTTGTTGCGCTAAATTCTTGAAACCAAGATAGAAAAGTTTAAGGCGCTAGCCGTAAAAAGAAAAGCATATTTCATATAACGTTACGAGTATCCGAAGTTCGCTGGAGCGAAGCGAAAGCGAATTTGCGCGGAGGCTCTTGGAAGAGCCGTAGCCGGATAATCGTTGTTATCGGATGTAGTCAAAAATCTCTTTCCTTATTAAAAGAAATTTAATTTTTTGGCAATTTATCTACCCAATCTTACACCTTGAAATGGAGGCTCTTCTTTGGGTTTGCCCACTTCTTTAATTTCCGAATATCCATTTGGTCGTCTGTTTCCAAAATCCATTTTATTAAATACAATATCCCGAGCCTCATCCTCGGTTGCCGCTTCAACTTCTACATCTTCCCATAAATCACCACCCTCGATTTCCGCACCATCTTTTCCATAAGCCTCCATTTCAATTCCAACTTTAAACTTTTTCTTTGGTTCTTTTTCAGGCGAACCAGCTTCCATTTGTTCAATGCTCATAATTTTTTAATTAATAATGACTTAATTATATCACGAGTCATTCCGACCGCCGAAAATTGCCAAAGAATTAAAATATAAATAGAGAGAGATTTTTGACTATTTCCGATAACTGGTTTATATCTGAAAACATTTCGGATAAGTGATCCTTGGTAGGGTTTATATGATGTGAATATCTTAGCATTGACAAAACCTTTAAAACAAGGAAAAATAAAGTCATAAAGTAAACTCCCTCTATAAAACAGATGGGGGTTTTTTGTTTTTTATGGCGAATTCATATGAACACAATATTTTTTTCTGACTCAGAAACTGCGCTGGAAGAAATGGATCGAATTCTGGTCTTAAGAAATTATAGTCAAGCGACACGCAAAAGCTATGCAGGGTGTGTGCGTCGATTTTTTGATCAATACCCCCATCTTCTCAATCATCCCGATGAGAAAACCATCGAATCGTTTCTGTACGTTCTTTATGAGCACAAAGCTTCGGTTCAGACCGTTCAATCTTATCTTCAGGCAATCTTATTTTACGTTCGTGAAATCATCCACACAGACGTTCACATCAACATAACAGGATTGAAACGTCCCGCGCGGCTCCCGATCGTCTTGACCCATAATGAAATCAAACAGATCCTCGAGTTTATATCAAATTTCAAACACAAGACGATGGTCGCGCTTGCATATGGAGCGGGGCTTCGTGTTTCTGAACTGGTGAATTTGCGCGCAGGGGATGTGGATTTTGGCGACGGGGTCATTTACGTCCATGAAGGCAAAGGGCGGAAGGACCGCATCACATTACTACCGGAAACTTTGCGTTTGGATTTGCAAAAATCTGCTGTCGGAAAATGTCCGGGTGATTATCTATTTGCCAGCGAACGAGGTGGGCGGTTGACGACACGTTCGATACAGCAGGTTTTTACCCGAGCACTTCGATCCGCCCGTATTACCAAATCAGCCACATTCCATTCCCTGCGCCACAGCTTTGCAACCCACGTACTGGAACAAGGAACAGATATTCGATTTATTCAGAAGCTTCTTGGACACGCGAACATTCGTACGACCCAACGCTATACCAATGTTTCGACAGCCTCCATTCGTTCGATAAAAAGTCCACTTTGAAATAGAGTGGACAACTACGGGTAGCAATTGATTATCGAAAACCAGACGAAACAATTCAACAACTCGTTACGTTAAAAGCTCTAGACCAAGCAATTCGTTTGGGTTATTTATTCCTTGGATCGCTGACAAAAATCATGAGATAATCTCCATCTTCAAGTTGAACAATAGCCGGGTCGCCACCTGTTAAATTTGTTGTTTTTGGTTGAGACCATGTTTGCCCATCAGATGTTTGTGACCACCAAATATTCCCAGGACCTCCGCCATAAAATAGAAGGGCATCATTTTGAGTCAGAAGATTTCCCGTCCAGTTTTTTGAGGATGATAGGGTTTGAGTTTGAGCAAAGGAGATTCCGTCAGTGGAAGTGAAAAAGAGTGCTCCTCCGGGAGAAGGCATGAGGAGATACCAAAGGCGAGAAAAGAGAGCGGCCGCACAATCATACATACGCTCGTTTTCAATCGACACACGAGCATTGTCTTCGAATGCGTAATGGATTCCATCATCGGAAAGAGCTGAGTAGATTTGTGAGATTGCATTTGGATCTTTGGTAGCAAGGTTTGAAGTGAAAAAAAGTCGAATTTTCCCATTTTCTGTGAGAGTAAGGGTTGGATCATAGGGACGTATATAATCTTCCGGAAAACCTTCAACCACAATAGATGTTGGATTTGACCAAGTTTCTCCTCGATCTTCAGAGAAAGAAACGGCAATAGCATCAAAGCCTTCATTTGATTGCGGGAACCATTGAAAGGCGGTGATGAGCTGACCTTGTGAATCTTCAATAATACTTGGAACCCCTGCACGTTCAATAAACATCTGAGGTGAATCAAAAGTTGTGCCATCATGGCTTAATGCCATATGAAGGTCGCGCGACCAAGGACCGGTAGGATTTCCTTTCTCGATTTCTTCCCATGAAAATTCCGTTTTTTCCGGATTTTGGATCGTTGTTGAATTTTCTTCTTGCGTAGTTTCCGCACCCGACAGTTCATCATTGGCAGGTTCTTGCTTCAAACCGAAGTACAAACTTGCAATACTAACAAGGATTACGAGCAAAACAATAATGATGAGGCCAAACGATGTTTTAAGTCGCATAGATATTTAGTTTAGCATATTCGTCCGATCACTTGGCTGGAGTCATTGACTTTCCGACAACCTTCCAGTGAAATGAAATCGCAACCCAAACGTGAGGTGAGTCGTGCCCATTTTTTCGTTCAAAAGTATTTTGCCATTGTGTGCCTTCCTCCTCTCACTGCTCTCGTTCTTTATCTACGGTGTGCATCGATCGGAGAAAACCGATCAAACCAAGATTCAATTCACTGTGGCCGAGACGCATCCCATGACGACTATGGATTCAGCGCTGCAGACCAACGTAATATCTCTCGTTTCCTGCAGTGAGACAAAGTTGCAGTCACAGTTGGCTCATAGACGCATCCCCGTACCAATGGAATGGATCGAGATAGACGATGGAGATACTTTTTCCATCTGGTGGCCGGAAGATGTTGAAACAGTACGCATCCTTGGAATCGATACAGCCGAAGTCGCTCATGATATTCCAAAGATGGACGATCAACCTTATGGTCCGGACGCTCGCGGGTTCATGCAAGGTGTGCTGGCCATGGCTAACAAGGTTGAGATCGAGCGGGCTGATTGTCTCGACAAATATGGTCGCACCTTGGCTTATGTCTTCTTTGATGATCGGAATTATTCGGCGCTTGTGGTGCAAGCCCGCTTGGCCTATGAGACGGTTACCGATCCCAGGTTTGGCGACAATGGTTTTCCGGAATATGCTTCCGAAGTGCTAGAAGCAGCCGATGCCGTGGTTCTACCTCATCTTGAAGAAACGCCCAGTCATTTTCGTAAGCGTATGCGGGAGAAATATCCGGTGTTGCCGTAACCTTCTTTGCCGTAATCATCGGCAACGTTCGTCATCTGCGCCCTTACCTTATTGGTGGGCGCGTTTTTTTTACAAGAAGAGAGATTCTTGCTTTTTTGTCTTGTGTGTGGCAAGTTTTTACGTTGTTTTTTGCAACAACATCTCGTTCCTTCCAACGTCGGAGGCTTTCCTCATGTTCGCCTACATCCAATCCCTGTCTCCTTGCGTGAAGATTTTTGCCGTAGCCGGAGGCATCCTTTTTTTCTCCCTGATCGTCAGCGTGGTATACAGGTTTTTTCACTCCATTATCGACAAGCTCTCCATAAAGATGTTCCCTCCGTTTCTTCTCCTTCTTCTCATGGGATGTTCCTTTCCAGAAAAATCTCCTTGCAACACAATGGAAGTTTATGAGGAGATGGCTTCGGAATTCGAAGAAATAGCCAAGCTCAAACGCATGTGTGGTCATTTGGTCGGAGGATCAGAATACCGAGCTTGCCGCTTGATTCCATATGTGGGTTCCGAAGGAATGGATTGCGATAGCTTGAAAGGACAAGAGGAAGAGCTGAAAGCATTTCTGGGAAGGCACAGACAACCTCTTTGCGAGGCCTGTGCACAAGATGAAAACTGCCAGTCTTGGTGGAGTCGTTATAAAAGCTCGGTGAAACAGACAGTTTCCCCAACACTTTTTCCCGCGGTTGAACTTTTGCAAGAAGCCTCTTCCACCCCAGGAGTCCAGCCATGACCCCCACAGAAGAACTCAATTTTTTGGCTGCTTTTGCACTTTTGCAAGTCATGTGGAAAGACGAAGGATTTGCTTGCTCGGTTCCCACCAAGGTGGTCGAGAATTTTCTCGTGTTCCTTGATGCAACAGTTGTGCCTGCAGATCTCATGAGTCGTTGGGTTCAGACAGGTCTGATCCATCAAGCAGCTATGGGTCGATGGAGAATCACGGGAAAGGGGCTGACGACTTTGATCGAGCAAGGGGCAAGACTGCCGATTGATGAAAACGGAGTCGAGCTCTGGTCTCGCGCCTACACGATCTCGACATAAGCATCCTTCATATGGGTGCTTTTTTTTTGTTCCCAACTCTCCATTGGTGTCAGGTCTGACTTCGTACTTTTTAATATCTCAATGTGCAAATATTATTACACAGAAAAATGCGTAAACATTCACAAAAACACTTATTTATTTTTTGTGTAGATAAAATTATTTTGTTACCGCGATTTTGTTGAGCCAAATTTTCATTGAAATCATTGAGCTTTTTGAAAAAAAGTCCGTAGTCGGACCTGACACCACATGTGACACCACATGTAGATTTTTTATTGACGAGTGGGTTTACGCATGTTAAAACAGTTTTGCCGACAACACGCACAAGGAGGCTTGAGACCATGGAAGTGCTACATATTGCTGCGAGTGCTTTCACACTTTCTGTGACTTTGTTCGTCTTCTTGATGGCAGAACGTGAAGGAAATGACATTTTTGCCGGTGTGGTAGATTCTATCATTGTCACTTTGCTCCTTTTGATCGCGTTTGGACCGCTTCTGTACAAAGATGTTTCAGACGTCGAGGTTACCTCGATGATCCGTTATTCCGGGGCCATCGGACTGGGTGCATGTGTCATCGTTCGTTTTCTCTTCTCCTCACTTGTGAGTGGGTACATGAAAAAGAAATTCGGGGTCAGAGAGGACCCAAAAAAACCGGAATCGTAAGATCCACTCCACACCCAAACGCCGACACGCTCTCGGTGTTTTTTGTTTTTTTCCTTTCTTTGTCGTATGGTGTGCCGCGTTATGGAATCTTGGCAAAGAGAACTGCAACAAAGTATCCGCACCCCCGAAGAACTTCGGACGCTTTTTTCTTGGTTGACCGAAGGAGACATTGATGCTCAACAACTTTTTCCCGTCTCCATCACTCCGCATACAATAAAGCTTGTCAAAAATGCAGACCCTTCCAATCCTCTTGTCCGTATGTGTCTTCCTTCCGCTCAAGAATGTGTGGTGAGCGATCATGAGCGAGAAGATCCGCTTTGCGAAAAAAATCATACTCCCGTCCCCGGGCTTTTACATCGCTATTCTGATCGTGTATTACTCCTTGTCACTTCGGCTTGTGCACAGCACTGTCGTTTTTGTTTTCGTCGTTGTCTAAAATCCACCATGACACAAGGAACAGATATTCCCTCCGCGATCAAATATCTGCACGCACATCCCGAAGTAAAAGAAGTTATTTTAAGTGGGGGAGATCCTCTGATGCTCACTGACGATCTTCTCGAGTCTTGGTGTCAAACGCTTTGCGAGGTTCCTACAATCGAACGACTGCGTATTCATACACGCATCCCCGTTGTTCTTCCCTCCCGCATCACACCTTCTTTTTTGGAACAGTGTCATCGCATGCACACAAAGCTACCACTCACGATCGTCACCCATTTTAATCATCCCAAAGAATTGGCGCAGGAAAATCGTCTTATTTTAGAACGATTGCAAGGTACGGGGATCACACTAAAAAATCAAAGCGTCCTTTTACGCGGAGTCAATGATGATGCAACAACACTCATTACCCTCTTTCAATCCCTCTCAACGCTCGGTGTAGAAAATTATTATCTCCATCAACTCGATCCTGCCTGTGGCACACGGCATTTTTATGTGCCGATTGAAAAGGGAAAAGAGTTGATGACACAGATTCGATCCCAATATCCTTCCCTTCAGCTTCCGCGTTATGTCGCGGATATTCCTTCTTTGGGAGGAAAAAAAGATTTGGAACAAGAAGAAGTGGTGGAAGAAAGCCCCGGGGTGTACCGTCTTTCATCTTTTGCGCATCTTTTACGTTGACAATAAGGAAGGTTCCCGAGACAATAGGAGAAATTATGCGGAACCTTTTTTTATTTTGCGTAGGCATTTTCATTGCCATCAGTCTTTTTCCCCTCACCGTGAGGGCGGAAGATGTGACAACCGAACTTTCCCCCTTGAATGTCTACTTTTTTTATGGGGACGGATGTCCACATTGTTCAAATGAAGAACCGTTTTTAAAAGCCGTGGAAGAACAGTATTCGTTTGTGAACGTGTACGCGTTTGAGGTGTGGTATGACGAGGTAAATCAATCATTTCTTCGGCAGGCGGGAGAGGTGCTTGGTGCAAACGCGGGAAGTGTGCCTTTTACCGTTATCGGGGATCAGTTTGTCAGTGGGTATGCCACAGAAAAGACAACGGGAGCACAAATTTTACGACTAATTGCACAATGTGCAGCTCGCGACTGCGAGGATCCATTATCGGCATTTATTGATGTCTCGGGCATGACCACCTTGGGAGGGGAAACATCAGGACAAGAAGAAGTGACTTTGCCCATCACAGCAAACCCTTCATCAAAGGAGGATCAAGGAGTGGAAATCACATTGCCTTTATTTGGAACGATCAGTTCCTCTTCTTTTTCTCTTCCGGTGTTGACGATCTTGATTGGAGCGCTTGATGGATTCAATCCTTGCGCCATGTGGACCTTGCTTTTTTTGATCAGTCTCCTTGTCAACATGCACAACAAAAAGCGTATGTGGATGTTGGGAAGCGCGTTTGTTTTTGCCTCGGGCTTTGTCTACTTTTTGTTCCTCTCCGCTTGGCTCAATGTTTTTTTATTTATCGGTATGATGGTGTGGGTGCGGATTGTCATTGGAGCCGTCGCACTTGCAAGTGGAGGCTACAACCTGCGTGAGTACATGCGCAATAAGGACGGAACCTGTAAGGTCACATCACACGAAAACCGAAAAAAAGTGTTTGATCGTTTGCGTGCGGTCGCTCATCATCAACAATTTTGGATGGCTTTGATCGGAATCGTCTTGCTTGCCTTTGCGGTGAATCTTGTTGAACTTGTTTGTTCTGCCGGTCTCCCCGCCATTTACACCCAAGTCCTTTCCCTGAATGATTTACCCGCCTGGCAGTATTACGGATATCTTCTTCTCTATATTTTCTTTTTCATGCTCGATGATCTCATTGTTTTTATTGTCTCCATGGCCACACTCCATGTGACAGGGATCACTTCCAAGTATTCGCGTTATTCGCACTTGATCGGCGGTATTCTTATGCTCGTCCTCGGTGCTCTTCTCATTTTACGTCCTGAATTGCTCATGTTCGGATAATATGGGACATCTTGGCGATCCAGAAATAAGAGAAACATCAGAACTGTATTTTGAGAAAAATCGTTTATCAGAAAAGATACAAGAGCGTCTTTTGGATCATTTTGCAAAAGGGCAAGAGACCTATCCCGATTTGATCATTTGTCCGATTTCCACCTGCCGTCATCCCATGGGGATTTTCAAAGAGCAAGAAGAAATCGTTCTCTTATGCCCGCACTGCGGATACTCAAACAGGATTCCGCTGCGCCCCGTGTTATAATAGTCTTACATGTTATTGGAGGAATTATTTTTTCAAATCGGATTCATCGTCGCTGTCGCCGGCCTTCTCTCCTTGGCCGCATCTTTTTTGCGACAACCGCTTATCATGGCCTATATCATTGCCGGAGTGATTGTGGGCCCCAGTGTGTTAGCTGTTACCCATAACACGGATGTGTTTCAAGTCATGGCCGAGCTTGGCGTGGCTTTTTTGTTATTCACGGTTGGACTGGGTCTCAATTGGCGTGGAGTGAAAGACGTGGGGGGAATTTCTTTAGCCACCGGAGTGGGACAGGTATTGTTTACGTCGGTTGCGGGGTTTGCCGTAGGATTGTTATTGGGACTTGATACATTGACGAGCATGTATCTTGCAATCACATTTGCTTTTTCAAGTACCATTATCGTCGTCAAACTTCTCATGGATAAAGAGGATTTGAGCACGCTTTACGGCAGGATCAGTATAGGATTTTTGCTGGTACAAGATTTTATCGCCATGTTTCTTCTTCTTGTGGTCGGCGCTTTTTCAAGCGGAGCCACTTTGGAACATATTTTCGTCAACTCTTTGCTCAAGGGCATCGTGATTATTCCCGTCCTTTGGCTTGTATCGACAAAAATCGTCCCACCTCTTTTATCTTATGTCGCCAAGTCACAAGAACTTCTTATGGTTTTTGCGCTTTCTTGGTGTTTTCTTGTGGCGGGGGTGTTATCATTTTTTGGATTTGGCGTGGAGATTGGCGCACTCCTTGCGGGTATGAGTTTATCGGGAAGTGTCTATCATCGTGAGATCAATGCCCGCGTGCGACCTTTGCGTGATTTTTTCCTTATTATCTTTTTTGTGATTTTGGGCGCACGTCTTGATCTGGGAAGTCTTGGGGCAAACTGGTTACCCATCTTTGCTTTTTCCGTTTTTGTTCTCATCAGTAACCCCCTTGTTGTTCTGCTTCTCATGCGTGCGTTTGGGTATCATCCGCGCACAGGATTTTTGACAGGCACTTCCATTGCTCAGATTTCCGAATTTTCTTTTATCATCCTTGCTGCCGGGATTGCTGCGGGCCATATCAGTGATCAAGCCATGGCAATCGCCACTCCCGTGGCATTGATCACAATCGCCATCAGTTCTTATTTCATCAAACATAATGAACAAGTGTACATATGGATTCGTCCGCTTTTGCGATGGATGGAACCGGATCATATGTTGGAAGAAGAAAAACTCAAAGAACGCAAAGCGTCCCATGTGCTTTTGTTCGGGTATCACCGTATGGGAGCGGTTTTGCTGCCGAGCATCAAAAAATTACGGAAGTCTTACACCATTGTGGATTTTGATCCGCAAGCCATCCGAGAGTTGACCGAGGTGGGAGAACCGGTTGTGTATGGAGATGCGGGGGACGAAGGATTTTTGCAAGAGCTCCAAGTGCAAAAATCACAACTCATTATTTCCACGATTCCAGATGCGTCCGTAAGTTTGTCGCTTTTGGCGTATGTGCATCGGCATCATTACACAGGCACAGTCATTGTGTCTGCTCATCGTCCCGAGGAAGCCGAACGTTGTTATCGCGCGGGAGCGACTTTTGTCATCGTGCCAAGTGTTTTGGGTGGCGAGCGTTTTACGCAATTACTCGCTTCACAAAAAACAAAACGACGAGAATGGGAAACCTGGGTGGAATCATGCGGAAAACGCACGGGTGCCCATCAACGTCATCGGAAGACCTTGCAAAAAAGAGAAAAAACCGTATGAGTGTGACACAGATAGAATCCATGGAGAGAGGACATGAGAGAGGGATGAAAAAAATATTGAATCTCGGGGTGGAATCGGCCCGCACAGGGGAGCGGGAGCGTTTGCATTCGGGAACCGATGTGAAAATTCATTTGCCGCAAGAACATCTCTGTGGTCTCGTTGACAGTCACAGTACTCATGGAGGGGGAGAAGTGGTGGCACAAATATTGGCGCAACAATGCGGAAGCGTTCTAGATCGTCAACTTGAAAATTATCAAGCCGCGCGTCAGGCGACCCCCGAGCAGGCATGGGCTTTTGTGGACCGACAAATATGGTCCGCACTTGAAGAAGCAAAAAACCGTCTGGAAGCGCATTACGTCAAACAACAGATTCCGGAAAATTTTCGTCGGGCGTTTTCCTTGGGGCTGGTAAAAATAAGTGACGCGAGAGGAACGTTATGCGCACATATTTTTCAAACAGGAGAAATGCGTCTTTTTATTTGTCGCGGGAAAAAACATTATGAGATTGAGAAAGACACGGCGCCATCTGAAGATCAAGACATACCGATAGATCGTGTGGAGGTGAGAGAAGGCGATCGTTTGATTTTTATAAACGATGAGGTTATGAAAGCTCTTTCCTCCGAGGAGCTCGGACGCTTGTTTGCACAACATCCCAACGCCCGAGGAACAGAGCAGGCTATCCAACAGGCTACAATCCGCGCGCTTGAAGCAAGACAAAGAAAACCAAAAGGGGACGCGGATGTTTCCGCGGTTGTGTTTGACATACGAAAACCTGAACCTGCGGCGCTCAAGCCAAAAAAAGAAGAGACATTTATTCTTTCTATTTCAGAACGCAGACAGCTTGGGGAGCGGATCACTTTGTTGGGTCAGGAGATCGCCGGATTGGAAAGGAATCTTTCGCACGCACGCGAGCGAGGGGCTTTTGCGCTTGAGCAAGCGGAATTGGCAGAGGAGCGATGGCGATTGGAGCGGAAAAAAGCGCAACTCGAATATCAGTTCGCTTTTTCCGAAGTGATGCGATTGCGGGAAAAATATCCGCCTTTATTTGAAAAAGGAGATTTGGTGAGAAATCAGGAAGATGTATTGCAAAAAACAGGATGGGTGGTGATGGGATTTGATAATCGTATGGTTTTGCCGCCGCAGGGAGCGTTTAATGATCAGTTTGGCATGTACCAAATCCATGCTCCCGGGAGTGATCGTTCGCAATGGGTCAATCAGTTTCAACTGGAAGGATGGCAAGGAGGCACACCGACCGATCAACATCAACGTACGTTGGGTTTTGAAGCTCATCAACAATTGCGTCAGAGTATCACAGCGTTTCATCATGCAGACGAACAGCACCAATTATGGAAAGGGAAGCATCAAACCCTTGTTGCGGAACAGGCGCGACAGCAAGCGCATGGTGTAAAAAAATCACAAGGGCAAGGGGGGGAAGGGGCGTCTCACAAAGCAGAGAAGAGAGGGGGGCAAGAAGAGGCAATGGCAGAACTGGAAAAGGCGGTGAAAGAGTTACAAGATTTGGAAAAAGCAAAGGTTGATCACGCGCTTCCTTCCGCAAAAGAGGCTAGACGACGTGTTTTGTATTTGACCTATATTGCTCCCTACGGTGGATGGAGAGGGGTGGATCATCTTTTGAGACAGTGGCGCCAAACAGGAGGTGAGTCCGTTCAATGAGTTGAGCTTTGTTATTCTCTTGACACCTTGGATTAGCACTCTATAATAATGAGTGCTAATTTTATGAATGAGCGTCAAGAGCAGATTTTGCAATGGATTATCGAAGCTTATATTCGCACTGCCGATCCTGTAGGGTCTAAATTTTTGTGTGAACATTACGAAATGGATTGTTCTTCCGCCACGATTCGTAATGACATGAGCCTCCTTGAACAAGAAGGATATATTCGTCAACCGCATCCTTCTGCCGGTCGTGTGCCAACCGAGAAAGCCTATATTTATTATTTGCAGCGTTTTCAGGGACAAGAAAAGAAAAAGAGTTACAAGTCTCAATTGCGTCAAGCGATCGGGGACGCGCATAGTGAAGAAGCAATCGTGAAATCTCTGGCAAAGGCCATGGTGGATTTGTCCGGGGAAACCGCGATTGTGGCCTTTGATCCACGTTGGAGTTATTACACGGGTGTTTCCAATTTATTTGCCAAGCCCGATTTTCGGGATATCGATGTCGTGCGTTCTCTTTCAACCCTTGTGGATCGTTTTGATGATGTGATTCAGGAAATTTTTGAAAAGATCTCCGAACATCCCGAAGTGATGATCGGGAGTGAAAATCCGTTTGGAAAAGAAATGTCCTCGGTCATCGTCAAATACACACTCCCCAATCATCACGTGGGACTTCTTGGACTCATCGGTCCTTTGCGTATGGATTATCAAAAAAATGTCGCGCTTTTGCAAGAAGCAAAAGAAGTGCTTGATGAAGAATAAATTATGGAAGAATCTCAACCTATATCTACCCCTTGTTCCTCCTGTCAGGAATATCTGGATGGTTGGAAGCATGCGCTTGCAGATTATGACAATTTGAAAAAAGAACTAGGCAAAGAAAAAGAAAAAATTCGTCTTATCACAAAGGAAGATTTGGTCTCTCAACTGTTACCTGTGATGGATCATTTTTCTCAAGCGCTTCATCACGAACCCGAAGATCTTTCCTCTCACGCAAAGCAGTGGGTACAAGGAGTACTTTATATTCGACGTCAATTGGAAGAAGTGCTCAAGGAGTTTGGCGTGGAAGTCTATGGAGTGCGCGGTGAAATATTTGACCCCAATCTGCACGAAGCGATTGAACAAAAGATCGAAGAGGAAAAAGCGGACCGAGAGATTTTGGATGTGCAGCAACAAGGATGGAGTTTGGGAGATCGAGTGCTGCGTCCGGCGCGGGTTGTCGTTAATCATCTTCCAGAATCAGAAAAAGACGAATCGACTTCGTCTCTCTAAAACATAACGCGTTTCCATATGTCTCTTATTCGATGGTCTCCCTTTTTTTCCGTGGATCCTTTTGAGGATAGGGAAAAATTTTTTGAGGGGTTTCCTTCCACCCCTCGACGTTCGCTTCAAGGATTTTTGCCGTCTGTGGATTTATCTCAAACCAAGGACACGGTTGTGGTGGAAATACCGCTTGCCGGTGTGGATCCGGAAAAAGTGGATATTTCGATCAAGAACGATGTGTTGCATGTGAAAGGAACGACCGAGAAAAAAACCGAAGTCGAAGATCGTAACTATATGCATCGGGAAATTCGTTACGGCATGTTCGAACGTTCCATTCCTCTTCCCGTCCATGTGCAAGGGGAGCGTGCCACCGCAATTTCAGAAAATGGTTTATTGAAGATTTCCGTTCCAAAAGTAGAACCGGCCAAGAGTGAAAAGAAAATTAAAGTACGTGTGGAAAAATAAGCAGGAATGATAGGAGATTGATTTTGGGGAGAATTTTTTCTCTCCAGCGCTCACTCACTTATCTTTTTTTCTATGTCCAAGATTCTCGGTATTGATCTCGGTACCACCAACTCCTGCATGACGATCATGGAAGGAGGGCAACCTAAAGTGCTCGAAAACTCGGAAGGAGCGCGCACCACTCCTTCGGTCGTCGCTTTATCCAAAAATAACGAACGACTGGTTGGCACATCGGCCAAACGTCAGGCCGTGACTAATCCTCACAACACATTATTTTCGATCAAGCGATTGATCGGTCGGCGCTATCAGGACAGTGAAGTGCAGCATGATAAAAAAGTGTTTCCCTTTGAGATTGCACAAAAAGGAGAAGGGATCATCGTGAAGATGTCGGGAAAGGATTATACCCCCGAGGAGATTTCTGCCATGGTGCTTCAAAAATTAAAACATGACGCTGAAGAACGTTTAGGAGAAACCATTACCGAAGCGGTGATTACCGTGCCTGCCTATTTTGATGATGCTCAACGCCATGCCACCAAGGTCGCAGGGGAAATCGCAGGGCTTCAGGTGTTGCGTATTATCAATGAACCAACGGCGGCTGCTCTTGCCTACGGTTTTGATAAAAAGAAAGGTCAACAGATTATGGTTTATGATTTGGGCGGAGGAACGTTTGATGTTTCCGTCTTGGATCTTTCCAGCGATACCGTGGAAGTGAAATCCACAAACGGAGACACCCATTTGGGCGGTGATGATTTTGATCGCGTGATCATTGATTGGATTTTGAGTGAATTTAAAAAACAAGAAGGGATTGATATTGGAGGAGATGCGCTTGCTATGCAACGCGTCAAAGATGCAGCAGAGCGCGCAAAGATCGAATTATCCACAGCGCAACAGACCGAGATTAACCAACCGTTTATCACCTCGGATGCCAATGGCCCCAAGCATTTGGTGATGACGTTAACACGCGCAAAATTGGAGGAGCTTTGCCGTGATTTGGCACAAAAAACTTTGCTTCCTGTGACCAAAGCGCTTCAGGATGCGGCCGTATCCAAAGATCAAATAGATGAAGTGCTTTTGGTGGGAGGAATGACACGCATGCCGCTTATCCAACGACTGGTGGAAGAATATTTTGGCAAAAAACCCAATATCAGTGTGAACCCCGATGAGGTTGTTGCCATGGGTGCGGCTGTGCAAGCGGGTGTGTTGCGTGGAGAAGTGAAAGATGTCTTGCTTCTTGATGTCACCCCACTTTCTTTGGGAATCGAAACCTTAGGTGGAGTCATGACAAAACTCATTGAACGCAATACCACGGTTCCTACATCCAAAACACAAATTTTTTCCACCGCTGCCGATAGTCAAACCACGGTGGAGATTCATGTGCTTCAAGGGGAACGTGAGATGTCCGCTGACAATAAAACCCTAGGACGTTTTATTTTATCCGGTCTTCCTCCGGCTCCACGCGGGGTGCCGCAAATTGAAGTGAAGTTTGATATTGACGCCAATGGGATTTTACATGTGTCTGCCACAGACAAAGCCAGCGGCCGCAGTCAACAAATCACCATCACCGCTTCGACAGGATTATCCAAAGAAGAAGTGGAGCGTATGAAGCAAGAAGCGGAGGTGCATGCCGGTGAAGATAAAAAGAAACGTGAACATGTGGAGCATCAAAATCTTGCCGAGACCATGATCTACACGACAGAAAAAATGTTGCAGGATGCGGGGGAGAAAATCAGTGAAGCGGAACGCAAAGATGTGCAAGAAAAAATTGAAGCGCTGAAGCGCGTCAAAGACGGGCAAGATCACGAAGCCATCAAACGCACAGCGGATGATTTATCTCGTGTGGCTCAACACGTAGGCGCTAAGCTGTATGAGCAGACACAACAACAACACGGATCACCATCGACCGAATCGCCCAAAAACGATCAAGGTCCAACCGATGCTTCGTTTGAAGAGAAGAAAGAGTAAGTATGACTTCTGTTCTCCCTTCACATCCCCCGCAAACATTTGATGAATATCTGGTTGGTATGGCCGAGTATCAAGAAGGCTGTGTGAAAACCGAGGCGGTGATTCCTCCTCCGGTTTCTTGTGGAGAGGTGACGGATGTATTGTATCGGGTTGCACAATGGCATCTTTTTTCCATAGCGATTACCGTTGTCTTTTTGTTTATGATTATTCAACTCACCAAACTTGCCTTAAAGATAAAATAATATGGCAAAGGATTATTACGGCATTCTCGGTGTCTCTCGTGGGGCAAGTGCAGAGGAGATCAAAAAAGCGTTTTACAAATCAGCACATCAACATCATCCGGATAAAGCAGGAGGAAACGAAGAAAAGTTTAAAGAGGTCAACGAGGCTTATCAGGTATTGAGTGATTCACAAAAACGCGCGCAGTATGATCAATTCGGATCCGCGGCTTTTGAACAAGGGGGATTTGGAGGGGGTCAAGGATTTTCAGGATTTGATTTTTCCGGATTCAACGGTTTTGAAGATATGGGAGATGTGTTTGGAGATATGTTTGGATTTGGGGGGGGGAAAGGGGGGCGTACCACTCGACGCGCGCGTGGAGCGGATATTCAAGTGGATGTGGATATGGAGTTTAAAGATTCCGTGTTTGGAGGAGAACGCGAATTGAACATCACAAAATTTTCTTCTTGTCATCGGTGTGCGGGAAGCGGAGGAGAGCCAGGGACATCGATAAAGACATGTGACACATGCGGAGGAAGTGGTGTGGTCCTCACGGCGCAACGTACGATTTTAGGTATGGTACAGAGCAAACGGATGTGCGCGGATTGCCAAGGGGAAGGCCAGATTCCTTCCACCCCTTGTTCCACATGCAAAGGAGAAGGAGTGGAAAAGAAACGTAAGACCCTTGTCGTCACCATTCCCCCAGGAGTGGAGGAAGGAAATATTTTACGATTACGCAGTGAAGGAGAGGCGATCAAAGGAGGGAAGCCCGGAGATTTATTTGTGCGTATTCATGTCCGTCCCGATAAACGATTTCACAAAGAAGGAAGCACCATTTACACCATGCGAACACTCGGGTTTACACAAGCCGCATTGGGAGACAAGGTAGAGGTGGAGACCGTAGAGGGAAAGGTGATGGTGACGATTCCTGCAGGAACGCAATCCGGAGCGCAATTTCGTTTGCGACAAAAAGGAGTGCCGACGCGTACAGGACGAGGAGATTTGATTGTGGAAGTGCGGGTTATGACTCCTAAAAAACTTTCCAAAGAACAAAAACAGTTGTTGGAAAAATTGGATTTGAAAGAAGACTAGCGCCTTATGTTTCGTATCTTGGCACAAAAAGGACGCGCTCGTCGCGGGCAGATTGCCTTGACGCATGGGGTTGTGGAGACCCCGTGTTTTATGCCAATTGCAACAAAAGGCGCGGTGAAGACGTTAACCCCAAAAGAACTCGAAGATATCGGGACGCAACTGTTGTTATCCAACACCTATCACTTGTTGTTGCGTCCTGGCCTTGAAGCCATGAAAACATTGGGAGGGCTTCATCATCTTATGCATTGGAATAAGCCTTTGCTTACAGACAGCGGAGGATATCAAGTGTTCAGTCTTTCAAAACTCAATAAAACGACCGAGGAGGGTGTGACATTTCAATCACATATTGATGGGTCCAAGATTTTTTTGACACCGGAATCTTCCATAGAAATGCAACAGGCGATCGGATCAGATATTGTTATGTGTTTTGATGATGTGGCGGCCGGTGGATCGACGTATGAGCGGCATGAGGAAGCGATGGAGCGATCTTTGCGATGGGCGGCGCGGTGTAAAAAAGCCTCGGTGTCATCATGCGGACAAAAACTTTTTGGCATTATTCAAGGGGGGACGTATGAGGATTTGCGCAGGCGATCATTGCAAGGATTGCAAGCGATAGGGTTTGATGGGTATGCGATCGGTGGGCTGTCTGTAGGGGAGCCGCGCGAGGAGGCGTATCGTATCGTAGCTTCGTTGGGGGATGTCCTGCCGAAAGAAGCCCCGCATTATTTTATGGGAGGAGGAATGCCCGAAGAAATCGTTTTTTACGTATCCCAAGGGGTGGATTTATTTGATTGTGTTTTGCCTTCGCGCAATGCGCGTCATGGACTCCTTTTTGTGTGGAAGCAAGATCCTGCCCGCGTGGACTGGCTTTCTTGCCCTACAGATTTTTACGAGAAGATACATGTGACCAATGAGGCATATCGTTTTGATGAATCGCCTCTTGATTCCCATTGTGACTGTATGACGTGTCAGACATTTTCTCGCGCGTATATCAGACATTTGTTTAGTGTGGATGAACTCTTGGCACTGCGTCTTACCACCATTCACAATATCCGATTTTATCATCGACTCATGGAGGCATTGCGAGCGTACACAGCATCTTAGAGTGACAGGATACACAGGATGAGAAAAACGAGGCTTGTGCCCCGTTTTTGTTTTTACCACTAGTGTGGTGTCAGGTCGGACTTTGGACTTTTTGTTTTCTCGATGTGTAAACAGGGTCATACAAAAAAGTACGCAAACATTCGAAAAACAGACATTTATTTTTTATGCCTGGAGTCAATAATCTAGTGCAACGAGGTGATACAGTTACCTCGTATGCAACCATGCTCATATCAACGTCTGTCCAGTAGTGAACGAGAGGAGATCAG
>LCMS01000015.1 GCA_001002765.1 Candidatus Uhrbacteria bacterium GW2011_GWE2_46_68 | reverse complement strand
CGATCTGTTCCTTTGTGAATGTTCTTTTGCTCATATGATAGTAGTTTAACAGAATCAAAAAGCGGACACTTTTGTGTCCACTTTTTGGGGTACGGATCATTTATGCCAGTGGTTTTTATGTTTTTACACCTCGATCAACACAGGAAGAATCATAGGACGGCGTTCGGTCTTTTGGAAAAGGAATTTACCGATCTCCGCACGGATTTGATTACGGATATAATTGGGATCAGCTGCAGACTTTGGATCTTTATCCACGACCGTCTTTTTTACACGATGCCGCACTTCCTCGATAATCTCTTTGTTTTCTTTCATGAAGATAAAGCCGCGACTAATAATGTCCGGGGAACCGACAAGCGATCCGGTTTTTTCATCAATCTGCACCACAATCACCACCATGCCATCTTCGGCAAGGACCTGACGATCACGCAATACCACCTCGGAAATATCTCCCACTCCAAGTCCATCCACAAATACATAATCAGTAGGCACTTTTTCTTTTGTGAGTTCGGCATGCTCTTTGGTGAAAAGCATAACCTGTCCGTTATCAGGCACAAAGACATGCTCTTTGTTCCACCCCATTTCATAGGCAACCTGGGCATTTTCTCGCAAAAGAAAATGATTGCCTTCGATAGGAACGTAATACTTGGGACGCAATAAAGCCAAGAGGAGTTTGATGTCTTCCTTTTTGGCATGGCCTCCGGCATGGACATCCATCATTTCGTAATTGAGAATACGCGCTCCTTTTCGACATAAAGTATCTTTGAGGCGTTGTACAGCCTGTTCGTTTCCCGGAACAATGGAACTGGAAAACACGACTGTATCATCGGGTTGAATACGCAAACTTGGATGTTCGTTATTGGCGATGCGATTAAGAGCGGCGTTACGTTCTCCCTGCGCACCCGTGCAACAGATCACGATTTTTTCCGGAGGGTAATGATCCACTTGCTCGGGGGTAATAAAGGTTGTGCGATGACATTTGATATAGCCAAGCTCTTTAGCAATCTCCACATTGGTTTTCATGGAATAGCCGTTGAGTGCGATTTTACGCCCAAGCTTTTCGGAAATTTCGATGACTTGTTTGACGCGGGAGAGAAGGGAAGCAAAGGTGCCGATAATAACACGACCCGGAGCTTTTTCGATAATACCTTCGAGTTCCTCACCAATGACTTTTTCGGAAATTTGATGGCCGGGTTTGTTGGCATTGGTAGAGTCGCCGAATAAAGCAAGCACACCTTTTTGTCCAATTTCTGCAATACGATGAAAATCGGGCATTTGATCTCCTGCGGGATGGAAATCAAACTTCCAATCCCCTGTATGTATCAAGGCACCCACAGGAGTCTCGATCACCACAGCCACAGAATCGGGGATATTGTGGTTGATGTGCAAAAACGAAACTTGGAATACACCCAACCGAAGGACATCGGTTACTTTTGCTGATTTAAGATTGATGGGGCGGGTATGGAAATCTTGTTGACGCTTTTTGATGATTCCCGCGGCAACAGGAAGCGCATACACAGGAGGATTACCGATATTGGGGACGACGTGGGGGATGCCTCCAATGTGGTCATAATGTCCATGGGTGATAATCACTCCGCGGACATTTTTTTCCTTGCCTTTGACATAAGTTGTATTGGGAATGATGTAGTCCACTCCAGGCATATCTTCTTCGGGGAACTGAAGCCCCATATCAATGAAGATAATGTCATTGCCATACTCAAGCAAGGTACAGTTACGTCCCACTTCTTCACATCCACCAAGCACCATGACGCGTAGGTGCGGGGAAGAGGCCAGGGGAGAGGGGCCTTGTTTTTGTTCCGCTTGAGGGCGAGGCGCTCCACCGCGAAGTGGGCGTTGTCCCGGAGGGAACGGTTTGCGCATGCGGCGGCCTGGAAACGGACGTCGCGGTTGCGGCTTTTGCATGTTGGTCATACCAAAACAAACAGGATCACGATGAATAATGAATAAAGAGAAGTGGCCTCACATCCACAAAGTGGGGAGGCAGTAAAGAGGAAAAATCCTCTTTGAAGCATGTGATCTTTGGTCAGCTTGCGAAAGGTTTCGTAGGCTGGGACAAAGGGAGCATGAAGGTTTATGAGATGGATTTTTTGTCGGAATATTTGGGAACGCAGAGCGTTTTGAAGAAGTGAGTGGGTTTGGCTTTCACTGAATTTTTTTATGGGCATTCTTCGCTGGTGTGAAGCAGCAACAGGGGGCTGTGTCATCTCGCCGTTGTGAGGCCACTATGGCTGTGCCATTCGTAGCACCAGCCGTTTTGAACAGAACAAACATGACTTATCTATAGCCCTTCTTCGCCAAGGCTACGAAGGGCATTCTTCGCTGGTGCGAAGAATGGTGCGGATGGTGGGACTTGAACCCACACGCCCTTGCGGGCACTAGCTCCTGAAGCTAGTGTGTATGCCATTTCACCACATCCGCAATGAAAATTTTTTTGAAATCAGTGTAAAGCTTTTTTAGTTTTGATATACCAATTTTCAATACGAGCAAAACGGTCTGAAGGGAAAATTACTGAAGGGATGGAAACGCCTTGAATTTTATCGGGCAAAGCATAGCCATAAGAGGATTGATACAAGAAGATCGCAGGCATGTCTTTGTGGATTTGGTCTTGGAACGCGCGATATTTTTCACCGCGCACTCCATCGTCTATTGCCGCGCGCGCTTCTTCCAAAAGCGTATCCACATCTGTATTGGCGTATCCGGCGAGATTTAGCCCGCCACTGTGAATTTGTGAGGAATGCCAAAAAGGATAAGGATCAGAGTCGACACCAAGTAAAACACCTGTCAAAAGGATTTGATAATTTTTTGGTTCCAAAACTTGGGAGTAAAAATCTTCTGCAGACACGGTCTTGATATCCAAGGTTACACCGATCGCTTTCCATTGTTCTGACAAAAGTTCAGCCGCACGGATATATTCTCCGCTATCAATGGTAGTCAGGGTGAATCGCAATATATTTGCAGGAAGTCCGGTTGGCTCTTCTTCCACAACTACCGCAGTTTCCTCAATAACGATTTCTTTCTCAACCGTTTCTTTATCAGTATCAGTTTCTTCTTTTTCTTCCTCTGTTTCTTCCTCTGACGTGATATTTGGATCCAAGCGATAGGTTTGATTTTCGGCCCAATCAAATGTGTCGTCAAGGAGGGTGTTGGCTGCCATCACATCAAAGGTATCAGCAATATTCTCGTTGAATCCCAACATATCAGGGAGAATAGGCGTATGAATCACCTTACCTTTTCCCCGTGCAGCATCATCCAAAATGATTTGTTTGTCAGTAGCTTGTGCCAATGCGAGACGTAGATCAATCGATTTTAATGCCGCTTGGGATTCTTGATTGAAAAAGAGAACGATCTCACGGCGAATAGTGGGGTAGTACAATATGAGTCCGCGGCGTTTTTCCAATTCTTCTTGTTGACGAAAGGGAATATATCCCAATCCTTCCACTTGGTGATTTTCAAACGCTTGAAGAGCCGAGGTTGTGTCCGAATAAAATTTGAACGTGATTTTTTCGATAAAAACCTGTTTGCCATAATACGCATCATAGCGTTCCAATGTGTAGGAACGGACGCTGCCGGTTTTATCTTTGGAAAATTCCAAAAATCGATAAGGGCCGCTGCCAATGGCCTCAAGATTGTAGGAAGCAAGTTGCGTATGGGCGGCAGGAATCGATCCCCAAACATTGGCGGGAAGGATTCCAACGGTCAGGGCGGAAAGGAAAGGAGCAAAAGGTTCGTTTAAGGTAAAGGTGATGGTGTGTTCGTCGGTTTGAGCGACCGTGACACCGGCAAAGCTTACAGCCAAGGGGCTGTGGTACGAGGCATCTTGAATCGCATTGATGGTAAAGATCACATCGCGCGCCTCGACCGGATCGCCATTATGAAAAGTCGCATCTTCACGTAAGGTGATTGTGTAGGTTTTTCCATCTTCGGAAATGACCGTATCTGAGGCCAAATCATTGATAAGCCCTTCTTCCGGATCCCATTTCATAAGACCGGAGAAAAGAAGGGAAGCAATATCAGCATCCACATCCTTAGCAGTCGCGTAGAGAGGGTTGAGATATTGCGGTTGTCCGATCAATCCTTCGGTATATTCTCCACCTATGGTTGGAATATCTATACGATGGGTAAAGACATACCATCCTCCGACAATACCCAATCCTAAAATAAGACATCCCAGAGCAAAAAAACTCAATTTACGTTCAAAACGATTGAGAACACGGGAAAGTTGCTTCCACTGTTTCCAAGAAGGGAAGCGACGGGGTTTGGCAATGGCCTGAACCTGTCGGGTGGCAAGATCCAATGAATTTTTTTCCGATGCAGGAACCAGAGGCTCATCACCTATTTGAGGTGAGAGGACGGACACAAGATCATGAGAAGATAGAGTTGGCAAGCGCAACGCAGAAGAACAAAATGGCGATAATAATGGTTGCCTGGAAAATGCGCTTTTCCATTCCGCGTTTGGTGCGGTAGATATTTCCTTCTCCGCCGAAGATGGCCCCAAGGCCAGCTCCACGGGCTTGGATAAGAATGCATCCCACAAGAAGGACGGCAAGGACTAGTTGAACGTAAGAAAGGATTTGAGAAGACATAAAGGAGAGTAAAAGAAGAATCAACAAAACGTACAAAGCGATGAAAGCGTACCAGATTATCCCCTTTCTGTCAAAGGAATTCGCCCATTTTTTGTTTGTTTTCCTGGTTTTTTTAAGGGATTCGCTTAGGAAGTGTGCTATACTTTCTGTAAGTATATTTTTATGGAGCCAGGAGGAATCATTGATCAACAATGTCATCGCAAGCGCAATTGGATTGCGATGATTTTTACCGTTTTTATTCTTTTGGTGATAGGTGGTTTTGCCTATCGTGTGGTGCATTTCATCACTTTGATACGCACAGGGGATATGGAAGCTTTGCAATCCACGTTTCTTCGCGATCAAACCTCCAGTTCCACGTTAGCCAATGTCGATTTACCCCAAGGAATTTTTCAAGTAGTTTCGCAAGATGATCCGTTTTTAGGTACCCAGGGTGCAGCAATCACCATTGTGGAGTTTGGAGATTTTTCTTGCGCCTATTGTCGGGACTCGAGCTATATCATGCGTTCTCTTATGCAAAAATATGGGGACGACGTGTTTTATCAGTTCCGTGATTTTCCTGTCGCTGATATGCACCCTCTTGCGCAAACGCAATCCGAAGCTGCTGTCTGTGCGCATGCACAAGGAAAGTTTTGGGAATATCACGACAAGTTGTTCCAAAGTCAAAATGATATGAGTGAGGAGCGGCTTGTGTCATTGGCACTCGAGGTAGGGCTTGATCAGGGTGCATTTGTTTCCTGTCTTGAAGAAGGAGATTTTGCCAAAGAGGTATTAGAAGATTATCAAGCGGGGGTTGCAGCGGGAGTGCGAGGTACCCCAACATTTTTTATAAACGGAAATCGTATTGCAGGGTCTATTCCCCAGGATGTTTTAGAGCTCCTTATTCATAATCAACTAGAGGAGGAGTAAGTGATATGTTACGCGCAAAAATTTTCTTTTTGGGGACCATGATCGTTACAAGTCTTTGGGGGATTGTGGTACCTACAACTTTTGCGGCAGAAGAATCATGTGAGTGTTTTTGCGGATATGATAACAAAGGCGCTGTAAACAAAGGATCCATGATACAAAGTCAGTGTCAGGAAAAATGTTTAGACGAGGATGCTGCTATGATCGTCTGTGCCACATCTCTTTCTCAATATCCCGATCAAGATCCTTGGTGTTTTAAGTCTGAAGTCACTCCACCGCTTATTGATACTTGTGAGCAGTTTGGAGGAGATCTGGATATGGACTATCAGCCGCCTCAATGTATGCCCGGAAGTTATTTTTGCTATCCGGGCGCTGCGGATAATAAGTACACGCTGCAGGTTTCGGTGGGAGGACTTGTGGAGGTGGGAGATTTTGGAACATATATTTCCTCGATGTACACCTGGCTTATGACGACTATGGTCGTCATTGCGATTGTGATGATCATGGTCTATGGATTCATGTATATTTTTTCCGCAGGATTTTCCGCTGCAGCGAGTAAAGCAACCAAGGGGATACGGCGTGTGGTGGAAGGGTTGATTTTGCTTTTTTGTGCCGTGGCTTTGTTACAGCTCGTGAATCCCTATTTGATAAAACTGCAAATGCCGCAAATTCCCATGATGCGACCGGTGATGTTGGGGTCAGAGTCTTCCTGTGAGGATTTGATAGAGCAAGGGTTTGCCGTGGACGAAGCAAATCAAGAAACAACACATCAAGCAGAATCTTACGGAAATAATAAATGTGGCGCGACCGCTCCTTATTCTGCCGGAGCAACCACTCCATCCGTATTGGCAGGATCCACTTGTCGATTCATGACCTGTGATGAGGAAGGCACTCAATGCGCGATTACACTTGATGGAAACGGAAGGTGCGTGTCGTGTCAAGAAGTGGAACCCGATAACGAATTTGGAATAGAACCAAATGTTAGCAATTGCGCTCTTCTTGATACCGAAGATGAGTATAGTGGAGACGAGCCGCAAAAAATTACACAATGCCTTTATACGCATGAGCCTGATTTGATTTTGAATCCGGGGACAGTGACAGCATCGGCTGCTGCCCTTATTTTAGCATTGGGAATGCCCATGACTCCTCAAGGTCTTATTGGCTATGGAATTGCAGCGGAAAGTGTAGAGGATGTGTATATAGGAACCTGTTCTTTTATTGAAATGGATTGTACAGGAATGACGAGTTGTCGTGATTATGATGATTTGATGGCTGATAATAATCGCGAAGGAGCATGTCTTGATGATATTCGTACCATGTTCCCAGGTAAAGGAAACCTTTATTTTGAAGATATTTGTGAAGCTGATCTTTGTGGTTTAGCTCCGGATGGAGAATCTTGTTGGGCAAATGCTCCGGAAGAACATTATACGGGCGGGGCTTTTTACGTTGATTGTGTGAATAGTAGTTTCTTTAGTACTGGGAATCTTTTGGATAAAGATGGAAATGACATTGATTGGTCTGAGGGACTTTTACCTGAGAGTTGTTACCTTCAATAAAGTAGATCAAGATAAGACAAAACCTTCCGGAAATGGAAGGTTTTTTGTTTTTGGTGACCCGGCTGTCTTGTCGGTGGAGGAAAAAGATGGTAGACTTCCGACACTTTTTTCTCTCTTCTTAATCTTTTCGTCCATCCTATGGATCAAAAGCCCGACATGCTTCGCATCCGCGGCGCGCGTGAGCACAATCTCAAAAACATTGATGTTGATATTCCCAAAAATAAAGTCGTGGTGATCACCGGTCTTTCAGGCTCGGGAAAGTCTTCTCTTGCGTTTGATACGATTTACGCCGAAGGACAACGGCGTTATATGGAATCACTTTCGAGCTATGCCCGTCAGTTTTTGGAATTGCAAGATAAACCGGATGTGGATGAAATTTTAGGCCTTTGTCCTACGGTAGCGATTGATCAAAAATCTTCTTCACATAATCCTCGTTCAACCGTCGGAACGGTGACCGAGACCTATGATCTTTTGCGTGTGTTGTTTGCGCGTGCCGGGAGATCATATTGCCCGTGTTGTGGAGAGCGTGTCCAAGAACAAACACTTGAGCAGATCGTGTTATCCATAGAAGGACTTCTTAAATCAAAAGAGCCTTTGCTTCTTTTTGCTCCTGTTGTGCAACAACAAAAAGGAGAGCATCGCCACGTTTTTTTGGCCGCGCTTAATGCGGGATTTTCTCAAACACGTTTTGATGGGTTCCTCATGGATTTGGAAGAAGCCATTGCTATACGCAAAGATAAAAAGAAACCGCATGATATTGAGATTTTGATTGCGCGACTGGAGAGTGCCGTGACCTATCAAAGCGCTCACATCAAAGAGCTTGTTGGAAAGGCTCTTGATTATGGCAACGGATTTTTATTGGTGATGAACGATGAAACTGGAGACGACATCATGTTTTCTCAAAGTTATCGATGCGCCACCTGTAATCTTTTTTTACCAAAACCCGAACCCCGTTTATTTTCTTTTAATGCCCCATTGGGCGCATGTGCGGATTGTACAGGTCTTGGGATCAAGCTTGTGTTTGAGTCCGATCTCGTGATTCCCAATAAGCGATTAACCCTGGCAGAAGGCGCTGTACGTCCATGGTCTCGTATTACGGGAAATCAAAATGGATTTTTATCTTTGCTTGAAGTGGTGGGGAAAAAATATAAGTTTTCCATTCATACCCCGTTGGAAAAACTTTCTCAAAAATCTTTAGACATTATTTTGTACGGCACGGGGGAAGAGATATATTCCCACGCAGGAACATCTGTGATCTTTTCGGGTATTTTGACGCAGCTTGAACAAAAATATCGTGAGACCGATTCCGAATATGTGCGTCACGAGCTCGAAGGCTATATGCGTAAAATGCTTTGTCCTGCTTGCGGGGGAAAACGGTTGAAGCCGGAAGTATTGGCAATCAAGGTGCTTGAAAAAAATATTGCCGATATCGTAAACATGCCCATTGAGGATGTCCATGCTTTTTTTGAGGAACTTCTTCCTCAAGGAAAAGGAAAAAAAGGTCAGGTTTCTTGGAAGGAAGGGCTGCGCAAAGATGAGATATTAGTGGTAGAACGTGTGGCCAAGGAAATTTTAACGCGCTTGCAACATCTTATGGATGTGGGGCTTGGATATCTTACATTGGATCGTTCGGCCATGTCTTTATCCGGCGGAGAGTCGCAGCGCGTTCGTTTGGCCACTCAATTGGGTTCTGGTTTGTCCGGTGTATTTTATATTTTGGACGAACCATCCATTGGACTTCATCCGCGTGACAATGACCGTTTCATTGAGACGATTCGTCATCTGCAATCGCTCGGTAATTCCGTGATTGTCGTGGAACATGATGCAGCCATGATTCGTGCGGCAGATTATATTTTTGATGTAGGGCCAGGAGCAGGGGAATATGGAGGCGAGATTGTTGCGGAAGGGACACCCGCACAAATCATCAAAAATAAAGATTCTCTGACAGGTCAATATTTATCCGGAAAAAAACAAATTGCGGTTCCTTCCCGTTATCGCAAAGGGAGTTTGCGAACACTGACGATTGAGGATGCGAATGAATTTAATCTCAAGCATGTGACTGTGGATATTCCGCTTGGGACACTTACCTGTGTGACCGGCGTTTCTGGATCGGGAAAGTCCACACTTATTTTGGATATTTTAGGTAAGACTCTTTCGCGACATTTTTATCGCTCTAAGGTGTACCCGGGATCACATAAAATGATCAAAGGAATTGAGCATATTGATAAGGTCGTCGCAGTTGACCAGTCGCCCATTGGTCGTACTCCTCGCAGTAATCCCGCAACCTACACCGGTGTTTTTACTGCCATCCGTGATTTGTATGCGGAAAGTCAAGAGGCAAAGCTTCACAATTATGATGCGGGAAAGTTCAGCTTTAATGTAAAAAATGGAGGACGCTGTGAGGTCTGCAGCGGAGAAGGCGTGCGCCGGATCGAAATGCAATTTTTACCCGATGTCTATGTGGAATGTCCGGAATGTCATGGGACGCGGTACCGTCAAGAAGTGTTGGATATTCATTATCGGGATAAGAGTATTGCCGACGTTCTTAACATGACTGTGGAGGAATCGCGGCGATTTTTTGCAGATCAGCCGGCAATTTTTGAAAAATTAAATGTTTTACATGAGGTGGGGTTGGGATACATTCGTTTGGGACAATCAGCGACCACACTTTCGGGAGGAGAAGCACAGCGCGTGAAATTATCAACCGAACTTGCTCGTCGTGCCACGGGAAAGACTTTGTATATTTTGGATGAGCCGACGACAGGATTGCATTTTGAGGACATCAAGCGTCTTCTCCTTGTATTGAATCGTCTGGTGGATAAAGGGAATACCGTGGTGATCATTGAACATAATCTTGATGTGATCAAAGGAGCGGATTGGGTGATTGATATGGGGCCGGAAGGAGGAATCAAAGGAGGAGAAATAGTGGCACAAGGGACGCCAAAAGATTTGTTAAAAGAAAAGAAAAGCCTGACAGGACAGTATTTGCATCAGGTCCTTTAGCGTTGACAAAGCCGGTGCGACAGCCTTATACTGCCGACACCGTTAAATCACGCTCAACTAATGATTTACGTGTAAATTATGTTATCGATACGATTACAACGAGTGGGGAAAAAAAGTGCTCCAAGCTACCGTGTCATTGTCGTGCCAAAACATTGGGATCCCTGGGGGAAGGTGACCGAAATTCTCGGACACTATAACGCTCGCAGAGAACCGCGAGAGCTGGTGCTCAATGTGGAACGTGTGAAGTATTGGTTGAGTCAGGGAGCTGAAGCCTCAGATACGATATGGAATCTCTTGGTGGACGAAAAGATTGTGGAAGGAAAAAAGCATAGTGTTACTCATATTTCCGGAGCCCGTGTCAAAGCCATGAAGGAAAAAGATGAGGCACGCACACAGGCGGAAGTTCAAGCAAAGGCAAAAGCCGCCGCCGCCGCGCAAGCAGCGAAGGAGGAAGAAGCCAAGGCAAAAGAGGAGGCCAAAGCCGCAGAAGAGGCTGCTAAGGAAGCGCAAGCTTCCAAGGTGTCAACTCCTTCCGAAATACCGGTAGAAGAAACTCCAAAAGCAGAATAAAAAAATCACTGGCGTCATCATAGCGCCAGTGATTTTTATTTTTTCTTTTGCTGTTCCTTTCTCCATTCTTTTATTTTTTTATGATCGCCCGAAAGAAGAATAGGGGGAACTTTCCAATGGCGATAGATTTCGGGTTTTGTGTATTGTGGATATTCAAGCAGCCCTTCTTCTACATGTGATTCTTCGGTAAGAGATTCTTTTTTTCCAAGGACTCCTGGAATCATGCGCGCAATTGCATCAATCATGACAAGAGCAGGGAGTTCTCCACCTGTAAGCACATAGTTCCCTATGGAAAACGTTTCATCCACCAAATGTTCACGGACACGATCGTCCACTCCCTCATAACGTCCGCACAAAAAGATCAGCTGATCATAGGAGGCAAGACGTTTTGCATCAGCTTGTGTAAAGGTTTTTCCACTGGCTGCCGTGAGGATTATTTGCACTTTTTTTCCTCGTTTTTTCGTGGCCTTGATAGCTCGATCAAACGGCTCCACTTTCATCACCATACCGGGGCCTCCGCCATAGGGAGTGTCATCAGTGGTGTGGTGTTTGTCCGTTGCCCAGGTGCGTACATCATGAGCGGTGATCGTGAGAATTTTTTTTGTTTGAGCGCGTCCTAAAATGGAAGCCTCAGCATAGGGTATGAGGGCTTCTGGGAAAATCGTGAGGATATCAAAATATTTTTGTTTGCGTGTTGCCATAGATAAAGGCACTGTAGCGAAAAAAACCATAAGAGGCAAAAAGGAAAATTCGTCTTCGTTAAAGCTTTGGCGTAGAAAATCAAAACCGACTCTTTGCAGAGCCGGTTTTTTCTTGGGTTAGATGCCAAGATCATCTACAGACGCTTCCGTGCTTGGAGCCGCAACGTCTCGAGAACGACGAGAACCTTCTGGCTCATAGATTTTGAGGTTGACGCGTGCGTTCTTTTTAGCGCCAACGATCTTGAGCAAGGTGCGGACCGCGCGGGCTGTCTGGCCTTGGCGACCAATGACATAGCCCATATCCTCTTGGTTGATGAAGAGGGTGATGAGTACGCCACGCTCGTCGACGATACGCTCCGTGCGGACGTCATCTGGATGATTGACGATTGCGCGGACAATATATTCGACAAACTCTTGGTCGAATTCCTTTTCTGCCATATCAGTTTCTACGGTCTTTCGACATTAAGTACTAAGAAGTGTTGGGAGTGTGCCTGTCGACCCTAGGGGGCATGAGCTCCCCAGACCGCCAACACAACGATTTCATTGTAGCGTATTTCGAGGTTTTCGTCAATGAAAGGCCTTATTTTTTTGGCTTATATTAGCCAAGAAACTTGGTGGTTCCCTTGACAAAAACTCTAAAAACTGATAACTTGCTTGGTCATGAATGTTCGCCTTTGAAACCCATGTGGCGAGCAGACCTACCCATGCAGGTCGGTTTTTCAAGTGCAGTGCGCCTTGCGCACGAGCCGCCTCAAAACCGCTATGTCATGGAGACTCTCGCGTGAGTCCCTTTAAAAAAGGCCTATGGCTCTCTCTATAGGTGTTTTCTAAAGACATATGTTTTTGGGGAGCTCTTGCGCGAGACGGACATGAAGTTGTCCCAGAAAAAATATAAGGAGATTTTTTCCGGGGCCGCTTCGAGAACCGAAAAAGTGAAACGACTCTGATCTGTTGCATCAAGGTTATCTTGATACGAAATGATTGAAATCATATATATAACAGCGGTCTTTCGCGGTTCTCCCAGAGATGATGAGAAGTCATCTGTGGGAGCGCCACGACCCTCGCGTCTCGTGCATGAAGGAGATCGGTACGTCCGTTCCTGTTTGCACGACGACGCGCCACCGGCGTTCTTGCGTCTGCCCTCCGAGGTGGACGTTCGTCAAGGAGTTGGGGATGGGGAAGCCTCCCCGCTCCTGCCCCTGCCGCGCGTCTCGACTGCCTAGCGCGGCTCAACCCTTCCTCGTGGACACGTCCATTCGGCCATCCCCCCGCGCGAGTGTTTTTCTCGGGTCCCCTTGGACCCCCTTCTCGATCTTCGCGCCGGGCACCAGGCCACTTCGCCGTGTGCCAACGAGGAAACGACGTTAAAGGAGAACGGCCCCGGGCAATTTAGAGGCTGGGCATTGACGCGGAGTGTCTGATCATCCGCACCGCCCACAGACAGGAAAAGCCTCCACCAACCTGTCCTACCCTGGTCCCAATGCAATGGCAAAGGGATCATCTGGCAAAGCCAGGGTAGTAAACATGCCAGAGCCAAGTGGCACCATGGGCGTTGGATTCGCGGGCTTCGGCTCGCGCCTTCGCTCTACCGCTTGGTAGACACGGACCCGTACTGAAAAGGTGCGGGTCTTTCTTTTTCAAAAAATTTTGATCACCATTTCTCCATGCTATAATATCTTCATGAAAAAGGGGGAACGCAAAACAATTCACTATCGACGCATCTGGCGCATGGTTGCTCCATCTTTAAAACCTTGGCGATGGTATCTTTTTTTATTTTTGTTTTTTGCGATTTTTTTGGCCATCTGTGCGGTCACCGAACCTTACCTTTACGGTTCCATTGTCGACTCCATCATTTTGTCCGTTGATGAACACACGAGTGTCTTTCCCGCGTTTCAACTCATTTTGCCTCTTCTTTTTGTGTGGGGAGGATTGGTGCTTTTGGAAACCGGAGTCAATGCATTTTACATGTTTTTGAGCTGGAAATTTGGCAATGAAATTCTTGGGGTCTTTTTGGAAAAGTGGTATCACCGCGTATTGTTTTTGGACATGGAACTTTTCAAAGGAGAACGTTCGGGAGAATTGTTGCGCAAATTTGATAATACCTGGGATGCTGTTTGGGACGTCTCCTTTCGTGGGGTCAGAACATTTTTAGAAGCGGGCATGCGTTTTATCGCCGCTCTTTCTTTTGGATTATTTTTAGATTGGCGTTTAGCCTTGGTTTCTCTTATCCCGGTTCCTCTATCAATTTTCATAGGGGTGATCAACATGCGCGCCGCTTCCCATCAACAGCACACTGCAAGCATGTATTGGGAAAAAATTACCGGTCATGTTGCTGATGCCTTTGCCAATATCGCAACGGTGAAAGGTTTTTCAAACGAAGGACGATTCGTCAAAATTTTTGCCAAGCTCTATCTTACTTCTTGCAAACATCAGTTCGCGATCAATCGTCTTTGGGCCATCGTAGAGGCGGGCTATGGAGCGATTTATATTTTTGGCCGTCTCTTATTATTTGCCGTGGGCGCCTGGTTTGTTTTAAATGGATCTACCACACTTGGAACTCTTATCATGTTCCTTGGATTTGCCAATTTTCTTTTCGGTTCTGTGCAAATGATCACCATGGCTTTCCCCAATCTCTCCAAATCTTTGGTTTATCTTGATCGCGCTTCGGAGTATTGGTATAAGATTCCAGAGATTCGAGAAAAGCCAAAAGCCAAGACACTCACACGAGTGAAAGGACAAATTATTTTTGATCATGTCACCTTTTCTTACAAAGACAGCCGCCGCGTACTCAAAGATGTTTCTTTCCAAGTTCCTGACGGTCAAGTCTTCGCGATTGTGGGTGAGTCCGGCGCAGGGAAGTCCACGCTCGCGCAAATGATGTTGCGTCATTATGATCCTGTTGGCGGATCCATTTTGATAGATGGACATGATCTACGCGATTTGACACTAAAGAGTTTGCGTTCCAGTGTGGGATTTGTGATGCAAGAAAATCTTCTTTTCCATGACACGATTTTGAATAATATTCGTCTGGCAAAACCAACAGCTTCGATGAAGGAAGTGGAGCAAGCAGCCAAGCGTGCTCAGGCACATTCCTTTATTAAAGCGCTTCCAAAGAAATACGATTCCATGGTGGGAGAACGAGGGGTCAAACTTTCCGGAGGAGAAAAACAACGCATTGCATTAGCGCGTGTCTTGCTTGCCGATCCTCCCATTTTGGTTTTGGATGAGGCAACGAGTGCGCTTGATTCTAAAACCGAACACGATTTGCAATGCGCGCTTAAAGAAACCATGAAAGGGCGTACCACTCTTGTCATTGCTCATCGTCTTTCCACGGTCTTGGATGCGGATCAAATTTTGGTCATGGATAAAGGACGTATTGTGATGCGAGGAATACACAAAGATCTCATAAAAAAAGAAGGGTTGTACAAGCAATATTGGACGATTCAAGCAGGAGGATACCTTTAAATACAGCGCGGTCGGTTGACGAAATCGGCCGCGTTTTCTATAGTTTCGTTTCGTTCTTTCCACAGGGAGGTTTCATGCACCCTTTCCTTTTTGAAGCATTCGAGTTCCTGCGTCTCCTTCACGACCTTCCCGCCTCGCGCACTCATGCTGAGTTTGCACTTGAAGAAACCAAGGACGGCTATCGTCTCATCTGGTTTGGTCGACGCGACCCTGATTTTGAAAAGGAATGGATTAGTCTTGTGACAACCGCGGGTTTCTCCGTGATCAATGGGGAAAGATGGAGGAATCGCTATGTCACTTGGCAGCGCAGAGGAAAGAAGGAGATGATTCCTTTTCCTTTGATGCGCATCGGGATTCCTCGCACCTTTCCCACCTCGGTTGATTGGAAACGCATTGCCTTTTTGTCAGGCATCCCACTTGACTTCGCTTGTCATCCACACCTGTTTTCGCTGCTTGATCATGTAGATTTGCGTGGTGTGAATGCAAACACGTTGAGTCCTTGGACTGTAGCAGAAAAAGGAACAAAGGTGACGGCAGATATTCGTGGGATGCGGCCTCTGCGTTCCTGTATTCTTGCTGGATTGGACCTTGCTTCAAGCACACTTGACAGCGATCAAGTGGAACAGTTGGTGGTGTGGGTTGAGCGTAACCCTCATCACGCGTCGATGTACGGCCAAGCGGTACTGAGTCCTTTAGCAAGTGCGGAACAAAAGGCGCGCCTCGCGTCCCTTACCACGCTTTAACGGCGACCCTTCCCGGGTCGTTTTCTGTTTGGAAGAGTGAAGCGATGGTACAATAAAGATGTATGAGTAAAATATTTTTAGTTCGCAAGCGTGATGGACATATCGAACCGTGGGTGGAAGATAAATTGGAAACTACGGTGGGAAAAGCTTTTCGTCTCACACAACATCACAACGGTCAGGAATTGCGACGACTTATTTCGCGCATCGCTCGTATCATCCACACGCGTTTTTCTGAAGGGATTGTTTCCACGGAAGAAATTCCTTCGGTGGTGGAAGAAGTGCTTGTAGGGCAAGGATATGTGGAAACAGCCAGCGCCTACCTTCTTTACATTCGTGAACCCAAAAAACGTTTGCGCGTGCGTGAATATTTTGGGATTCCGGACGATCTGCATCTTGGCATGAATGCGCTTTGGCTTTTACAAGAGCGGTATTTTTTGCGCGATAAAAATGGTGTGGTCACCGAGACCCCACGTCAGTTATTTCATCGAGTAGCCAAAACAATAGCTCAAGTGGAACGTTCCTATGAAGGAACCTCACAAGATGTGGAGCGATGGGCCACGTGGTTTGAAGACCTTTTCTCCAATCGTGTTTTTTTCCCCAATTCACCCACTCTCATGAATGCGGGAACAAAAAATTCACAACTTTCCGCTTGTTTTGTTTTACCTCTTGAGGATTCCATCACAGGTATTTTTGATATTTTGTCTTGTGCCGCTCGTATCCAACAAACCGGCGGGGGAACGGGATTTGATTTTTCCCCTCTGCGTCCTCAAGGAGATTTGATTCATACGACCGGAGGACAAGCCTCGGGTCCAGTGAGTTTTATTGAATTGTTTCATCATGCGACCGAAGTCATGAAGCGAGGAGGAAAGCGCAGTGGTGCCAATATGGCCGTTTTACGTTTTGATCATCCGGATATTGAAACTTTTATTGCCTCAAAGCGCGATCCGCGGCATCTCACCAATTTTAATGTGTCGGTTGGTGTAACGGATACGTTTATGCGCGCCGTGCGGTTGGGAACCTCCATTGCCCTACGACATCCACGCACCGGCAAAACCACACAAAAAATTTCCGCGCGGAAATTATTTGAGCAGATCGTTCATGCCGCGTGGGAAACAGGAGATCCCGGACTTTTATTTTTGGATGCAATCAATCGCAAAAACACCACAAGACATTTGGGGGAAATCACCGCGACCAATCCTTGCGGAGAACAACCACTCCATCCTTGGGAGGCGTGTACCTTGGGATCTATCAATCTTACCAAGGTACTTAAAGGCATCCCCACCAAAGGGGATGTGGATTGGGGGCTGTTGCGCCAGACGATTCACAGCGCTGTACGCTTTTTGGATAACACGATTGATAAAAGTCATTATCCCGATTCTCGGATTGCGAAAATGGTGCAAGGGAATCGTCGTATCGGGCTTGGGGTTATGGGTTTTGCGGAATATCTTATCCATCTGGGGGTTCCCTATGCATCACCTCAAGCACTCAAAGAAGCAAAACATCTTGCGGAATTTTTACAAAGTGAGGCGCATCGCGCTTCAGAACAGCTGGCGCGTGATCGTGGAAACTTTCTTTTTTACAAGGGATCAGAGTGGGACAAAAGGGGAATTCCCATGCGTCACGCCTCGGTCACCACGATCGCTCCCACGGGAAGTATTTCTTTGATTGCTGGATGTTCTTCGGGGATTGAACCTTTGTTTGCTGTGGGGTTTGTGCGAGAAACAGGACAAGGAGTGCGTTTATTTGAGATCTCGCCTTCGTTTGAAACGATCGCACGACAAGAAGGATTTTGGAGTTCCAAACTTTTTCATAAAATTTTACAGACCGGATCAGTGCAAGGCGTCCATGGCGTTCCTCCTTTCATTCAAGCATTATTTTGTACAGCTCATGAGATTCCCGTCTCGCAACATATTCGCATGCAAGCGGTATTTCAATCTTCCATAGATCACGCTGTTTCCAAAACAGTTAATCTTTCCGCGCAAGCAAAAGAATCTGATGTACGTGAGGCATTTCTTCTTGCTTGGAAATTACATTGCAAAGGCGTGACGATTTATCGGCAGGATTCCAAGCCCCAGCAGACATTACAAAAGGGTATGGTCATAGGGGCGAAGCAAGCGCGTCCGCTTTTAGTGAAGCATGCGGGATATACAGGCAGTTGTTCCAACGGAACTTGTCTTTCTTCATGAGCATCTATGGAAGAAGATACATCCGTTTTGTTGTGGGCAGCGGAAGAAGGAGATGTTCCTATTCTTGATTTGCATGGAATGAGAGGTGTGGAGGCCAGGCATGTTCTCGAGAGTTTTTTGCATCACCATTATCTTCAAGGAGAACGTGTGGTACGCATCGTTCACGGAAGAGGGGATGGAATATTGCGTCAAGAAGTTCACCATCTTCTTTCGCACATTCATTTTGTTGATCAGTTTCAAGATGCTACTCATCCGGCTTTGGTAGGAGCGGTTACCGTGGCACTTTTTTATTCATCTCAATCAAAGTAGTATTTTTCGACCAACAGTTTTCACAAAAAGTGAAAACTGTCCCTCCGAAGTCCCGCCAACGGCGGGACGAAGGGGGACTCTGTCTTCTGAACCTCCTTTATTCGCTACTCTCCACGAGGCCATCATGGATTCGGTTTCAAGTGTCCGTGATTCTCTTCCTGAACAACACCGCGCGCATTTTGAGACTCTGCGACAAGAGATCATTGATTTTACAAAAGCTCATGGGATTCCAAAAGAATCCCTTACCAAACCCGCCGTTCTCCGCGAGGTGACCTGCAAACTCTCCACTTCAGACCTTGAACGACTTGCTCTCCTTCTTGAGCACTTTGAGTACCTTATTGTCAAAAAAGAACCTTGGAAGAATACGGAAGCTCTTGAGTACGGAGAGAAGTTTTATCATCTTCATGAACAATACGATTCTCAAGTCGAGCTTCTTGAGGAAGTAGGCATTCTCAAAGAAGGAGCTATCACTGGTATAGACGGTCATGAATATCCCGTGCCAACTCTCGAACAAATAGCTTCTCGTCTCTTTGAACGCCGCGAGACTCTCAAAACCAAACACGACCAAGGTTTTACCAAACTCCTCCTTGTTCCTTTTGGGATGAGCCTTAATGCTCTCCAAGAAACCTTCAAACAATTCCTACTCAAATATAAAGAGTCCGACTCCTCTTTTGATCTTGATACCCATGATCCTCTCTCTACATGGGAAGGATATCAAGGAGCAGACATCGGAGATTTTCCCGGGCTTGTTTATGAGCCACAGTCTTTTGATCCGAAAGATCATCAAGGAAAGACCAAGATGGAGATACTTAAGAAACAAGAAGACAATCAAGATTCCTTTTCTGGTTGGACCGTTCATCTTTTCCAACCTTCTCATCCTTCCAATCCACATTCCCCGGGCATTGCCCTTATTCCCCGTAAAGACAAAGGAACACTTCAAGGAAACCTCATCCCTCGTCCTCCTCTTGAAGCAAACAAAACCCCCATTGAATATCTTTCCATTTTTCAAAATGCTCAAGATGATGAAAACTCTCCCTATCATGGTGAATCAGGCATGACTCCCGAAGATTGGATCACAGCCTTTATGATCCACCTTTCTGAAACAGGAAAACCACCGGATAACTTTACAAATAACAAAGAAAGCATTTCTTACCTGACAGGAGCTTTTTTCCCTTTCTCCGTCCTTGTACCAAACGCGTATTGGGACTGTGGTGGTCGTCGGGCTTGCCTTGACGGGGATGAACTTCGTCTTTTGGTTTGGGACACAGGTGCTCGCTCCTCGGTGATCGTTTGAAATTTTTCCCTTGTTTTTTATTTGACGTGGGAACATCAACTTTTAGCTACCAAGGAAATAGCGTAAAATGCGAATACTATGTGGCGGTCAATCAAATCCTCACATTCCAAACAGACTGAATATTTTGAAGCGATGATGCGTCGTGTTGTTGATAATGAAGCGTATCGGCAGCAGGCGGAAAAATTGATTGACACCGTTGCGCGAACCGAACCTTTGTTTGCCGAGTCTCTTTTGACACCACAGTCCCCGTCGTATCACGGAGAAGGACCTTTTTTGCGCGATCACTTGCAATCCATGCTAGCCGCTCTTTTTGCGATCACCCAAGGAGATATCCATTTGTTGGAAGCGGAAGAATTACGACGCCTTAAGGGTTTTGAAGAAGAAATTTTAGAAGTGGAAGAAACCATTCGTGAACACGCTGCGCTTTTTGAAGTGTTTATCTTGGTTCATGACATCGGCAAGTGGGCGAGTGTATTTTTTACCGCTGACTCTGGTAGTCGTGGGGAACAAGCCGGGTTAACCATGAAACTCTCGGATCGTTTTTCCAAAGAAGGATTGGTTGAACAAGCAAAAATTCGCCGGCGTTATCTGGAAACCTATAAAGAGTTTTGCAGACAACATGCGCAAGAATCTCCTCAAGTGCAACAGATTTTTTTTGCAAAAACCTACGGGGTCAAAGCGCATTATTCAGGGCATGAACATCTTATTTATGCTCCTGTCTACCGAGCATTGTTGGAACGATTGGCTTCTACTCGTCGTCTCAGCGATCGTGATCTCGCGCTTTTGGAAGATTTGATTGCGCATCATATGCAACCTGTGCGTGGATATCGAAAAGAAGTCGTTCCTTCTCGCATTGAAATTTCTTTGGGAGTTGCCAAGGCCGGAGGATATGACGCGGATGATTTTCTTGATTTGCAACAAGCGGGATTGTTTTTGGATTTGCCTTGCGGATCATGCGCATATTGCCAGGGGCATTATCATCGTGATCTCGATACCTTTATTCATTTTCTTCAAAGCGAACATGCCTATGCGCCCTGGAAGCGAGAAGAAAAACAACGCGTGCGCGAGGAACAGGAAAAAAGAGCAAATAATGTATTGTTTCAACAAGTGGGTTTGGATGGAGTGGCGCTTATGGATTTACTTGGCTTGCCACCCGGGCCTGCGTTTGGAAAAATATTGCGAGAAATTCAGGCGTCTATTTTGGGAGAAGAACTTATGCCGCGTTTTTCTCGAGAAGTCAAAGAAGAACTTGATCGTCGCATGAGTCGGTTTTATCAATTAAAACTTACCAAGGAATTTTGAAAAAGATTTTATGATCGCATCACTTCAAGGTATTGTAATTTATCGAGGAAAGGGGTTTGTGATTGTTGAAAATACCGGGGTAGGGTATCAAGTTTTTATTCCCGATGTCGCGACTCCACATGAGGGAAGTAAAGTGCTTTTGTATACGCACGAAGCGGTGCGAGAAGATGCGCGAGAGTTGTTTGGTTTTTTTTCTGTAGAAGCGCTGGAACTTTTTTGGAATTTGTTATCTGTTTCCGGAGTGGGGGCGCGCAGCGGGCAAAAGATTGTCTATGCCGCGACACCGCGCGAGGTGCGTGATGCGATTCAAAAAGAGAATCTCGCTTTTTTTACGAGTGTCCAAGGGATCGGGAAAAAGACAGCACAAAAAATTATTTTGGAATTAAAAGGAGTTCTGACCGATGGAACACAAGGACCTACCTTGGATCAAGATGCTGTGGAGGCGCTTGTGAGTTTGGGATATGCCAGGCGACAAGTGGAAGAAATTTTGGCCATGGTGGATGGGGATCAAACCGAAGATCGAGTGAGGAGAGCCTTACAGTTATTGGGAGGAGCCCGTTAAATATGGAATGGCTCCCTTGGGAACACGCACAACTTTGGAATGCATTTTTGATACAAAACGGCCCGCGATCCGGAGCGTTTTTGCAGTCGTGGGAATGGGGGAAGTATAGAGAAGCGCTTGGGGATCGGATCGTGCGTTATGCGTTTGTAAAAGAAGGGGAGATCAAAGGAGTGGCAATGCTTGTGGAGATCGAGCGGCCATTGGGGATTCATTTTGTGTATTGTCCTCGTGGGCCGGTTTTTTCATCTGATATTTCCACGGTGGAGCGCTTAGCGGCCACGAGATTATTGGGGTCGCTTTGTCACATGGATTTTTTACGATTTGAACCCGCATGGGAGGGGGAGCGATTAAAAAAGGAACATCAAAGTCCGGCCATTCAACCTCCGGATACTTTGATTTTAGATCTCACTCAATTCGAAGAAACTTTGCTGTCCGCCATGCATCATAAGACTCGCTATAACATTCGATTGGCAGAACGCAAAGGCGTGCTGATTGAACGGAAAAAATCAGAAGAATGGAAGGATGTTTGGTCGCTGTTTGAGGAGACGGCAAAACGTGACGGATTCCGTTTACACCCATGCGAGCATTATCAAAAACTATTGGAGTGCGTGAATGGATCTTTGGGGGGAGCGTGCACACATCTTGTCACCGCTTCCTTTGAAGGAACATCGATAGCCGCTGCTTTGTTTGTAGATATAGCTGGTACACGCACCTATCTTCATGGCGCCACATCCAACCTATACCGAGAGGTTATGGCCCCTTATCTTTTACATTGGCAAGAGATCATGGAAGCGAAAAAATCGGCCATGGGTTGGTATGATTTTTGGGGAATCTCGCATACCCATCCATCCTGGGCAGGATTCACACGTTTCAAAAAAGGCTTTGGTGGAGAAGAAGTGCATTATCCGGGGACCTATGATTTTATTATGGATTACCCCAAGTATTTTTTGTACGCTGTGTCCCGTCGCCTGATTTATGGTCGGCGGCATAGGTAGGAGAAACTCTGTGTATGCGCCCGTAGCTTAGCTGGATAAAGCGTCAGCCTCCGGAGCTGAAGATCGCAGGTTCAAATCCCGCCGGGCGCACCATCATCCAAAATCAAATTCATTTTTATGCCGTCAGATAAAAAAGATATTAAGCAGATTGTAAAAACGTTTTACAGCAATGTTGCCACGGGAAAACATTGTTGTTCTTCTTGTGGATGTGGAGCAAAAGATGAACAGAGGCGTGTGGCAAAGGACATCGGTTATTCAGAGGAAGATATCGCAAGAGGAGGTGACGCTAATCTTGGATTGGGATGTGGGAACCCCACAGCTTTGGGGGAAATTCAAAAAGGAGATGTTGTGTTGGATCTTGGTTCTGGAGCCGGATTTGATTGTTTTTTAGCTGCAAAAAAAGTTGGAGAGTCGGGGAAAGTGATCGGAGTAGATATGACCGAGGAGATGATACAGAAAGCTCGTGCCCATGCCTTAACGTATGGATATACAAATATCGAGTTTCGTTTGGGGGACATAGAAAATCTTCCAATAGAAGATGATTCGGTTGATGTGGTTATGAGTAATTGTGTGGTGAATCTCGCTCCAGACAAATTGAAAGTTTTTAAGGAAGCCTACCGTGTTTTAAGGATAGGCGGGCGGATGTATCTTTCCGACATTGTTTTATTAAAGGAGATCTCAAAAGAACACAGAGAAAATGAAACATTAATCGCCGGATGTGTTGGAGGAGCTTTGCTACGAGAAGCCTATGTGGATTTGATACAGAAAGCAGGATTTAAAGTAAACATTTTGTCTGAAGATACAGAGATCAGTAAGAGACAATATGAAGGGATTCCACTGGAGAGTTTAAAAGTGGAAGCAATAAAGTTATAACAATTTTTTTAAGACAGATAAGGTCATGAACACCCCCTTGATCATGATTTTTTTGTTTGGAAAATGATGTTTTTTGCGCTTAAATCTTAGCTCATCTTAGCAAAGCCTTGACGGGTTTTGCTCTATCAGATACTCTTTTTTGTCTCGTTTCTAAGAGGTGTTCCATGAGTCTTGCCGTTCCTTCCATTTACACACCGCCGACCTTGGTGGATTTCCTTGTCTATATCCTGCGTGATTGGGGATGTGGAAAGGAAGATCACCGATTGGAAGTAAAGGCTCTTGTCACTCATCTTTTCACACGTATTTTATTTGTGAATGGTTTGTCTATACCCTCCATGATGGTCATTGTGGATCGCAAGGAAGATGCACTCCAAGCACAACTCGCCGATACACTCAACATCAAGACACAAGGGATCGTTTTTTACCTTCATTCTGATCGACCCGATTATTTGTATGTAGTGAAGCTTGTCCATGGAGTTCCTTGGGGCATGGCCTATCCTTTGCGTGAAGTGCGTGATGAATTTCAACAAGTCATTTTTTCCGATCCGGATGGATGTCGAGATTTTACCAAGGCTCGTGTGTATTCCTTGGGTCGCTATATGTTTACGATTCCCTCGGACTACCTTTCTCCTCGTCGTCCGGAACAAATGCGTAAGGATGAGGAACCGACCGAGACATTCAACGTCTCTGAATCAACCAGGATAGGATACTGGTTCTGGCAATAATAGAAGGGAACCCATTGGTAGGTACGATACGAAAAAACCGCTCTTGCTCGAGCGGCTTTTTGATATCAACAGATTTTTGGTCGCCACGATTTTATTATTCCATCGTTGTGCGATCCACCTCTTCCAAAGTGGTTAAGCCATCCAGAACTTTCAAGATACCATCTTGACGCATGGTGATCATGCCTTGTTGTTTGGCGAGTTCTTTCATTTGATATTCCGAGATGGTTTCCGAAAGCGCGGCTTTGATCACATCATCCATGACAATGATTTCATAAAGTCCCACACGTCCTTGAAATCCAGTGTGATTACATGCCTCACATCCTTTGCCGCGATAGAACTTCCATGTTTCGGGTGGGGGAGGGGCTTCTCCGGATTTTTTTGGGAGATCGGAGAGAATTTGTTTAACGGTTTCCCGTTGCTCGGGTGTTGGAATGACCTCTTCTTTACAGGCTTCATGAATACGTCGCACAAGACGTTGAGCGATAATGGCATTCAAAGAAGGGGCAAGGAGAAAGGGTTTGATACCCATGGCGATCAAACGTGGAATGGCTCCGGAGGCTTCGTTTGTGTGCAATGTGGAGAGCATGAGGTGTCCGGTCAGTGCCGCATTGATTGCTATATCCGCCGTTTCTCCATCGCGAATTTCTCCCACCATAACAACATCGGGATCTTGACGCAGGACCGATCGCAAGCCAGTGGCAAAGGTATATTCGCGCGTGTGATCGATTTGTGATTGGTTAATGCCCTCAAGTTTATATTCAATAGGATCTTCGAGCGTAATGATTTTAACGTCCGGCTGATTGATGAGACAAAGGACGGCGTAGAGGGTGGTCGTTTTTCCAGATCCGGTTGGGCCGGTCGTCAAAATCATTCCATGAGGTTTTTGTATTTCAGCCATCAATTTTTTTTCTACGAGTGGACGAAAACCAAGGCTCGCGAATTTCACCTGGATCGCGTCGGATCGTAAAATACGCATCACAACCGATTCTCCCCAAGCGGTGGGAATTGTTGAAACACGGACATCGGTATTTCCTCCGGAAAGAAAGATGGTGAAACGACCATCTTGAGGTTTATCAATGATGTTTATTTTAAGTCCGCTGATAAGTTTGATGCGAGATATGATTTTTTTCCAAAGTTCATGATCGAGGGTTGCCACATCTTGCAGTACGCCATCAATACGGAAACGGACTACAATTCCTTGTTCCTCGGCTTCAATATGAACATCACTTGAGTTGAAATGAAGAGCTGCGGCCAAGGCGATCGTCATAATGTCCGAGACCGAAGAGGAACTCATCACCGGTTGAATGTCTGCATAAGAGATAAAGCGTGCTTCATATTTTTTTAGCTCTTCTTCTTGTATGGTCACGCCCTTAACAATGGGTTTGATAATGGGGAGCGTGTCGTAAGCCGTTAGTCCCACACGGAGACTTTCCTCGGAAATTTGATAGATGCCTCCATGGGCTTTAGTGCGCTCTTCCAGTTGATAGAGAAGTTCTTTCACTGCCGTATGGGAAGGATTGATGGCGCCGATACGCACATCAGATCCGGTATTGATAAACGCAATAACTTGAAGTTCTTTTGCTTGAGTAAAAGGGATCAGTCGCAGTGCTTCAGGACTAATGGGAAATCCTTTGAGATTTATATACGGAGCGCCGGAAGATTGCGCTTTACGTTCAAGATCTTTTTCTTTTTCCTTAAGGCGCATCTCTACCATTTTTTCTTCCAGTTTTTCCGTGACCGTTGGTTCGTGATCGCTTTGGCCGCCTTTCATGCGTCCGAGTAAATCTTCGATGCTTTGGGAAGTAGTCATAAAACAAAAGAGGGAAGCATAATATGAGGACTAGAGCGTCCCTTTAGTGTAGCTTGTTTTTATGGGGAAAAGCAATCATTTTTTGAGCCAACGCAAGAATCGCGCAATCGGTTTTGTGCCTAAAATTTCATGCGAAGCGTGTTTGTAAAAAGAAACCCACACGGCGTATTGAAACGTGGTGGTGGCACCGACAAACAAGAAAAGAGCAGTGGCGATTGCAAACAAACTCACTCCCTGGCATGTCATAAAACCTACCCAAGATCCGGTGGAGAGGAAAAAAGAAGCGAGAAAAGCGACCGGGAGAAGAAAAAGGAAAAGAATGGCACAAAGGAAACCCGCCATGATAGCGATGAGAAGAAAGACACCCACACCAAGTTCGATTGTCGCAAGCCAATGGGATCGAAAGAGAAAAAAAGCATGAGCCACAGAATGCAAGAGAGAGGTTTTGGCTTTTACAGCATGAATCGCCGCAAGCATGGAGAGGTTTTGAAGGATAATCAGTACGGGAACAAACAAACCAAAACTTACGAAAACAAAAAAGGCATAGAGCGATCCTTGATCGCGCAGATAAAGCACTAAGATCAAGGTGACAATAAGGGTTGCTATAAAACCTCCCATTTTTGCCAGAACATGAATTCCAACCAATCTTTCAAATACTTCCACATGTTTATAAAAAGAATGACCGGAAGATTTTTTGGTTTGAGCATCTACGCGATCAATGAGAATTTGTTGGGAGATAACGGAAAGGGAAAAGACAACAAGAAGAGCAAAAAGCATCGCAGTAAATAACAGGACCGTTTGCCAAGAGGGAAGGGTGGCGATATGGGAAAGATAGGTTCCTGCCGTGCGCAGACCCATGACCGAATCTTGAAGCAGGTTTGAAAACCATTCCCCGCGATATTCCACACGTCGGAAGCCTCGTAAGAGTGTATCCCCAAGGCCACCACTTTGAAGGATCGCAGCAAAGATACCAAAAACCCACAGAGATTTATGCTGCAAGGTACAGGACCAAGCGTTTTTGAAAAACGTGCGATAAATCCCGGCGGGTTGTTTTTTCTTCATATCCTCCTTTAGAAGAGTTTTTAGAGTTCGTCTTAAAAATAGTTTCCAAGACATTGAATCCTGAAATCGTTGCAGGACAAATTTGTGTCAAAAGGTCGTGAGATTATTTTTGAGATGAGCTTTAGGTGGTCGTTTGAAAGAGTGCCTCGAATGCTTCTTTTTCAATGGTTTCTTTTTCAAGAAGTGTAGTCGCGATTTTTTCCAACATGGTGCGTTGCTCCTTTAGTATAACACGCGCTTTCTCTTGGGCACCATTCACTAGTTTTTCCACTTCTGAATCAATAAGTTCGGCGGTTTTTTCGGAGTAGTTGCGATTCTCATGAATTTCTTTTCCAAGGAAGATCATATCCTCAGCCTCACCAAACACGCGAGGCCCGAGAGCCTCACTCATGCCATAACGCGTAACGACTTCTCGCGCCATGCGCGTGCATTTTTTGAGATCGTCTGAGGCACCGGTTGTCACATCTCCAAACACTTCTTTTTCCGCAAGGAATCCTCCAAGCATAGCAGCCATATCGTCCAAAAATTCTAAACGCTTATAGAGTCGGCGATCTTCGGCGGGAAGTTTGAGTGTATACCCTCCGGCTGACCCGCGGCTGATAATGGAAATTTTATGAACAGGATCGCAATAAGGGAGAGCATGTGCGACAAGAGCATGTCCGGCTTCATGATAGGCTGTGATTTTCTTTTCTTCCTCGGAGAGCACTGCACTGCGGCGTTCCGGTCCCAGAAGAACTTTTTCAATGGATTCGAGAACATCTTCTTTTTTGATTTCTTTTTGATTTGCTTTGGCCGCACGGATTGCTGCTTCGTTGAGAAGGTTACTTAAGTCAGCTCCGGAAAATCCCGGTGTGCGTTCGGCCACACGACGCAAGTCCACATCTTTTGCAAAAGGTTTATTTTGCGCATGGATGTGAAGGATAGACTCACGCTCTTGGATATCGGGAAGATCAATGACTACACGACGATCAAAACGTCCCGGGCGAAGAAGGGCAGGATCCAAAACATCAGGACGATTGGTGGCCGCAATCACAATGACTCCGATATGCGGATCAAATCCATCCATCTCGACCAAGATTTGGTTGAGAGTTTGTTCGCGTTCATCATGGCTTCCTCCAAGCCCTGTACCGCGTTGGCGTCCAACGGCATCGATTTCATCCACAAAGATGATGCAAGGGGCGGATTTTTTTGCACGTTGAAACAGATCGCGCACACGAGAGGCGCCCACACCCACAAACATTTCCACAAATTCGGATCCGCTGATATGAAGAAACGGAACATCAGCTTCTCCGGCGATGGCGCGGGCCATAAGGGTTTTTCCTGTTCCCGGGCGTCCCATAAGGAGAACTCCCTTGGGAAGTTTGGCTCCCATGTCCACAAACTTTTTTGGATTTTTGAGAAACTCAACAACTTCGAGCAACTCTTCTTTTGCTTCCCTGGCCCCAGCTACATCAGCAAATGTCACTTTTTGTTTTTGATCTTTCATTTCTCTGGCACCAGATTGACCAAAAGACAAAGCACGGTTATTGGCTCCTTGCATTTGTCGGATCATGAACCAGAAGATCACGACTAAAAGAAGGATGGGAATGAGTGAGGGGAGAAGAATACTCAAGAGGTAAGCGCCACCGCCTTGTTCTTTCACGGTGATATTGGCGGTTTTCAATTCCCCTGTGCTGATCCCATATTGGGTGAGCAGTTCTGTTAATGAAGCATCGGATTCTTTTTGCGTTACCTCGGTCGTTCCATCTTGCAGGGTGACGGAAACCTTATTTCCTTCCACGGTGATAGAGGAGACGCTTTGTGATTGGATTTGTTCCACCACGGCGGCAAACGAAACATCTTTTGGCTCATTGTTTTGCAAACTGTAGGTGGAAAAAATAGCGAGAAGCGCTAAAAAGACGATCACCGAGATGATGACATTTTTAGGAAGTGGTTTCATAGAATTTCCTCCTCAAGAATTAATAAGCCATTAGGCTTGAGTCTCGATGGGAGTGATTTCCGGTTCGACAGGCGCCTCTGGAACAGATTCGGATTCCTTGGGAGCCGCATCTTCATCCACTGCTTTTTTTGCAGGATTTTTTGTGGTTTTCAAAGAAAGACCAAGACGATGTTCTTTTGGTTCAACCGAGACGACTTTGAAATCGAGGATGTCGCCGGGGTTTGCAAGGGTTTTGACATCAGCCACAGGCTTATCGGAAAGTTCGGATACATGGGCCAGCCCGTGTATTTCGGGATCCAGCTCCACAAAGAATCCGAAAGGATTGACTTTGAGCACCTTTCCTTTGACCACATCTCCCACTTTGTAACGCTCACCCACACTCTTCCAAGGATCTGCCAAAAGTTTTTTCATGGAAAGGAAAATTTTGCTTCCTTCAATGCCAATGATTTCCGCGCGGACATGCTGACCGGTTTTGAGAACATCACGAGGATGATCAATACGCTGCCAAGCGATTTCGCTGATATGGACCAGTCCTTCAAGCGCTTCGAATTTTACGAAAGCACCGAAGTCGGCGACCGCGGTCACTTCTCCTTCCACCACATCACCCACTTGGTATTTTGCAATGACATTTTTTTGTTGATCTTCCCAGACGGCTTTTTCGGAGACGATAAGTTTGTCTTCGTTTTCGTTGACATCAATCACGCGCACTTTGATATTTTGTCCCACAAAGGTGCGTAGTTTTTCCAAAATTTTATTTTTGTCTCCACCGCTTACCCGTGGATAATTTTCCGGAGACAATTGGGACACAGGAAGAAAGCCCGTGACATGTTGAAGGCGAATAAGAAGGCCTCCTTTGTTGGCTTCGAGCACACGCGCTTCCACAATGTCGCCAGAGGTAAAGAGTTGCTTGAGTTCGTCCCAAGCTTTTTTCTGGCCGGCAAAACGGAAAGAAAGTTCCATTTCACCGTTCTCGTTTTCGAGATCCACAACGGTTGCTTGGATCTCTTCGCCCGGTTGGAGGTGGGTATATTCCTCGGACTCTGCGAATAATTCGCGGCCGCGGACAACGCCGGTCGTAAAGCCACCGATATCGACGCGGACTTCCCGACGGCTGGAAGAGACAACGTGTCCGTTGATCACATCACCAACCTGGGGAAACTGTAAGTACGAACCTTCCTCAAGGAGTTTGGCCAACTCCGAAGGCTCTTTTGCTTGTGTCATAAAAAATGATCCGGCAGACGGCAAAGGTTTCTTTACGGTCCGACGGGGCTAAAAATAAAAGCGAGACCTAGTGTAGCCAAAAAAGCCTTTTTTTGCAAGGGAATTTGGGTAGAGAATCGGGATATGGCGGCAGGGGCTTACAGATAGTTTTATAGCTATCTATTTTGCATTTTGATATCCTTGAGGGAGTTATGAAATTTTTTCACCCATCTCCCGAATCCATCCCCTCCGCAATCCTTGGTGAAGCCGTGCTTTCTTCTGTTTCAGATGTCCGTGATTCTTTGCCCGAACAACACCGCGCACACTTTGAAACTTTGCGACAAGAGATTATTGATTTTGCGCAAGCTCATAACATCCCAAGAGAGGCGCTTGCCAAACCAGATCTCCTCCGCGAGGCTGCAAGCAAACTCCCCACTCCCGACCTTGAACGACTAGCCAACCTTCTTGAGCGTTTTGAGTACCTGCTTAAAAATAAAGAACCTTGGAAAGAAAAACTTCCTGAACATCTTCAAGACATCGAACGTCTTTATCATCTCCGCGAACAATACACTTCCCAAGTCGCTCTTCTTGAACAAGTTGGGATTCTCAAAGAAGGAACCATCCTAGGTATAGACAACAAGAAATACCCCATTCCCACCTTGGAACAAATAGCTTCTCGTCTCTTTGAACGCCGCGAGATGCTACACACAAAACACGACCAAGGCTTCACCAAACTCCTTCTTGTTCCCTTTGGCATGAGCCTTGATACCCTCATAAATACTCTCAAACAATTCCTCCTTTCCTACAATCAATCTCACCCTTCCTTCAATCTAGATACGGATAATCCTCTTTATACATGGTCAGGATATCAAGGAGCAGACATCGGAGATTCTCCAAAGCTTGTCTATTATCCACAGTCTTTTACAAAAGAAGGTCATGGAGGGAAAACAAAGGCAAGGATTCTTGAGGAGCAAGACAACAATCCAGATTTTTTTCCAGGCTGGACCATTCATCTTCTCCAACCCTCAAACCTAAACACCCAAGATACGGAAACCCTCAAAGGATTTGCTCCCATTCCCCGCAAAGGCCAAGGAACATCCCAAGGAGACCTCACTCCTCGTCCTCCTCTTGAATCAGGACAATCTTCCATTGAATATCTTTCCATTCTTCAAAAAGCAAAAGGAGATGAAGACTCTCCTTATCACCATGAATCAGGTCTTACTCCCGAAGACTGGATCATAGCCTTTATGATTCATCTTACTGAAACAGGAAAATTCCTTGATAACTGGCAAAACAACACAGAAAGCATTTCCTATCTTACAGGAGCTTTTTTCTCTTCCTCCACCAGTGTGCCTTTCGCGTATTGGGACCGTGTCCGTCGGCGGGTCCGCCTCTTCAGGTTTGATCCTCGTAATCGGGGTGGGTACGTTGGCGTGCGTTTTTCGGTGGTGGTTTGACCCTTGTCCATTCTTTAACCCTTGTCCTTTGTCATTCACGTTTGATATCAGGTTTCGTCTAACGTAATGACTCGTCATATATCTCGAAAGAATCCCTATCGGCGAGTAGTCAATCCTATTAAAACTATGTCTCTTTTTCGACCAAGTTTGGAATCTTCTCCGTCTGCCGCCCCTGCGGAGGCAGGGGGCCAGCGCACTTCGGAAATTCTTGGCGAAGCCATCATGGATTCGGTTTCAAGTGTCCGCGATTCTTTGACAAAAGCTCACGGGATTCCCAAATATACACTTTCCAAGCCCGACCTCCTGCGCGAGGCTGCCAGCAAACTTTCCATTCCAGATCTTGAACGACTTGCCGATCTTCTTGAACGTTTTGAATATCTTCTCAAGAATGGGGAACCAAAGAAAGAAGAGAGAGACCCTGCCAAAGCCATTGAGTATGCCGAGCGACTTTATCACCTCAAAGAGCAATACGATTCTCAAGTTAGGCTTCTTGAGGCAGTAGGAATTTTAGATAATGGAGCCATTACAGGTATAGACGGTAAGATATATCTCGTCCCCACTCTCGAACAGATCGCCGTCCGTCTCTTTGAACGCCGCAAAGAACTATCCACCAAACACGACCAAGGTTTTACCAAACTCCTCCTCGTTCCCTTTGGCATGAGTTTTAGTACTCTTTGGAAAACATTCAAACAATTCCTTCTCTCCTACAAACAAAAACACCCATCCTTTGATCTTGATACTGACGATTCTCTCTGGGAATGGAAAGACTATCAAGGAGCAGACACAGGAGATTCCCCTGATCTTGTTTATTATCCCAAGTCTTTTGAAAGAATGGGCCATAGGGGAAAGACAAAAGCACAGATACTTAAGAAACAAGAGACCCTGGGTCAAGCCCGGGGTGACGGGGGTCAGATGGGTGACGATGGATGGAAAGGTTGGACTATTCATCTTCTCCAACCTTCTGATCCAGGAGA
>LCMS01000014.1 GCA_001002765.1 Candidatus Uhrbacteria bacterium GW2011_GWE2_46_68 | reverse complement strand
GATCTCCTCTCGTTCACTACTGGACAGACGTTGATATGAGCATGGTTGCATACGAGGTAACTGTATCACCTCGTTGCACTAGATTATTGACTCCAGGTTTCTATAGATCAGGTCTTCCTTCTTCATCATCCGGACCCTCTCTTTCAATAAACCCTGTTTTGTCTTTAAGATCACGAAGGTTTCTTCCAAACCCGGTTCCCGAAGGAATCAAACGACCGATAATCACATTTTCTTTAAGCCCATCCAAACGATCAACTTTTCCGGTAACCGCTGCATTAATAAGAACGCGTGCGGTCTCTTGGAAGGAAGCGGCAGAAAGCCAAGAATCTGTGGAAAGAGAAATCTTGGTGATGCCGAGGAAAAGGGCTTCCGCGTTGGCATGTTTACCTCTTGCCCCTACCGCATCATTGGCATCCAAATACGTTGACTTTTCGATAATCTCACCGGGAAGCAAATCTGTGTCTCCCGGGTCAATCACACGCACGCGGCTAAACATTTGGCGAATGATGATCTCGATGTGTTTGTTATTGAGCTTTTGCCCTTGGCTTGAATAAATGAATTGTATTTCCTTAGACAAATAACGCTGTACCGAATCTTGCCCCTTGTACTTAAAGAGAAGTTGTAAATCCATGTGTCCATCGGTAAGCGCATCTCCTGCCTGTGCCTCGTCCCCATCTTTCACATACAAGGTGTACCCGGGAGGAATAATGTATTCCCGAACCTTTGGTGATTCGTAGATCACGGTGACTACTCCTTGTTTTCTTAAAGCAACCGTTCCAGACACTTCAGCACTGGTGATTTCTCCCTTGATTTTACTGGCCAAGGCATCGCCCACCTGCACAGTATCTCCCTCTTTTACCTTAAGTTTTGCCGTCTTTCCAACAATATAGTTTGCCTCTTCCACTCCAATGTACTCAATGCGAATCGTTTTGTGTCCAGGACGGATATCGGTAATTTGCTTTCCTGTTCCGGCCTGCACGATCTCACGAGACTGGGTATCGACACTCACTTTTCCAGAGACCTCGGCAATAATGGCTTTTTGCTTTGGGGTGCGTGCCTCAAACAATTCTTCCACACGAGGCAAACCTTGAGTGATATCTTTTCCGGCCACACCTCCTGTGTGAAAGGTACGCATCGTAAGCTGGGTTCCCGGTTCTCCAATGGATTGCGCGGCGATAATACCAACGGCTGATCCAAGTTTTGCCAATTTGTTATAAGAAAGATCGTAGCCATAGCACTTTTGACAAACACCGCGGCGCATCAAGCAGGTCATGACTGATCGCACATGAGCTTCTTTCAAATCTTCTTTGCAGGACTCAAGTTCACGAATATGTTCCTCGGTAATAAGTTCACCTGCTTTAACAAGCACTTTGCGCGCACCCGGCTTTTTGATGTCAGAAAGGGCCACACGTCCCAAAATACGAATGAGAAGCGGCTCGCCGATCTCATCGGATTCTTCCTTGGTCAACACCACGCCTTTATTATCTCCGCAATCTTCATCGCGCACCACAACATCTTGTGCAACATCGACAAGACGACGAGTGAGATACCCGGCGTTTGCCGTACGAAGCGCGGTGTCGGTCAATCCTTTGCGCACACCGTGACTTGAAATAAAGAACTCGAGCACATCATAGCCTTCCTTAAACGAGCTCTTCACCGGCAGTTCGATAATGTCGCCTGATGGACTTGAAACCAATCCTTTCATACCCACCATCTGGGTCATCTGACCCCAGCTTCCTCGTGCACCGGATTCGATCATGGTATAGGCAGGGTTATCGGAAGGAAGAGATTTTTTGGCTTTTTCTGCAATGCGATCTTTGATCTCATTCCAAATCTTGATGATAGATGTATGGCGTTCCGCTTGTGTAAGCAATCCTTGTTCAAAATAATCTTCCACCTCGCGCACACGTTTTTCTCCTTCTTCAAGAAGTTCTTTCTTTCCTTCAATCTCAGGAAGATCGGAAATACCCCAGGAATATCCTGCCAAGGTGCTGTACTTAAATCCCATGGTCTTTAGGTTATCCAAAAGAGCAGCTGTATCCTCGTTGCCATGAAGCTCGAGAGTGTATTTCACGATCGCTGCCAATTCTTTCTTTCCCATGGTCTGATTCATGAAAGGAACGTCAGAGGGAAACTCATTATTGACGATGATGCGGCCGGCTGTAGTATCAAGAATTTCCCCGGTTTCCATGCGTACTCGAATCCACTCTTGATAGGTAATCTGTTTAATCTGCAAGGCATAAAGCGCATCAGTAGGAGAAGCGAAAAACCGCATCTTTTCTTTTTGTGGTTCTCCAAAGGTCATGGTGAGGAAAAAACAGCCCCAAGCAATATCTTTTCCAGGCGTGGCCACAGGTCCTCCATGAGCCGGCTTTAAAAGGTTCTTTGTGGAAAGCATGAGTTCACCGGCCTCTAATTTTGCTTCATCTGTAAGCGGAACGTGCACAGCCATTTGGTCTCCGTCAAAGTCAGCGTTATAGGCATCACAAACAAGTGGGTGAATTTGAATGGCTTTTCCTTCAATGAGGATCGGTTTAAACGCTTGGATACCCAAACGGTGAAGGGTAGGAGCGCGGTTCAAAAGCACATACGCGTCCTTGGTGATCTCTTCCAAAATATCCCAAGTCTCGGGTCGATCGCTTTCAATAAAGCGATTGGCAGAACGGATATTATGAACGTACTCGCGCTCAATCAACTTTGAAATGATAAAGGGACGGAAAAGTTCAAGCGCCATCTTTTTTGGAATACCACATTGATGCAACTTGAGATGAGGCCCAACCACAATGACCGAACGACCGGAATAATCAATACGCTTTCCAAGAAGGTTTTGGCGAAAACGTCCTTGCTTTCCCTTGAGCTGGTCGGCTAAAGATTTGAGTTGACGCTTTTTGCCTGTTGCCGCGATCACAGTTTTGCTATGACGCGCGCTATTATCTATGAGCGCATCCACGGCTTCTTGAAGCATGCGCTTTTCATTGCGAGAAATAACTTCAGGTGCATTCAATTCTTTGAGACGATGAAGACGATTGTTGCGATTAATGACGCGACGATACAAATCGTTCAAATCGGATGTGGCAAACCGTCCGCCATCAAGCGGTACCATTGGACGCAAATCGGGTGGAATTACGGGGATGGCATTAAGAACCATCCATTCCGGTTTGATTTGATTGACAAAAAGAGATTTGAGCAATTTGAGACGGCGTAAGACTCGATCGTATTTTGTACGTGTGGCCTCGCTCAATTCTTCCTCGAGCGCCTTCATGGTCTCCTCCACATTGATGCGGGAAAGTAAATACTTAATACCTTCGGCACCGATCATGGCTTCGAAAATGTGTCCATATTTGAGCGACCAATCATGATAAGTTTCTTCGGAAATGATCTTAAGTATCTGCATGTCTTTAAGCTCGCGTTCCACCAGTTCAAAATCTTGTTGCAACTCTTCAAGTTTATGATCACGAATTTCCTCAATACGTTTGATTTCTTCGGTCAACTTTTTAGGTTCTTGTGCGAACTTTTGCTCAGCACGATCTTTATCACGTTTGCACTCTCCTTCGATCATGTTCTGTTTGGTCTTGAATTCATGTTTTACCTGCTCTATCGCTTGTGTACGCGCTTCTTCATTGACATCGGTCACGATAAAGTTGGCAAAGTAAATCACCTTTTCCAAACTTTGCACCGACATATCAAGCACGGTTCCGATCTTGCTTGGCACTCCGCGCAAAAACCAAATATGCGCAATCGGAGCAGCCAATTCAATATGCCCCATGCGCTCACGGCGCACGCTGCTATGGGTCACTTCCACACCGCACTTGTCACAAACAATACCTTTGTACCGAATCTTCTTATACTTACCACAATAACATTCCCAATCTTTGGAAGGTCCAAAAATTTCTTCCGCAAACAAGCCACCCTTTTCCGGCTTTTGAGTGCGGTAGTTGATCGTTTCCGGCTTTTCGATTTCTCCAAAGCTCCAGGAACGAATGGCCTCGGGCGAGGCGACGCGCAAACGGATGGAATCAAAATCACTGATCTTCAGTGTGTCGTTGCGTTGAAACATATTAGGCGTTCCCTCCCTTTCCCGCACGAGCGGATTTACGTTCTCCTAATTCCACAGGCTCTCCGTTTTTGAGAAGCTCCACATCCAAGCAGAGTCCTTTAAGCTCGCGGATAAGAACGTTGAAAGATTCGGGGATATTAACTTTCTTGATAGGCTCACCTTTGATAATGGATTCGTAGGCTTTACTGCGACCGGTAATATCGTCAGATTTGATAGTCAAAATTTCCTGGAGCGTATGAGCGGCGCCATAAGCCTCTAGTGCCCACACTTCCATTTCTCCGAAACGCTGACCGCCGAATTGGGCTTTTCCTCCAAGCGGCTGTTGGGTGATAAGAGAGTAAGGGCCAATGGAGCGTTGGTGAATTTTATCCTCCACCATGTGGGCGAGTTTGAGCACATACATGTAACCCACCGTAATCGGGCGACCAAATGGTTCACCGGAGCGACCATCATACAAAGTTAACTGTCCGCTCTTTGGAAAACCCGCGCGCTCAAGTTCAGATTCAATGGATTGACGCGACACCCCATTTAATACCGGGGTGGAAACATGGTATCCAAGCGCATTGGCCGCAAGTCCCAAGTGGACTTCCAAAATCTGTCCCAAGTTCATACGAGACACCACGCCAAGCGGAGTCAAAATCACATCAAGAGGCGTACCGTCTGGTAAAAATGGCATATCCTCCATGGGCACCACTTTAGAAATCACACCTTTGTTTCCATGGCGTCCGGCAACTTTATCTCCCACTTGGACTTTACGAAGATCGGCGATTGTCACCTGTACCTGTTTGATAACGCCCGGGCTCAACTTATCTCCTGCTTCACGGGAAAATAAGATCACATCCACTACTTTTCCATGCTCGCCATGTTCGAGATATAAGGAAGAATCACGGACATCGCGCGCTTTTTCTCCAAAAATCGCGCGCAACAATTTTTCTTCGGCTGAAAGTTCAGTCTCGCCTTTTGGTGTAATCTTTCCCACCAAAATATCTCCGGACTTCACTTCGGCTCCAATACGGATAATGCCCTCGGCATCAAGATTTTTTAATTTTTCTTCAGAAACGTTTGGAATATCAGATGTCACGACTTCGGGACCAAGTTTGGTATCGCGCACATCAATGTTGTAGTGCTCGATATGGACAGATGTATAACGATCATCGTGCACCAAACGCTCACTGATGATGACCGCGTCTTCATAGTTATATCCGTCCCATGCCATAAACGCGACCAGTACGTTTTGACCCAAAGCGATTTCTCCATGATCCACACCTGAAGAGTCGGCAAGCACATCACCTTTTTTCACCTTTTGCCCAATATCCACAACCGGTTTTTGGTTAATACACGTGGAGTGGTTGGAGCGTAAAAACTTATTCAAGTCATAACGCGTCACATTGTCCTTCGCATCAGTAATCTCAATGCGCTTCCCATCAACCTTGGTCACTTCTCCATCGGTTTCAGTGGTGATGATGTGGCCAGAATCGCGCGCCGCACGCTTTTCCACTCCGGTCCCTATAATGGGAGCGTCTGGTTTCACGGTTGGCACAGCTTGACGTTGCATGTTGGTTCCCATGAGCGCGCGGGTGGCATCATCGTGCTCAAGGAAAGGAATAAGAGCTGTTCCAATGGAAACGATTTGTTTGCTTGAAACGTCCATGTAATCAATCTCATCTTGTGTGACGATTTTCGGTTCGGCATGACGACGAGCGCTCACAAACTCTTGGGTAAAATATCCTTTGTCATCAATGGGGGTTGTGGCAGGAACCGTGACTGAACGCTCCTCTTTAAATGCATTGATAAACTCGATCTCATCGGTCACGCGTGCAATGGTTTTTCCGTCTTTTTCTTCTTTAACCACTTTTCGATATGGCGTTTCGATAAAACCATAATCATTAATAATGGCGTAACTCGCCAAGTGACCGATCAAACCGATATTCGGCCCCTCAGGAGTGGCAATCGGACAAATGCGACCGTAGTGGGTGGGATGCACGTCTCGCACTTCAAACCCAGCGCGCTCACGAGAAAGTCCTCCCGGACCCATGGCTGAAAGACGGCGCTTATGTTCAAGTTCAGCTAAAGGATTGGTTTGATCCATGAACTGTGAAAGCTGGGAAGACATAAAAAACTCACGCACCGCACCGATGACCGGACGTGCATTGATGAGACGCCCTGGAGTCAACACATCAATATCTTGTGTGGACATGCGGTCTTTGATAATACGCTCCATACGGGCCAATCCCACGCGGAATCGGCTTTGAATAAGCTCTCCCACCGCGCGCACACGACGATTTCCCAAATGGTCCACATCATCGGGATCATCTTGGGAAATATTGAGACTGATAATCTCGCGGATGATCTTTACCAAATCTTCTTTAGTAATGATGCGCTTTTCTTCGGGCTCCACTTCTTCGGTTGCTATAGTGTCACCAAAACGCAAATTGAATTTGTATCGTCCCACCTTGCCCAAATCATAACGATCAAAATTGAAAAACATGGAATGAATGAGGCTGCGTGCATTTTCAGCCGTTGCACGATCTCCGGGACGAATGCGTTTGTAGACCTCAATCAATCCTTCATCTTCATTTTTGGCAGCATCCTTATTAAGTGTGGATTCGATGTAATGATTGATGGGGTGAATGTCAACATCTTTAAAATAATTGATGATCTCTTCCTCGGATGTGCAACCAAACGCGCGTAAAAGTGAAGTCACAGCCACTTTGCGCTTACGATCAATCTTCACCCAAATGACATTTTTTGGATCAGTTTCAAACTCAAGCCAAGCGCCGCGGTTTGGAATAATCTTGGCACCATAATAACGGCGGCCGCGATACACATCTGCCGTAAAAAAAGCTCCGGCCGAACGCACGAGTTGTGAAACAATGACGCGATCCACTCCGTTGATCACGAAAGTTCCGCGCGGCGTCATGATGGGAAGATCTCCCAAATAAATCTCTTGCTCTTTGCTTGTCTTGGCGCGCAAATTTACAAGACGTGTTTTGACACGCAAAGGCGCCTCATAAGTCACGTTTTTGACACGTGATGTTTTTTCATCAAACTTGGGCTCATCAAGATAATAATCATCAAAGTAAAGCTCCAAATCGCGACCGATAAAATCACGGATGGGGTTTACCTCGGCGAAAAGTTCTCGAACGCCTTCCTCATAAAACCACTTATAGGACCGACGCTGGATTTCGATCAAATCAGGAAAATCCATGGCATCGGACACAGCCCCGAACGTACGACGTTCACGGTCGGTGGGCAAGGTACGACGATAGTGTAATGGCATAAGGTCTTAAAAAAAGATTGTTTTTTGAGGAAAAAAGAACGCTTTCCAAAACTCCCTAAAACCACTTGTTCTAGATGAAAGCAAACCCTGCCTGCAAACAAAAAACCCCTTTTCCTGTGGAAAAGTGGCTTTCTTTGTTATTTGTGGCAGTAATTTTGATAAAGCATGAAATGCTTTTATATTCCACACCCGGTTGACCATCCTGCCACAAACGAGGTGTAGAGAGGAAGAATTTCGCTTGTTTAAGCTAATTCTCCCAAAAGACATGGAAGAGAATACCATGCCTGTGGACAAAGGTCAAGACAAAATGATGATATCAAAAGTCTTGTCAAGTCCATTAGCTTTTCCTCTTATATCAGCCATTTTTGCAAAAAACACGTTTGTCTGCCTTTTCCAAGGAAGTCTTATCCACATGAAGAAGTCGTGAAAAAAACAAAAAAACAAGGCATTTGACACCTTGAAAAAATGAAAAGGTTAAACCACCACCGAAAAACGCGCGCCAAGGTACCAATACGCGTAAGGCACAAGGACGGAGGAAGGAAAAAAAGCTCCTGTAAGGTAAGAGATGCTTTCTGTGCCATTTTGCCAGTTATCCATTGGTTTTCCTGTTTCCTCAAGATGAGTCATAAAAGCAATGATCCAGTCCTCGGGAGTAAGACCTGATTCATTGTGATAAGGAGAGTTTGGATTGTCTTGAGCTTCTTGAAGGAGGGAGAGATATTCATTGGGAGATTTACCTGCTTCAAGAGAGGTGGAATAGGAGCAAAGCCTTTGAGAGTTTCGGTATCTTGTTCGTCCATGTTTGAGGGTTGGAGAAGATGGATGGTCCAACCTTTCCATCCATCGTCACCCCTGGCTTGACCCAGGGTCTCTTGTCCTTCAAGTATCTGTGCCTTTGTCTTCCCTCCATGTCCATCCTCCATAAAAGACTGTTGGTAATAAACAAGCTTGGGGGAATCTCCAATGTCTGCTCCTTGATATTCTTCCGATGTCCAGAGAGGTTGGTTGGTATCAAGATCAAAGGAGGGATGTAACTTTTTATGTTTAAGAAGGAGGAGTTTGGTAAAGCCTTGGTCGTGTTTAGTCTCGAGAGTCTCGCGGCGTTCAAAGAGACGAGAAGCTATTTGTTCCAAGGTGGGAATGGGATACTTCTTTCCATCTATACCAATGATGGCTCCTTCTTTGAGGATGCCTACTTGTTCAAGAAGGGAGACTTGAGAAGTGTATTGCTCACGAAGATGATAAAACTCTTCGGCATACTCAAGGGCTTCGGTATAATCTTCTTTCTTTGGTTCCCCATTCTTAAGCAGATATTCAAAACGTTCGAGAAGATTAGCAAGTCGTTCAAGGTCTTGGGTGGAGAGTTTGCAAGTCACCTCGCGGAGGAGGTCGGGTTTGCCAAGAGATTCTCTGGAAATCCCATGAACCTTTATAAAATCAATGATCTCTTGTCGCAGAGTTTCAAAATGTGCGCGGTATTGTTCGGGTAAAGAATCACGAACGCTTGAAACCGAATCCATGATGGCTTCGCCAAGAATTTCCGAAGTGCTCTGGACCCCTGTCTCCGCAGAGGCGGCAGAAGAAAAAGATTCCAAACTTGGTCGAAAAAGAGACATGGATATGATCAGTATATCACCCATTTACCAAACAAAAATACTCTCCCAAAGGCTGCAAAGCGAGGTCACGATTTACGAAGTGTCAGTCCGCAACGTTTGAGCATGAGGAGAGAGATTTTGCCATCCGTAGGATGGCTATGCTCGTGATTTCGAACTAACGGAATCGTACCAAGCTTCGCAGCCTTTGAAAGAGTATGAACCCCTTTAGTATCAAATAAGAAACGATCGTCGTCAAGGGAATCTCCTTTGAAAAGATGAATAAATCATCTTGTCAAAGGAAATGCCGTACCAGAGGAACGGCTGTTTGAAAAAAGAACATGGGGACTCCTGAAGGTTGGAGTGGTTACCCGCGCCCTTTGTGCTTGGGGTGACGGGTGTAGCGGGATTTGTCCTTGTGGAACTGACTGGGCGGAGGAGGAATCCTGCGCCTTTTTGGAAGATCCTCTTTGGGGATATGAATGATGTTCTCATCCTTCTTGGGCGGAGGAACGGGGGAGGAGCGTTTGCGTTTGCGTGCCATGTTGAAAGCCTCCTTTGCTTTCCTCGAAATCTTGATTTGCATCAAAACTTTGAGGAAAGGGGCAGATGCGTCTGCCCGCTTCGTTATTTACCTGAATCTCACATGGCCTGTGACATCACGGGAAGAAAAACAGCGCAAGATATGTTCAGGGATATCGGCGGTTTCTTCCGGCTCTGGAAAAATATCACTTTCATAACTCCGTACCCTGTAATCGTCCCAATACTCGATGTCATAATCGCTCGCCTCCTGGGGCGTCATGCCTGGCATGATACGCTCACAACAAGAAACGATCCGTGAAACCTTGGCCTCGAGATCTTCTCGATCCTCACGCCGACTGGCCTCGGACAGAAAAAAATCCATCTCCTGCCAACTCATCTTGGCGCTTGGCGAGGACCATGTCCTGCGCTTGCGACCATTGCGCACCATCCAGGCCTTGCGGACACGGATGCGTGGCAGATGTTCGAAATACCCCCATTGATTACACCTGTCAAACAAATGTTCGGCCATATCGAGCTCGCATGCATCCTTGACACGCATGATGCCAAAACGAGTACGAACGAGCCCTCGTTTCCAACTGGTTCGATCGTCGCGGGGATCCATGATCACACCATCGGGAAGCTCGTTCTTCTTGCTTGTGAGCTTCGCGCGGATCGGAGGCTTGAGCTCATCAAGGTGTTGGAGTCGTCGCTCGATCTTCATCTCCTTGTAGGACGCCTCGAGCATGGTATTTGAACAACCTCCTCTGAGCTGCAAAGTGCTCCGAAGCATCAGCTCAATCCAGACCAGCGTCCACACGCCTTCGTTGTCGATCATACCCTCCCATTCCCGGAAGAGACGTGACACCTGATCGTGGAGACCGGAAAGGACTTCGATGGTTTCCCACTTAATCAGTTGGTCAATGCTCTCACTGACCCACCAAATGAAATGGCGCGCTTCTGCAATCTGCTGCTCCCAAAAATCAAACGGCGAAGATGTCCAATCACAGTAGTCTTCTTCATCGTCGTAGGACCAATGATCCGGCGTCATCTCGCTTTTGTAATCGAGCTCGTCTCCAAGCAATCGAGAATCCTCGGCCACATCGTACTTGGTTTGGAAGCGGCGCTTGGCCATGGGTGAACCTCCTGGGAACTGGGTTTGGGGTTTGAAAAAAACATCCTCCACAAAAATGTTCATACAATATAAACGCTTTTGCGGAGGCCGGGTGCTGCACTTTGGCAAACACCCGGCGCGTGAAACGATCATCTAGACCACGGGTTCTTCGGAGGGAATCTCCTCCTCCGCCCCCACGGCCATGAGCTCGTTGATGGCTCCGGCCGCAGCAACAGCCGCCATCTCCTCATCACCGTAGAGGGCGAGGAATTCCTCGTAGAAAACGGCAACGAAATCTCCCAGAGAAACATTTTCCATGGCGTTCTCCTTGCTTGAGGGTTGAAGCTACTTCGTCTGCGCACCCTGAGAGATCAGGGCGACGCGAGCGCTGCGTTCGGCGCGCTCGCACGTCTCCTGCGCCCGATCTGCCATGACTGCCTCGATCTTCTCGAGGGACGCGGGAACGCGAACACCCTTTGCGATCATGACGACCTTGGCGCGGCGCAAAAGCTCGAGACCAACACGTGCGACCGGCCAGATCATGAGTGCCTCGTCGACAAGGAGCAAGGCTCCGTCAGCCGACGACAGGATCGTTCCCAAAACCGGAATCGCCGCCCCTGTCGCGATCGCGAGATCGAGCGCCACAACGATCCCTAGGATCGCCAGAAGCCAAAACCAGTGGCGCCGCGACAACCACACCGCGAACCGAGTGTCCAGCCACTTGAACACGTCGTATGTGGCATGGACGAGGAAACGAAGAAAGAGGGCTTGAAAAGCCATGGTGCGATGTTCTCCGTGGGTTTGAAAAAGAAAAAGAACTTTTGTCTGCACACGAAACAAAGAGTCGTGCGCACACAAAAATCCTTTTGGTCGCAAACTCTCCTCATTTGCAAACAACAAAAAATACCAGAAAATTGGCATTTTGTCAAGAGTTTTAGCCAAAAAATAAGCATTTTACGCCTGTTTTTATCCGTCGGCAGAAGAACAAAAACATGATAAAATAGGAGACATCTAACCCATGCTTTTCCACGGCCTTATGGCACGACGCAAAAAAAATCGCTCCAAACACGAAGAAGAAGAAATAAAAAACCCTCCTGGTCTTAACCCTGAAACCAAACGCGGCATTGCCGCCATGTTGCTTTTAACGTCCTCGGCCATTATCTTTCTTTCTTTTTTTGATATTGCCGGAAGCCTTGGTACAACCATTGACTCCACTCTTGCCTACCTCTTTGGATGGGATCGTTTTCTCGTCCCTTTGAGCTTTCTTTTTATTGCCGGTGTCCTTCTTTTCCCTGGCAAGAAAAAATTTTCAACATGGAATGCTTTGGGAATTTTTTTCTTTTTTCTTTCCTTTAACGCACTTTTGAATCTTACTCTTATTCATCGTCCCCATGCTCCTGTAAACGACCTTTCCCTCTCGGGCGGTTATGTGGGAGAATTTTTGGGAAATTTCCTCCCTTCGTTTACAGGATACTGGGGAGCCTTTGTGATCGTTTGCGCCCTTTTGGTTGTTTCCCTTCTCCTTTTATTTAACACATCCCTTTCTCGTCTTTTTTCCTTTCATCGACCATTCACCGGTCTTTTCCGTTCTATCATCCATTTGGGTCGTAAAGATGATCAAACCCTTTGGGATGAAAATGAGGAAGAAGTGGACGAAATTATTGAAGAAGATACAAAAGAAGAAACAGAAGAAGGAAAAGAAAATCACAAAACATTTCGTACAAACCCAGTCCCTACAGCAACCGCCGAGCCAGAGCAAGTCTTGTTGTCCTCCAAAAAACACAAACACATCACCATTCCTCTCGAGCTTCTCCATCATTCCAATACCAAACCAAACTCCGGGGATGTGGAGCGAAACAAAGAGATCATTCAAAAAACGCTCTATCAATTTGGGATTGATGTGGAAATGGGAGATACCTCAACCGGCCCTACCGTCACCCAATACACTTTGCGCCCGTCCCAAGGAGTCAAACTTTCTCGGATTGTCGCTCTCCAAAACGACCTGGCCCTAGCCCTTGCCGCTCACCCGATTCGTATCGAGGCTCCTATTCCCAAAAAATCTCTGGTTGGAATCGAGGTGCCGAACCAACGCGTGGCCACCGTCACCTTACGTGAGGTTTTGGAAAGTGATGCGTTCCGCCGCCGCAAAGGTAATCTTTCCTTCCCGCTTGGCAAAGATGTTTCCGGTCAAACTCCTGTGGTTGAACTGGATAAAATGCCCCATCTTCTTGTGGCCGGCGCCACAGGATCTGGAAAAAGCGTATGTATCAACACCATTATTATTTCGCTTTTGTATCAAAACAGCCCCGAGGATTTGCGCATCATTTTGGTTGATCCCAAACGCGTGGAAATGACCGCCTATGAAGGCGTCCCGCACCTCCTTGTTCCACCCATCATGAAAGTCGAGGATACGGTCAATGCACTCAAATGGACCGTGCGCGAAATGGAAAGACGACTCGACACCCTTTCCAAGTTTGGCGCGCGCGACATCAATTCCTACAATGCGCGTGCGGAAAAACAAATGCCTAAAATCGTCTTGGCTATCGACGAACTTGCTGACCTTATGACCTCAAGCGGTCGTGAAGTGGAAGCCGCCATTGTGCGTATTGCGCAAATGGCGCGTGCTGTGGGTATTCACCTCATCCTTGCCACTCAACGTCCTTCGGTTGATGTGATAACCGGACTTATCAAAGCCAATATCCCTGCCCGCATCGCCTTTGCCGTAGCTTCACAAACCGATTCTCGCACCATTCTTGATATGTCCGGAGCGGAAAAACTCTTGGGTCGTGGGGACATGCTTTTTACCTGCGCCGAACTTTCTAAACCACGACGTATTCAAGGCGCATTTGTTTCCGAGGGGGAAGTCGAGAGTGTTGTGCAGCACCTCAAAGTTAAAGCACCTCCTGACTATAATTATGCGATCACCGAACAGTCGCGCAGCGCTTCTATTTTTGGTGATCACCAAGAGGAAAGTGATCCTTTGGCTGAGGAGGCAATTCAACTTATTTTAGAATCGGGTAAAGCCTCCACTTCTTATCTGCAGCGACGCCTGCGTATTGGCTATGCCCGTGCCGCACGTCTTATCGACATTTTGGAAGATATGGGAGTTGTGGGCCCTGGAGAAGGAGCAAAGCCCCGTGAGATTATGATCGAGGAATGGCCGCCGGGTGGAGATCTCAAAGAAGGAATGCCTACCGATGAGGATGATCATAAAGAAGCCCTTCGACTTTCTCGCCACAAAGTTGAAGAAGAACAGGAAGACGATCTTCCTCCCGCTCCGGTTGAATTGCCAGAGACAAAGGGGGATCTAAAAAATGAAGAGGAAGAATATAAGGTGCTGGAAGAAGATGATTATCTTGAGGCTCAAGAAGGAGATTATTTGGAAGAAGATGAAAAAACAAAATAAGCTATAGTCATCACATGATGAAACGGGACTTTAGACGCCGCAAGGATGGATGGGATGCACCGTCCTGCAGCAGAGAAAAACCGCAGATGTATCCGTAGATACATTGAGGATTTTTCTATGCGAAGGACAAGCAGACCGCCATCATTGCGGATGGATAAATCCTGTTTCATAATGTAATGACTATATGGCCTTCGTGATTCGAAAACTTCAAGAAGGAGTCACCTTGGGAGAAAAATTGCGTGAGATGCGCCAAGCGGCCCATCTCACGCTTTCGGAATTGGCTATGCTCACAAAAATCCAAAAACGTTTTTTGGAAGCGTTTGAAAAGGGTGACTATTCATCTCTCCCCGCCCCGCTTTATGCACGCCAATACCTCAAAACTTATATTCAAACCTTGGGGGGTGACATAAGTTATTACTTGGAACTTTTTGAAAAAGAACATGGCACCTGTGATTGTATTGCTCATGCGCGATTACCACGACAACGTACAGGTTCCAAACAACTGCGTTTGACCGGAAAGGCCCTGCGCATGACCATCATCTTTTTTGTCGTGGCTCTTATAAGTGTCTATCTGGGACATCAAATCTTCTCTTTATTACAGCCTCCCTCTTTGATGGTTACAGAACCTTATGACGGTTTTATTTCCCCTTCCCCCACCATCACCATTTCGGGACAGACAGAAAAAGGGGTTACGTTGTTTGTGAATAAACAAAAAATTGTCTTAGAACAAGAAGGGACTTTTCATGCGGAAATTATTTTGGAACGCGGTGTTAATATTATCGAGTTTGAGGCGCGCAAACGTTACTCCCGTCCGGCCACCGAATACCGCCGCGTAATTTTTGAAACAGAAGGTGGATAAGTTAAAATAAAATAGGGTATTGTCGAAAATCACCAACAAACAATAGACAGTCAGATACGGCTGTTTTTTGTTTTTTGCACAAGATCGTGTTGAAAAAAATCGACAAAACCCTTGATTTTTCGCTATTTTTTGATACCATAAAGTAGTTGTAAGTTATCAACTTGCGGGAAATGGCCTGTCTGTTACTCTTGTAAAGTCAAAATATTTATGCCAAAACATATTACCGAACTCGTAGAAGGAAATGCACGCGCACGCGCAGCCATGGACGCAGTTTCCCAAATCAAAGAACGCTTTGGTGACGGAGCTATTATGCGCCTTGGAGAAGCTAAAACCATGGAAGTGGAAGCCATTAGCACGGGTTGCCTTTCTTTGGATCTTGCTTTGGGGGTTGGGGGAGTACCCAAAGGACGTATTATCGAAATCTATGGTCCAGAGTCTTCGGGAAAAACAACTCTTGCTCAACATATTGTTGCCGAAGCGCAAAAAGTCGGTGGTGTTGCCGCCTACATTGATGCCGAGCATGCGCTTGATCCTGAATACGCTACCAAAATCGGCGTCAATATTAATGAACTTTTTATCTCACAGCCTGACACAGGAGAACAAGCGCTAGAAATTGTGGAAACTCTTGTCCGTTCAAATGCGGTTGATGTTATTGTGATCGATTCCGTTGCGGCTTTAACTCCCAAAGCTGAAATTGAGGGTGAGATGGGTGATCAGCATATGGGATTGCAAGCACGGCTTATGAGCCAGGCTTTGCGCAAACTCGCCGCCATTGTGAGCAAATCAAAAACAACCGTGGTCTTTATCAACCAAATCCGCATGAAAATTGGGGTCATGTTTGGAAATCCTGAAACCACTCCCGGTGGCAATGCACTCAAATTCTATTCTTCCATCCGCATAGAAATACGACGCAGTGCGCAAATCAAACAAGGTGATCAAATTATTGGAAACCGCACCAAGATAAAAGTCGTCAAAAATAAAGTCGCTCCTCCTTTTCGCACCTGCGAGTTTGACATCATGTATAACGAAGGTATTTCCATTTCGGGTGATCTCCTTGATGTCGGATCCTCAACCGGCGTTGTGTCAAAAAGCGGAAACAGTTATGCCTTCCGTGAGGAAAAACTTGGGCTTGGTCGAGAAAAAGCCAAAATGTATTTGCGTGAAAATCCACATCTTATGAAAAATATCAGGGAAGAAATTATTCGCACGATCAAAGATGGGGATGCCCAAATTACTCCGGCTCCTTCTTCCACTTCCGAGGAATAAACATCAAAAAACAGGGCGTCATCGAGATGCCCTGTTTTTATTTTGATCTTACTTACTCACTCTTTCCACGTATTCCCCACTCTCAGTATTGATCACGACGCTTTCTCCTTGATTGATGAAAATCGGTACCCGCACTTTAAGCCCGTTATCAAGCTCGGCTTCTTTGGTCACATTACCCGAAGCAGTATCTCCTTTCACTGCCGGTTCAGTATAGATAATCGTGTAAGCAATCTTTTTTGGTACTTGAATGGTGAGCGCAGCGCCATCGTGCATGGCAACCGTAACTTCTAAACCATCTTTGAGATATTTTACATCGTCCCCAATGCTTTCTTTATCAATGGAAACCTGATCATAACTGGTGTTATCCATAAAAGTATAGAAATTTCCATCATTGAAAAGATATTGCATTTTAAGATATTGCACATCCTCAAACGTGATACTTTCCGCTGACTTAAAATTAAACTCCACCATTTTGCCGGTTTGAAGATTTTTCATGCGTGTGCGCACAAACGAACTTCCTTTCCCGGGGCTCACGCGTTGAAAATCCACAACCACCCACAGCCCTCCTTCATAATTGATCACGATTCCTTTTTTAATATCATTTGGTGATGACATAGACGTCTTTCAGAACAATGTTCAAATCTTATTTGTAAATAATGTGGAAGCTGGGAACAAAAGCACATCTTTAATGGAGGCGCGTCCTGTTATAACCATATGCAATCGATCCACCCCAAGCGCGTTCCCATAACTTGGTTGCTGAACGGATGGTAGCAGTCGCAAAAGCGTCTCGTCAATGGGAAAAATCGTCTTTTGTGATTGTATACGTTCTTGTGCTTCTTCTTCAAACCGTTTTTTTTGCTCTTTTGCATCTGTGAGTTCGGTAAAACCATTGCAAAGCTCCAAACCATTCACATACAACTCAAACCGTTGGCCATACACTCCATCTGCGGTGAGTTTTGAAAGCGCGGCTTGATAGGAAGGGTAATCATAGACAAAGATGGAGCCGGAAGAAAACTGTGGTTCGACTCTAGCAAGAAAAAGACGATAAAAGAGATCGCTTTCCGTATCAGTAGAAACAACATGAATGGAAAGTCGTTGACAGGCATCCCTTAACATCTGGGAATTCGCCTTATTCAAATCCACATCAGTATACTCTAAAAAAAGATCACGCACTCTTTTGCGATCAAAAATGGGAAGACTGGCGCCAAATTCTTGTGCACACACTTCTACAAGCGCTTGGGTTTCATCCATACACATCTGATAATCCGCTCCCTGAAAATACCACTCAAGCATAGTGAACTCGGGATTATGAGATCCTCCCAATTCTTCCTCATTACGAAAAACCTTGGTCAAAGTAAAAATCTTTTGCATGCCGAGCCCAAGCAATTTTTTCATGGAATATTCGGGACTGGTGATCAGTCCTGCCTTATATTGCGTTCCATTTGGTTCGATCACAAAGGTTTCAAACGGGCAAAGGTTCGGTTCCATCCCGGGACTCTGCACCACAATGGGAGTTTCAACTTCCACAAAACCACGATCGCTAAAAAATCGTCGAATGATTTGATTGAGTTTTTGTCGCTCCAAGGCGATCTGTTCTTTGGAAGGCATAAGGAAGTCAATCCCCCTTCACCCGGCTCTGCTGGGCTTTGAAAGGATCCATGAAAAAAACGGAGCGTTCACGCCCCGTTTTTTTCTTTACTTTTGAACAAACGGTAATAGGGCCATGATGCGCGCCCGCTTAATCGCATTGGAAAGTTTGCGTTGGTGCTTCATGCAGACACGGCTGCGTTTACGAGGAACAATCTTTCCAAAAGAGGAAAGAAACTTTTGGAGAATACGGACATCTTTATAATCCACGTCAGAAATATTATTGAGGCAAAAGTAGCACACGCGTTCTTTGCGCGCTTGTGTTTGCGCTTGTGTTTGCTCACGCTTTTGATAGGCCATAGGTTAAAAAGGAATCTCTTCAATTTTGATTTCCTCCTCAGGAGCGGCTGTGGGTTCATTGGCCGGCACTTGTGGAGGGGTGAACGGGGACGAGGATGCAGATGATCCGGCGGTAGCATTTCCACGGTCGAGAATAATCAAATTTTCAATGATAATCTCGGTGCGTGTGCGCTTGGCGCCATCTTGTGCTTCCCATTCTCGTGTTTGTAATCGTCCTTCTGCATAAATTTTGCGTCCTTTTGCAAGATACTGACCGCAAATCTCTGCCAACTTTCCCCAAGCGACAAGGGAGTGAAACTCCACTTGTTCCTGTTTCTTTCCTGTGTTGTCGTTCCAGGAACGATTGGTCGCCAGTCCAAAAGAACAAACGCTTTGTCCTGAAGGTGTTTGACGCACTTCAGGGTCTCGGGTGAGATTCCCGATCAAGGTTGCACGATTGAGACTATACATATTACACGTCGGTTATTTCGCTCTCCAAAATTTCATCAAGCTTTTTATCAAGCTCTTCCATACTCATAGTGGGTTTTTCAGGTTCCACGGCAACCGGTGCTGCCGGAGTGATTTCCTTTGCCCTTGGATGAGAGGCCGGGGCTGCGTCCACTTCCTCGGATAATGGAGCCACATAAGAACTGATCTCATACTTCTTTTGATCCGCTCCTTTTGGCATCACGGTAATTTGATGGCGCAACACTTCCTCGGCCAAACGAATACGACGATCGATTTCGGTCATCACTTCGGTTTCGGCCTCAAATTGGAAGAGGACATAGGAGCCATGACGGACTCCTTTTATAGGATAGGCCAGCTTGATGCGACCCAAGTTTTCTTGACGCTTCACTGCGGCTCCTTCTTTTTCCACCACAGCCTTAAGTGTGGCCATGATATTCTCGATCTCGGTATCTGCATACTGAGTCGGGATAATGCAGAGCAATTCGTATTGCTTCATAGATCTGGTCCCTTATGGGGACAACCCTTGCGGGTTTCGGACAGATTAAGAATAAGTGCCCATATCCTAGGTTTTTTTGCTGCTTTGGTCAAGGATCGGTACAATATGAATCACCTATGACATTTTTCATTTTGGGCCATCAACCCACCATTTCTGTTGCGGAAATTTCTAAAGTATTGAGAATAAATCTCTCACAAGCGCAAGGAAACGAAGAAGTTTTAATGATTGATGAAGATCTTCCTCATCTCCCAAATCTTCAATCTTCCCTTGGAGGCACCATTAAAATGGGATGGACGATTCAGGAAATGGATACATGGGACGAGGAAAAACTTGCCGACATTATCGTCGCTTATGCAAGCAACTCTTTTGGTAAAGACAAGATTACTTTTGGCATCAGTTTGTATGATCTGCATGGGAAAAAAATCTATGCAGATAAAATGAAAGCACTGGAACGGCTGGGATTGACCGTAAAAAAGGCGCTCAAAGAAACCGGCCGACCTGTACGTTTTGTTTCTTCCAAGGAGCCGGCTCTTTCTTCAGTCATCGTCGAGACGAATCACCTTCTTTCTTCTGGTGGAGAATTTGTTTTATTTTTAGACGGATCACGTATCTTGATCGGTCAAACGCAATCCGTGCAAGATTTTGCCGCTTGGTCAGACCGAGATTACAGTCGTCCGGCCCGTGATGCAAAATCCGGCATGCTGCCACCAAAACTTGCGAGAATCATGATCAACCTTGCGGGCAAAGATCTTTCCAAATCCACCTTGCTTGATCCTTTTTGCGGATCGGGAACCATCCTTATGGAAGCCGCGCTCATGCGATGTCATAAACTCATTGGAAGTGACATTAGTGGAAAGGCTATCCAAGACACAAAACGCAATATCACCTGGCTTTCCAAAAATTATCTTGGGCAAGAACCGAATTACACTTTGATAGAGACGTCTGCGGAAGATCTTTCAAAATCTTTCAAAAAATCAGTAGACCTTATTGTCACTGAAACCTATCTTGGTCCTCCACAAAAAGGCCGAGAATCTTTCAGTGAGCTCAAACAATCGCTTGTGGAGATTGAGGATATGCTGACCGTATCTCTTGCTTCCTTAAAAACTCTCATGAAAAAAGACGGGGTCATGATCCTCGCTTGTCCTGTTTATCACGCAAGAGAAGAATGGATGTTTCTTCCTTTACAAAAAATCGCGCGATCTTCTGGGTGGAGTATCCGGCCGTTTTCAGATGCACTTGAACCTCTCTCCCCCTGCGGAGGCCTTGTGTACGAACGTCCCGGTCAAAAAGTGGGACGAGAAATTGTGGAAATGAGACCTCTCTAGACCCTATCTCAAAAAACCTCGGATATACTTCCGAGATTTTTGTTTAGACATCAACACGGAAATGACAGACATCCCCATCTTGTACCACATATTCCTTTCCTTCGATTCTGATTTTTCCCGCTTCTTTTGCCGCCACTTCACTGCCGTATTTCACCAACTCCTCCCAATAAATCACCTCAGCACGAATAAAATGTTTAGTGAAATCCGTATGGATCGCTCCTGCGGCCTCCGGCGCCTTAGCCCCGCATCGTACAGTCCATGCACGTGTTTCCGTGGGCCCTGTTGTCAAAAACGTCACAAGATTTAACAAACGGTAACACTTGGTGATCATGGCATTGAGTCCGGACTCTTGAAGACCCATGCCTTTCAAAAATATTTCTTGTTCCTCTGCCGGCATTTCGACGATTTCAGACTCAAGCTTCACGCATAAAGCCAAGGTCAAACGATCCGGACCAAGCGGATGTTCCAACACCTCTCCCACCTGATCTTCCCCAATGTTCATCACATACAAAATGGGTTTGCGTGACAAAAGCTGCATGGAACGAATGGTCTCCTTCTCATCGTCGGTCAAAGACGCAGTCATGGCCATCTTTCCTTGTTCAAGTTGAGCCATGATTTTTTTAAGTGCGGACTGCTCAAGCTCAAGTGCGCGTGTACGACCGGCCCGCAAATGCCCTTCCACAAAATCCAATCGTCGAGATACGGTATCAATATCAGCCATGGCAAGTTCAATCTCAATCGTTTCCACATCGCGCGTCGGATCCACTCCTCCATCCACATGATGAACATTGGTGTCTTCAAACGCTCGCACCACATGCACGATCATATCCACCTCCCTGATATTTGCTAAAAATTTATTTCCCAGTCCCTCGCCTTTATGCGCTCCTTTGACCAAACCTGCGATGTCCACAAACTCAATGGCTGTGGGAATAATTTTTGCAGATACGGAAAGTTTAGCCAAAATAGCCAAACGATGATCGGGTACTTCCACAACTCCCACATTGGGTTCAATCGTACAAAATGGAAAATTTTCACAGGCAACCTGCTTTTTGGTGAGTGTTTTGAAAAGCGTGGACTTTCCCACATTGGGAAGACCCACAATGCCAACTTGTAACATAGTGGAGGCAGTATAACCTGTATTTTCCTGTATTGTCGAGTAAAACCCTTGATATTTGCCCTAAAAAATGATACGACCATATGCGACTTGGACAACATATTGGAGGATGTCCCATGTCTGTGCTCCTTCACATGCAACCGCAAACGCCTGTCATGGATTGGCAACGGTTCTGCAAAACAACTCCGCCTTATTCCATTGTTTTGGATGGATTTGTGGGAGAAGGTCCCAAGTTTGATTCCACCGGACCTCGCCTCAATTTGAATCATCATGAAGAAGTGGATCGCCTGGGCACGCGTGCCACCTGTGCGCAAGCGCTCATGGCTCTGCGGCAAGGATTGACCGATTGCTTTCGGGATCAAAACAGAATCCATATGGAACTCTTTGCCAACGACTGTGATGAGGATGTGTGTACAACTGTCACCATTTTGAAAAATTCCCATCTTGCCACAGGAGCGATCAACCCAAACCTCAATCGCATTGTGGCGATCGAAGACATGATGGACACGACCGCAGGTGGCTACCCTTACCCACCCGATCTCCCGGCTCTTCAGGAAATGGCTTGGATCTTTGATCCCTATCGGCGATTCCGTTTGAATGGAGGTCTCGGAAGAAAGAATGCGGATGAATATCTTGGCATTGTGACTGATGTTGAAGCTCGCATCCTGCGTTATCTTGTGAATCAAGGTGGAAAAATTGTTCTTGATACCCGTTATGAACGCATTGGTGGAGGAAGGGGTTGGGCCATGATCCGTGAGATCGGTCCGCAAGGACGTACCGGAGCGTTTGGGGATGGTGTCCGAGCTTACGTTTCTCTTGTAGGAAGATTGCCGAGCGGAAACTGCATTTACACGGTCGGCAGAATGTCTTTGTTCATTTCCCATTTCGCTGTCCCTCTTATCCTCGCTGCACTCGACCGTGAGGAAGCAAATCCAAACGAACATTGGGGTGGAGGAGATACGATTGGTGGAAGCCCGCGTGTGAGCGGAAGCAGACTTCCTCCTTGTGAAGTGGAACGCATTGTCAACGAAACGATCGGAATGATTTGATCGCACCGGCAACTCTTTGCCGGTTTTCTGTTTATCCTCTGTGTAAAACAAAAATCCCTCCGCAAAGGAAAGGTGTCAGTGTCCTCTTTCACTAAAGTTTCGGAGGACATAAAAACACCGACTTTTGGTCGGTGTTTTTATGGTGGGGGCTCCTTGACGCGATTGGAACCGGAAACCAAAGGGTTGGTAAAGAAAAGGATGACTGTTGAGGAATATTTGGAACATCAGCCGGAGGAAGAAACGGCTGATTCTAAGCAAATTTCAAGCATTTTGGATTCGGAGGTGGAGGTGTGGCATAGGGTGCATTGGCGGCTTTCTGAGGAATTATTCTTGTTTTGGTATATTTGGTTGAAGGATAATACGAAGATGGTGGAGGGGTTTGTGGAGGAGGTGAAAAGTGCCTTAAATACGCGTCAAACCTGATCTGCTTCGCCCCCAAAACTTTTCGGCAGGACGGCGGGACTATTTTTCAATTTCTAAAATCAATAATTCAATTAATTCCAAAAAATCTTTTCTGTATAACTCCTTCCGTTCAGAATCCCCACAAATCTTTTTTATTTCTTCGCTTTCAATCTCCGCTTTGATTTTCTCTAATTTTTCTTTTCTAACTTTTTTCACTATTGATTTTCTTTGTTCTTCTGTGTAGCTTTCCCAATTTTTAGATTCATCTTCGCTTAAATTGTCTTTATAAATCGTAAGTGTCTGCCAAAAGTGAAAGAATTTTAAAATAACTTGAACGGTTTCTTCTTTTTGTGAACTATCTTTAGCTTTCATCATTTCGGCAAGTCTTTTATCTCTGTCTTCTTCGCTTTCTTCAATAGAGCCAGACCTCGATACACTCACGCCCAAAATATAAAAATTGGGTTCTTTTTCTAACGCATATTTGACCTCACTTGAGACAAACAACATCAAAAAAGCAGTGAATAGCGACGAATGCACATTTGGAAAGATTCCATTTATCACCTCTGTCAAATCCTTGTCAAAGTTTTCCTCGTTTTCTTTTTTGAAAATTCGATCTCTTGACCACTGCAAAAACTCATGCAAAATAACACGAGATATCCTGTTATCTTTATTAGCAATTGTTATTTTCCATTCTGATGGAAAATCATGTTCCCAAATCCCATAATTTGACGGCGCACTATCTATTTCGTTAAAAAAGGTTGGACAAAAACTTGCAAAAAGTTCGGTTACATAGTGCCAATATTTTTCTTTCTTTTTTGCATCTTCAATTTTGTCTAACTTTTGCTTGCTTTCCTCAATATGTTTTTTAAATGAAGTAAAAAGTTGATATGGTCCATGTCCGTCTTTAAGCAGTGTTTTAACTATTGCTTGAAAAAATTCTCCGCCGAAATAATGCCAATTCCAAAAATTCTCTTTTTCAGAGTTAGTTTTTTTGTATAGTTTCAATGTCCAATGTTTAAATGTTGGAAAATATTTTTGCGAAATGAAACTCTGTATTCTATTTTCTGTATCATAACCCTTTAGCCAAAGATGTTGTTCTTTCCAAAGAATCTCGTTCCATTCAAAAACCTTTGGCAGAATTTCATAACCTATTGAAAAACGATCTCGCTTTTCAATATTGCATGTATAAATTTGCGCGAGTTGGACTGCAAGATCAAATTTCCCCAATTTTATGGAGTCGTCAATGTGAGATATAAAAACATTTGTAAAATCTCTTTCGTTAGATTCTGATTTTTCAGACCAAAAGGAATTCCATGCACGCACCATTTTTTCGGCTTTCACTTTATTCCTATATTTGAATATTTTTGAAAAACTCAATTTTCTTAAAAAAGGTATTTCAAATTCAGGTTTATACCCCTCAGAAAATCTTAAAATCTTTTTAAATGGCGACCAGTAAAGGGATACTAAAATAAGACTCGCTAAAATTGCAATTAATTTTGCAAAATTAGAAATATCTTTTCCAGTAAAAAATGCAAAAAAGATAATTCCAATTATTGATAACCAGAACACTTTTTTTGTTCCCAAGACTTCATCACTCAAAACCATTTTTTCAAATTCGCTCTTTTTTTCTTTTTTCGAGTTTAGGATATCAGTCAAAAAAACAATCGCAAACGGAATAAAAATCGCTAAAACACCTAATGTAATATTTTGAAAAAGTGACGGATCAAAATTTTTCAAAAACAAATCCAGCCAAGTTGGTTGGCTATAAAAACTGCTTGTTATTGTTATTGAAAAGTCTTGCATTTCCAAAATTACTTTCCAGATTTTGTCCGGTTATCTTGTTTGCATAACATCTGACAATTTTGCGCAGTCGTTTTGCCACCCTCGTGCCACGGGGTAATATGATCGGCTTCCATTTCTTCAAGTGCAAACTCTTTACGGCACTTTACGCATATACCTTTCTGTCGCTCATACGCTTCGCGCTTCATTTTGTCGTTAAAGGCGCGTATGGAGAGATGTTTTTCTTGTCGTGTAAGAATGTATGGATAAATACCTGATTTTTTCGTCACATCCTCATCCTGCATTAACCTTGCAACTTCTACCTCCAATTTCTTGGCGTCTAGCTTCTTCTCCTTGAATTGATTATAGAGTTCGCCCCAATTCACATTCGCCATTTCTTTGCGGTGATTAGGGAACGCATTGCGTACCCATGCGATAACATTTTGAAAATACCCCCACAATTCGTTAGCGTTTTTATCATGCTGATGCTTTGCCATGTAGTCCGCAACTTCGCCGTTGTTTATCCACGAAAGTGCAGTTTCCAAATATTCTTGGCGTATCGGTGAACCTGTAAGCAGAGCGCCACCATCATTCGCCAAAAGATATGCGGCGCAATTTGATTTACTAAATTTGAGTTTTACATCAGAAAGCCATGAGCCAGTATAAACGGCATTGCGTAGCTCTTGGTCAGTCAATTTTTCACCAGCGATGTTAATGATTTTAAACCAATCGAGTTTTTCCTTATCATTGCCCTCGCAGAAATAAACCATCAATTCATAATCTAGTATCTGATCTTTCTCCTCTTTTGTGAGATTGTGGAACATGGCTGTTCGACCATTGAAGTCCACCGAAAAATCGCCATTTACATATTGTCCGATACTTATTGTTCTTTGTTGTCCATCCAGCACCTCAAAGCTATCTGTATCAGCTTTTACCCAATACATCACATTGAGTGGAAATCCTTTCTTAACGGTATCAATAACCGCATCACGCTGTTTGTCTTTATAGACGAATTCCCGCTGATACTTTGGGCGAACATCAAGCTTGCCACCATACGCCACAACGCCTTCTTCGGCGCTGTCTTTGTAGCCGTCTATCACTTCGCGTATTTTGATTCTATGTAGGTCAATTTTCATATATTTTTATGTTTAATTAAAATGCGTGCGTAAGTAGCTTTTTTATTTAAGACCATGCCCACAAATTTTTTATGCTGTTCATCTAAATAAAATTCACGGCCTTGGATAAAAGCTTTATCTAGCTCCCTCTTGTCATTTGCTAAACCTAATATTTCGAACTGTCCAGGGTTATATTTATCAAGAAACGTAATTGGAACCCCCATATCTCCTTTATAATCCATGGGAATATCTGCTGTCTTGGAGACTTCAATCGCATTATAGTTGTCATATATCGGATATTCCGCCTTGCTGTATTTTTTGTACAAAACTAAATCCTCATGGCGCTCTTCGTAGTCTAGGTTTGTAAACCAACGTACGCCTTTGACGCGAATATATTTTTTCCCATCACTACCAACCCTCGAACTAGCGGCATTTAATGGGTAATCATCTGGTACTTGAAATTCACGATCGCCACTATGGATACTCGCTCCAAGCCACATTTTGTTATCCTTTATAAGCTTGAAACATTCTTTGTAAGTAATTGAATTAACGTTACCTATAATTAAAAATTTCTTGTCATATTCTACAAGCTGAGCAACATATTCACGGAATAGCGAAAAGGGTGGATTTGTTACCACAACATCTGCTTGCTTTAATAGCTCAATACTTTCTTCACTCCTAAAGTCACCCTCCCCTCTAAGGGGTAGCCACTCATTGTTTTTGTTGGCTTTGAGCTGCTCGGCGATATCGCGCAAATCAAATGCGCCGTCACCGTCCATGTCATTAACTTCGTTGATAATGAATTTGTTCGCGGTTATCTTTGGACGGCCTTTTGGCGTGGCAAGTTTCGCACTCTCGCCGAATAGATTGAGTTGCGTATTGGCTATAGGAGACGGCTTGTAGCTCGTGGCAATAAGTCTTTTTAATCCAAACTCTCTAAAGTTGCTAGCAAAATATTTAAAAAAGTTGCTCTCAAATGGGTCGTCACAATTGCAATATACTACTTTGCCACGAAATTGGCTTTTGTAGTGCTTGAGCTCCTTTTCAATATCGACAAGCTGAGTATAAAACTCGTCTTTCTTGGCTACACCCGCTTTCTTTAAGTCTGAATTTGAAGATTTGGATTGCATAGTTTATTTTATTAAGTCATCAACGCCGATTCCCAGTCCAGCCGCAATCTTCGTAACCGTATCAATCGACGGGTTCTGAACAGCGTCCGATTCTATTTTAACAAGCGTTGGATAAGGCAAATCCGCCTTCTTGGCCAATTCATCTTGAGTTAAATCCTTTATAGCTCTCCAAGCTTTAATTTTGGCTCCGATTGTTTTTGTGGTTGTCATAATTGGCTGGTAAAACTTGGTTATATTATATCGCTTCCACGATCTTTTACAAAAACCTTTTTCAACAAATATTCATTCGAAGTTCGAACCACAAGCCAAAAGGTCTTTTCTCTCCAATCTAAGCCACTTGTATTTCACAAATTTCTCAACCAAGCCAAATGGTCTCCCTAAAGTTCGAACCGCATCACCACCCATAAAACCGCTAACTTATACAGCAAACAAGCGCGTTCCGCACAAAAATAAAAATCCCTCTTTTCAGAGAGACTCTTACTGGTGGACCCTAACGGGATCGAACCGATGACCTCTTCCATGCCATGGAAGCGCTCTACCAGCTGAGCTAAGGGCCCTTCAAGTGCTCATACAATACCTGAAAACCGTAAATCGGGTCAACCGACCTTTGTGGTCGTTTTTTTATATTCACCGTAAACTGTCCTCATCTGCTGTCCTCGGGTACATAACAATGCGAATCATAAAGTACTCTATGAGTAAAGAAACCTTTGACAATCAAAAAAAGTACTCAGACACTCTTCCGAAAAAATATATGGCTGCCGGTGCTCTATTTTTTAACAAACATCATGAGCTTCTTATTTTGCATCCAACCTATAAAGATCGTTGGGAAATTTGTGGAGGCATTGTCGAAACAAACGAATCACCAAGATCTGCTTGTGAAAGAGAAATCCTGGAAGAAATCGGTCTGTCTCGATCTGTGGGAAGACTCCTGTGTGTTGATTACAGTGTCAATACAGAACATGTGGAAAACTTACAATTTATTTTTGATGGTGGTGTTCTAACCGAAAATGAAATTAAACAAATACGACTCGCGATTGATGAAATCAGCTCTTTCGAATTTATCGGTGTAGAGTCAAAAGAAGATAATGAAAAAATTCTGCAACGCGACCGATTGGGACCTCGATTGATAAAAGCGCTTGAGGCAAAAAAGCACAATAAAACTTTCTACCTTGAAAAAGGAAAATGATCTTCAAAAAAGAATATGTCCGATATCTACCAAACCTTTCATGTCGGGATCAATGTCTTTGTCATCAAAGATAATCATCTGCTTTTGGGGAAAAGGAGGGATGTCTATGGTGATGGTACTTGGGGACTTCCCGGCGGTCATCTTGAAACAGGAGAAGCTCTGATAGATGCAGCCGCGCGAGAACTCATGGAAGAAACTGGACTTTATGCAGCTTCTTTTGCATTCTCCAATCTTGTAAACAATAGAAATAGCAATAAACCTTATTTACAAATCGGGTTTATCGCGCAAGAAGTAAGAGGCGAACCGGAAAACAAAGAACCCGATCGATGCGAAGCTTGGCAATGGTTTCCTTTTGACCATTTGCCTGACGATCTTTTTCCGCCACACATCAAACAAATAGAAAACTTCCTCCAACAATCCATTTTTGCCGATAGCTGAAAAACTTGCCATTCCTCTTTGGTTCCTCTAAGCTTTTCTCGCTTCATCGTTCCTTCCTCGGAGGTCACTCCCATGCTCAAGCGTGCACTCACTTTCCTCGGAAACCTGTTTGGATGGCTTATCATCTCCATCATCTTGGGAGCCTTCATCTATTTTACCACGATCATCATCATGCTCTTTGCAGGTCTTCCACTCATGAACTTCTTTTCCGAAGATCTCATCGATCCTGTCATGAATTGGTGGATGAGTAAGGGACCCTATACCTGCTTCGTCATCGCATTTGTCATCACGATCATTGTGGAGAATAACTCACCGCTCTTTTTTCTCAAACGAGACCCAACGCTTCCAAAAGAAACCGACCACCCCAACGACCGCGCCTAATGGTGCGGTTTTCTGTTTTCCTTTTTTGAGGTACGCTTTTTCGCGTTATGAAACTTCTTCTTCATGCGTGTTGTGGCGGATGCGGATCCTGGATTCCGCAAGAACTCTCCAAAAAATGGGATGTCACCCTCTATTTTTTCAATCCCAATATCCACCCAAAACAAGAATACGAGGAGCGTCTAAAAAATGTGCAACGAGCGGCCAAACATCTGCGTCTTCCTCTCATCGTCGAGGATTATGATCCCAAGGCATGGCTCTCCGCTGTGCACGGACTGGAGCAAGAGCCCGAGGGAGGGAAACGCTGTACTACTTGTTTTAATTATCGACTTGAAAAAACCGCTCATACTGCCAAAACGCTAGGTTTTGATGTATTTGCTTCTACCCTTACCATTGGTCGTAATAAAAAAGCCGAGATTATCAATCCGCT
>LCMS01000013.1 GCA_001002765.1 Candidatus Uhrbacteria bacterium GW2011_GWE2_46_68 | reverse complement strand
CAAACACGGCCAAGGCTTTACCAAACTTCTTCTTGTTCCCTTTGGCATGAGTCTTGATACTCTCCAAGAAACCCTCAAACAATTCCTTCTCAAATACAAGAAGAATAACCCCTTCTTTAATCTAGATACTGGTGAACCTTTCTTGGTATGGGAAGAATATCAAGGAGCAGACATTGGAGATTCTCATAAGCTTGTCTATTATCCACAGTCTTTTACAAAAGAAGGTCATGGGGGGAAGACCAAGATGGAGATACTTAGGGAACAAGAAGACAATCAAGATTCCTTTCTCGGTTGGACTGTTCATCTTCTCCAACCTTCAAACCCAGACGAACAAGACATTGAAATTCCAAAAGGCTTTGCTTCCATCCCCAGAGAAGGCCAAGGAACACCCCAAGGAGACCTCGTCCCTCGTCCTCCTCTTGAAGCAAATAAATCTTTCAATGAATATCTTTCCATTCTTCAAAAAGCTCAAGATGATGAAGACTCTCCTTATCATGGTGAAACAGGCATGACTCCCGAAGATTGGATCATGGCCTTTATGATGTATCTTTTTGAAACAGGAAAACCTTTGGATGACTGGAAGAATGGCACAGAAAGCATAACGTATCTTACAGGAGCTTTTTTTCGGTCCTCCATCGATATACCTTGCGCGTATTGGCGCCGTGAATTTTATCAGGCCAGACTCAACGCGTATAAGCCTCATGGTCGGGATGTGAACATTGGTTTGCGGTCTTCGGTGGTGGTTTGAAACCTTTATTATGAAACCATCAGATTGACGAACGATTGACAATAATGGGGGAAAGAAGGCATACTAAGGCCGTTATTTATTCATAAGTTTGAAAGGAAAGGTAAAATTTGTGTCAGACGTAAAACGACGCCGAGGAGAAAGTTTTGAAAGCCTGTTTCGTCGGTTTAGCCGACGCGTCCAATTAAGCGGACGTCTTTTGCAGGCGCGTAAGTATCGATCGCATCTCCCAGAGCCCAGCCAAAACAGCGAAAAGCGCAGCGCCTTGCGACGCATCGCCATAGGAAAGAAACGCGAATACTTGATCAAAACAGGTAAACTCGTCGAAGACAAAAAACAACATCGACGTACTTCATAAATTTTAAGAGCCAAGGAATAAAGGTGCGAAAAGAAGACCTTCAATATCCTTGGCCCTTTTGTTATACTAAGAGAAGTATGAAAACTCTCCAAGAACGCATTCAAGAGGATATGAAAGAGGCCATGAAGCAAAAAGAGGAAGCCCGACTTTCTACATTGCGCATGCTCAAGGCGGCTCTTAAAAATAAACAAATCGATCTCATGCACGAGCTTTCAAAGGACGATGTGTTGAAGGTGATCAAGTCTCAAGTAAAACAATTAGCTGATGCAGCGGTTTTGTATGCCGACGGCGGAAGACAAGAAGCGGTCACAGCCGCACAAGCAGAAATTGTTTTGCTCGAGTCTTATCTGCCTGCTCAAATGGATGATGATATGTTGGAAGCCAAGGTGCGCCAGGCTCTGCAAGAGGCGGGAATGCAATCCAAAGAACAGATGGGAAAGGCCATGGGAGTGGCGATGAAAGCCGTGATGGGCGAGGCGGATGGATCCCGTGTGCGATCGATCGTTGAAAAAATTCTAGCCGTATTTTCTGTCGTCATGGTCGGGGTAGGCATTTCTCAAGTCGCATCCGCATCCGCATCCACACCAACATTTTCTGCAGACTTTGTTGTCACTTGTTTGCGTATTGTCCGTGCGTTTTTACTCATTTTTGGCGTAGCAAGTATCAACTATTTGTTGGTGGGAGGATTCAAATACATGATCGCAAGCGGACGCAATGATGAAGTATCTTTTTCTCTTCACAAAATAACTATCGGTCTTATTGGAACTGTCACCGTTGTCTGTCTCTATATTGTTGTAACTTCCATGTTGCAAGAATTGACCGCTTCCTAAGACAAAAAAAGAAAAAATCACCCTTCGATAAACGTAGGGTGTTTTTTTGTCCACAAAACGCTACTCTTTGTCGCTGGGTTGATGTAAAATATGAGTAAAGTTTTGAAGTCTGAAACCCATGACCATGATTCTATGCATGTGTTTTCTCGCAAGCTGACTTTTTTGGGAGTGATATTTTTATTTCTCACTCTTGGCATTGGGGCGTGGTTCCATTCCGCTCTGGCGCAAACAGCTCTTGATACGGTCGGGACTTCCTCCGGACTTCCCACAGAAAATATTGCGATCATTATTGCGCGCATCATCCGCATCGTGCTTTCCATCTTAGGCATTATCGTGGTTGTTTTGATTTTGTACGGAGGTTGGATTTTCATGACTTCGCAAGGAGATCCCACCAAAGTAAAAAAAGCGATTGCGATTATCAAAAATACGGTCATTGGTTTGATTATCATTTTAACTTCCTATGCCATTACGAGTTTTATTTTGGATCGTTTGATTGATGCCGCAGGTTTGGGAGGAGTTTCAAGTGTCTCTGATCAATACATCGAACCGCTTTCCGGATCGCTTGGAGGAGGTATTATCGAAGATCACTATCCTGCGCGTAATGCCATGGATATTCCGCGCAACACCAAGATCATTGTGACATTCAAAGAGGCTATGGACGTAGCTTCATTTGTCAACGGATATGCGGACGATACCACCTCCACTGATCTTAATGTGGGAAATGTGCTTATTTATCCCACAGCTCTTGGAGAAACCTCGGCTTTTTTAGCGGATGGTGTGGTGGTTTCCTATGATGTGCATCACGAAATTTTCGTTTTTGATCCTGTGGATTTGCTTGGGAGCGCGGAGGAGGACACTAATTATACGGTTGTCTTGGGAGATGGAATTGTAAAAGCCGATGGAGAGGAGGCATTTACCGGAGTGTATGGGGATGGGTATCAATGGACATTTGAAGTCTCAACCGAAGTGGATTTGACTCCTCCCACTGTGACGTATGTGATTCCGCCCATAACTTCCACAGATGCGTTTGATAGAAATATTTCCGTTGAAATTACGTTTAGCGAGGCCATGGATCCGGTCGCAGCAACCGGAACGTATGATGGTATGTCTGCATTTTTTGATAATGCCGCGGTGTATCAAATGACCGGCGGACAATATCAGGTGACGGGAACATTTGAGATTGGAAATAATTATCGCACAATTACGTTTACAACCGACGATGTGTGCGGAGTGGATCCCTGTGGAGATGAAATTTATTGCTTGCCGGGATTGCAAACGATCCAGGTGGAGGCACATGCGGCTACACTTGGAACCGAACCGCCCGGGGCGCTTATGACCTCGGGGACGTATGATGGACTCACCGATATTTGTGGAAATTCTTTGGACGGTGATGACAGTGGAACGACGATCGGTTCAGATCTCGATACAGTGACGGGTTTAGATGAAACCGGAGCTATTATTACAAACGATGATTACACTTGGGATTTTACAACCACCAACAATGTCAATGACACAGTGCCGGAAATCATTTCTCTGGATCCGGGGGTGGGGGAGGATGAAGCAGATAATCTTGATGAAGTGGATGTGGAGTTTAGTGTGCTCATGAAAGCGACCACACTAAGCACGAGCACGGTTTCTCTTTGGCCCGATCCGTTTTACGAGATGTGGTTTTCCGTACATAAAACCGATAGTACAACCAAGACAACAGTTTCGATTACTCATCCCACTTTGGTGAGCACCGAGGATGGCGGTTGGGATTATTATCCTGTGATCACAAACGATGTGAAGAGTAGTTATCAGATTTGTTTATATCCTGCCTATGGTCCTTCGGCTACCGAGGGTTCACTTGTCGGATGTGAGGCGGGACTTGGGGGCGATCGAGAAGAAACGGGTGAAGTCTATTGTTGTGATGGTGTGCGATCAAGTACTCCTTGTGCGGCAAGCACTGGGGGTTTTGAACTCCCTTATACGCCATCCGAATACTAAATCAATTTTTTAACGGACTTCCATGCGTCGTTCACTTTTTTCTTGGATTCTCGGTGCTGGTTTAATCGGGGTCGCCGCCCTTCTGGTTTCTCCTGCTTTGGCTCAAACTTCCTCTTCTGTGGATCTCGAGGCGTTTGCACAGCAAGCCGGGTTTGCCACTGGAGTAGACATTACGATTGTCATTGCTCGACTCATCCGCACCTTTATCAGCATTTTGGGTATTATTGCCGTGGTGTTTATTTTGTATGGCGGATGGATGTGGATAACCTCCAAGGGAGAACAAGACAAATTACGTAAAGCTCAACAAGTCATCATCAATGCGGTGATCGGATTGGTATTGGTTTTGTCCGCGTTTGCGATCGCACAGTTTGTGTTAAATGCATTATCCGACGCGACCGATGATCCTTATTATCCACCCACCGATCCCGTATACCCCGATGATCCTGACGATGACGCTGATACTTTTTATTTGAGCTCTCTTAATACCGATTGCGCGGAGTCGGTAAAAAATCTTGCTTTACAATTTGTTTTTTCTTACCCGGTTTCTTCTTCAACAGTGGAGGCAGGGATCAGTATTGAGGTTGATGGAGGAGATGAAGTGGAAGGAACTTTTACCACAGATGGCCGTCGTATCACCTTTAGGCCATCCACTCCTTGTGTGGAAGATGCGACATACTATTGCTTTGAACCGGGCATGACCTATGCGGTGACGTTATATCCATCAGTCCTACGCAGCACAAGCGGGCGTGAGCTTTCTTGCACCACGACTTATCCTTGCACCTATTTTTTCACAATAGCCTCCGATGCCGGAGTCGATACCTCGGGTCCGATGTTGATCATGGATGCCCCCGAGGACGACTCAGCCGCGTACTCGGGAGATTACGAACTATTGCAAGTTGCAACGCAAGACGATGTGGGAGTTTCCTCAACCGAGTTTTATGTGGAAGAGGAAAATGTCTACACATCGGGAGTGACCATGAGCACAGAGGGGGAAGTGTATCCTTTTAATTATTTCTTTTCCGATAGTGCACAGGAATGGGACACCGCAGGATACGTTACCAATGAATATTATGATCTTTGGTCAGTTGGAGCAGACTGCGCGGGGAATGAAGATGAGTCAGAACATATTACCGTGCGTTTGTTTGCCTCCAGTTGTGATGACGGTATTTTGGATGCCGCATATGAAGATGACATAGATTGCGGAGGAGATGAATCAAGCCCTTATTATTGCGGAGCTTGTGGAGGAGATACCTGTACGATTGATGCAGACTGTTCCGGTGGAGCCAGCTGTATTGAAGGAATTTGTATTTCGACTCCGGAAATTTCGCGTGTCTCTCCAGGGGATGGGGCGGTCGGAAATCTTGTAACGATTTTTGGAAGCGGATTTGGAACAACCGCGGGATCCATCACTTTTTTAGGAACCGAAAGCGGGGATAGTGTGGAGACAAGCGCTTACATGTGCGGGACAACCATTTCTTGGAGTGCTACGCAAATTGTTGTGCAAGTGCCTTCCGGTGCCGTGGACGGCCCTTTAGTGGTTACCACCGTGGATGCCACAGGCGCGGATGATGAAGCCGATCGCACCGATGATGAACAAGGTCCTTATATTGCCGACTTTGACGTTAATGCCATTGAACGTCCGGGGCTTTGTTCCCTTTCTCCAAATCCCACCGAGGCTCTTCAAAGCATTGCTATCGGAGGTCTTCAATTTGGTACAACCCAAGGAACCTCGGCTATTTATTTTGATATTTATCCTCCTTATCAATACACCTCTTGGTCTGACACAGCGATTGCGGCCGTAGTGCCGCTTCTCAATGACGGAGATTATGATGTGCAAGTGTTTGCCGGAGATTATTATTGTGAAGATTCGGGAACCATCTGTACGGAAGATGCGGATTGTGACACAGCGACCGGCGAATCTTGTATAAGCGGTCAATGCAGTGAAACCCTCATTGCTTGTAGCATTGATGAAGATTGTGGAACCGACGGAGGAGAATGTGAATCCATCCGTCAAGGCTCCAATGAATGGGAACTCACTGTGGCGACCACCACCGAAACCGTTCCGGTTATCTCTTATGTGGATACCGGATGGGCGGCATGTGTGGGAGGTGCTAACGACGGACTTTATTGTACGGATAGTTTGGAAGATTGCGGTACAGGATCATGCCAAGACAAGATGAATTGGGGACCTCCAAGTCAATATGTCACGATATATGGAACTGATTTTGGCGATAGTGAAGGAGTGGTTTATTTTTCTGATCGTACGGATGGGGATTATGGTGATTATCAGGCCTATGGTGATGCGAGCTTTCCGGAGGAGTGCGGGGGAGAATATTGGACCGACACCATGATCACTATCAAAGTTCCAGAGAGTTACACCACAGGAGCAGCCCTTTCAATCGGTGCATTTGAAGTGCATGTGGCGCGCGCGGATACTGCCGTTTCCGAGCCTGTGGATTTTGTGGTCGTCAGCGGCGATCCAGGCCCGGCCATTTGTTCCCTTGATCCTGATTCCGGTCCTGTGGGCACACTCATCGATATGGTGGGAGAAAATCTTGGAAATCTGGAAGGAACGGTTGTGTTTTACAACGGACAACATGTGACAAGTACAGACTATACTTCATGGGATGTAGATGAAATTTTGGATGTGAAGGTACCTGAACTTGCGCAAACCGGTCCGGTTTCCGTTCTTGCTCAAACAGGCGAGGAAAGCAATTCTTTGAATTTTACAGTGGGAGATTGTCGGGAGGACAGTGCGTTTTGCGACATGACCGAAGTATGTTGCGATGATGGGTCTTGTGCAAGTTCATCGGATGCTTGTCCATCGGATGCAACTGTGGACGCACATTATGCATTCAAATTTACTACGGCCATTATTCCCACAACCCCACAAGTGGTGCAGTCTTGCAGTCAGACAACAGGCATTATTTCTCCCACACCTTGGCAAGGGTGGAGCCAACCGGAGGCTGTTTGTATCAATGCCCCCATGAGTGCCACCTTTAACATGGGAATGAATACAACCACATTCAATACAACCAATATCATCGTGGAAAAATGTACAGACGATGGTGATGAGCCTTGTGACAGTGTGGAAAGTGTGGATCTTGGATATCACGTTGGCCGTTTTTCCAATGGATTTACCTTATATCACAGCATTGATTTTGATCCCTCCACCACCTATCGTGTGACACTTCAAGGAGGGGAAGGGGCGGGTCTCATTCAAGCACACGTATTTGAAGGAAGTGGCTATATGGCCGAGGATTATGTGTGGGAGTTTACAACCGCTGCCTCAGCCGAGCCCTGCGAGGTGCAAGATGTGTATGTGAATCCTGCCACCTATCGTGCAACATCAACCGAGGTTATTCCTTATTTGGCGCAACTTATTTCACAGGGGGATGAATGTGTTCTTGTTCCTTGTGATGATTACACCCTGTCTTGGGTCTCCAGCGCATCAGCCGCTTTGATTGGAACACCCGCAACCATTACGGGACTTTGCGATCAAACCGTGACTCCAATTTCAGAAACCACTCCGGGAATCCCAGCCATGATCGAGGTAACGGTAACCGATGCGGAAGAAACACCATCGGGAGAAGGAGAACTTATCATCAATTTTGGTGACCCTGAAGTCATAAGCGAAGTTCCCAATTGCGATACGGCTTGCGTAAATCCGGCCATGTATGCTGAGTTTTCTCAAGATATGAACACGGCGTATTTCAGTAGCACTTATATTAAATTATATACCTGTGAAGACGCGCTTTGCGCACAAGGCGAGATGGCGGAAAGAACGGATATCACAGTCACGTCCGTGAGTGCCACCAAGGTTTCCTTAGGCCTTCCTTCCGCTGTTCCGCTTGTGGCTGACACGTATTATCGCATATGGATTTCCGGGGATATTCCTTCTGTCTATGGTGTGAAACTTTCCGATTCCGGATCCAACTATGGTGACAATGAAAATCTTTTCTTTGAAGATGATTATTCTTGGATTTTTAAAACAAAAACATCAAGCGCATATTGCGCGATTGATCGTGTTGATATTGTTCCTGTCGAAGCCATCGCCACCTTGATCGGTCAGAGGCAATCGTTTGAAGCCGTTCCCTATGGCGCTCCGGACGATTGTTCACTTTCCGGTCAAGCCCTTCAATCCGGTTTTTATACCTGGAATCCTTGGGCTTCTTCGGTCATCTCGGTGGCTACCATGCTTGAGGGAGGAAGCGTCTTGTTAAGTGATGATATTCCCGCCTGGTGTGCGGCCGATTGTTTGAACACGGGTGCAACCATTCAAAGTGATGATGCGGTTTGCGGAGACGGAGATGTTGAATATGGTGAAGAGTGCGACGGATCTTCCACGTGCACCTCTTCTTGTCTTTGGGAGGGAACCGAAGGGTGCCCGTTTACCTGTAGTGTCAGCGGATTATCTTGTGAGGAAGACAGTGATTGCACTACGTTTACGTGTTCTATAAGCGGAGCCGCTTGTACAACGGAAACTGCAGCCACGGTTTGTGTAGGAGTAGGAGAAACGTGTGTTGAACATACAGATACCTGTGAGGTGAGCGGAACGCTTTGCTGTGGAAACGGCCTAATCGAAGCCGGAGAAAATTGTGATGATGGTGACCAGACCGATGGGGGTGGATGTTCGGCTTCCTGTTTGAATGAAGGATCAACTGCAGCGCATGTCACCTGCGGAAACGGATCACCAGTGGATTATACGCCAACGATCGGTGGAGAAGATTGCGATGATGGCAATAGCATAAACGGAGACGGATGTTCTTCAATTTGTCTTTATGAAGGATCCATTCTTGCCTCCGAGGTGATAGCGATTTGTGGAGATGGAGATGTGGATTTTGGAGAAGATTGCGATGATGGCAATATCACAAATGGGGATGGATGTTCCTCGTTATGTCTTTTGGAAGGAGCCAATGCTTGTGTGTTCGCTTGTTTTGACGGCACTACTTTTGGTGTGAATTGTCTTTCAGATGCGGATTGTACAACCGGAACTTGTGAGGCTGTTATAACACCCTGTTGCGGTGATCGTGTGACCGATTATGACGGGGATAGTGAAAATGAAGCGGAAGATTGCGATTTGGGAGATACGATAAGCGGGGACGGATGTTCAGCGACTTGTTTAAACGAAGGATCCTCCATTACATACAGCACAGCGTCTTATTGTGGAGATGGAGCAGTGGAGACAGGGGAGGAATGTGAGGCAGATGTCAGCGATACATTTACAACAGGAGCTTATGGAGTGGCAGAAATTGCACAAACCGCTCCCGCCTCCGTAGACCCAGAAACCCATAAGGCATTTTCCATTGTGTCCACTTCGGCGGATGGCGAAACAGGCGAGGGGATTTATGGTGTGCAATGCGCGTGCGAAACCGATGCCTCTTGTGGTGCTCCTACGCTTGCGTATGGATGCGGTACAGGGGGGTGTTGTTTTGAACGTATGACCTCGGGCGCGTATTATCCAACCGGTACCAATATCTGTCGCAATTCTGCAGTCTGGGTCGAGTTTTCCCAAAATGTTGATTTTAATTCTTTGAATCAAAGTGTGGACGATGATGGAGATGGAGTGATTGATCCGGAGGAATACGAACCCACACTCTACTTGGAATATACAGGGACAACGTGTCCTGCGGATTATTATGATATTGCCTACGCAGACACCACGCCGCGCAGTATTTTTGTGCGCGCCTGGCAGTGGGTGGTGCGCACAGTAGGATCTTGGTTTGGAAGGGAAGTTCGCGCACTTTCTAGTGCTTGTGTGGTGCCGGTTGAGTATCATGTGATAAGAATTGAAGATGGGCGGTATCGCGTTTCTCTTGACTACACCGATTTATTGCAAAGCGGAACCTATCAGTTGGTTGTAATCGGAGACTCTGATGTGGAGGATGGGGACGACGAAGGCATATTGAGTGAAAACGGTGTGGGACTCTCTGTGTCTTCTTTTATCACACCCACGTTTACGATTGGGAGCGAAGTCTGCGATGTCGATGAAGTGGTTGTGGAAGATACAGGCGATATTACGGCTGCTTCTTTTGAGGATGCCAGTGAACAATATTTTTCCACGATCGGAGAAGAACATCTTTTTACCGCCACAGCGTATACCGTGCGTGGAGGAGTACAACAAGAAATCGTTCCAACTTCTGGATATGATTGGAGTTTTGGATGGGTAAGTTCGGATACAACCGCGACCGTTCTTACCGTTACACAAGATGCCACACAAACTGACGAAGCTTTGGTGGTGGCTCAAGGACAAAACGGCAATGAAACCGTGATTTCGCAAGTGACGATCACAGTTGATTCCTCCGGAGGAACCGTGGGGGAATCTATTTCGGGCCAACTTCCTGTGCGTGTTTTCCTTTGTGAAAATCCTTGGGTTTCAAGCGGGTCTTCCATTTACCAGGAAACTTCCACTAATTTTTCTTTCACGTATTGTCGTGACTATGGTGCGGAAGGAACAAGCGATGATTTGCCTGCGATCGGAGACAGCGATGGTGACCCCATTACGGTCACTTCCATTTCCACGGATATTTTGAAGGAATTGATTTTCCAAGTGGAAGGCAGTCGAGATGCGATTGGATTTCGTGTGGTCAAAAACGAAGATTACTTTTCTCCAGAGGATTGGTATGAGGATCAAGGGTTTGAAGGTACCACTTCGCCAATCATGGTGGATGGATACACGGCCGCAACCGAGGATACAACAACCTATATTCTTGCGGCCAATCAAAGCGGTACGGTCATTTATCCGAATATTTACGTTGTGTCCTATAACGAAGATGCATCCGAGGAATCCCAAGAAATTTTTACCCGCATTTTGGAAGGTCTTTCTTTTAACGCCAATAGCAACACAATTTCAGATATCAATCTTTGCTCCGTCACCTCGGGTGCATATGTGCAAAAAACAGATGGGAGTTATATATCTTGCGCGTGGGACGGAGATTGTCTGGAAACATGCGAAGTAGAAGAGGATGGAAGTTCCCTTTGTTCTGTCACTCAAAACGAATGCACGAGCGATGCGGATTGCGGTCTTGCGGCAAGTAAGTCGCCTCTTTGCGATAGTAAAAAAGCGAAATTACAACGTGATACCTTGCGCGTACGCGATGTCGCGGCCATGGAAAACATGTTTGCCACCTATGGAGAGGAGAATCAACATTGCGAAGTGACGATTGATCAACAGTGCAGTGAGGATGCGGATTGTCCCGGAACCGAATCGTGTCTGGATGCTGTGGCAACGATTACGGACGGATCGTTTATTCCTTCCTATACGGTGAGTACGTGGCCTTCTTGGAATGCGCAATTAAGTAATACGATCGGTGAGGCCCTGCCCGGCGATCCGGTGAATGATTTTTATAACTGTACGACCGATGGATATGATGAGGTTTCTTGTTGGAACGGGGATGCGGGATTATTTATGTGCCCCAACTTTTCCCATGTGTATGCCTATCGATCTTTGGGAGGACTTTCTTACGAACTCTTTGCACAACTTGAATATAACGGTGGTGCTTGGGCATATGATCTTGATACCGATCTTACTGATTACGCGGATGTGAATGTGGAATATGAAGTTGATCCCAGAGATTATTCCGGCACGGTGCAAGATGGATTTGTTGTTGCTTCAACCTTTTGTGACGGAAGCGCCTTAGGCACATCAGCGATTTGCGGAGATGGCATTATTGATGCGGACACTGAAAGTTGTGAGATGGGGGATACGACAGCTGTACCTTGTGACAGTGCAACCGGACTTATCAACGTTACGTGTAAGAGCGATTGCAGCGGGTATCAATCCGAGATTGAAGCCGAGACGGCCGGTGCAGTGTGCGAACCCTACAGCTGCGGCAATGGAGTCGTGGAAGGCACCGAGGTGTGTGATGACGGGGAGCTCAATGGTACGTATGGTCATTGTGGTGAGCTTTGCACCACAGCAGGAGATTTTTATTGTGGAGACGGATATTTAGCCGGCGGGGAAGAATGTGATTGCGGAACTACAAGCACGTGGAGTACGGTCAAGGCAGATACATCAAGTTGGACGTATGCGCATTGCGCGATTACTTCCACAAGTCCGGCATCCAACGGTCAATATGTTTTAAGTATTGCGCAAAGTTGTGAGTTTGATTGCACAGCTCCCGGGCCTTCGTGCGGAGATTTGATTGTAAACGGAAGCGAGCAGTGTGATGGGGAGTATGAAACATGGGAGGGAGGACTTTGTGCTGATTGGAGCACCTGCAGTCAAGATAGTGATTGTGCGACCGGAACTTGTGAATCAACCACATCCAGAGAAGCGTGTGCACTTGATGCGGATGGGTATCAACAATATCGTTATCGCACCTGCGGAAGTGCGTGCAGTTGGGGGACATGGTCAGCATGTGTCACAGGAGATCAACAATGTGGCAATGGTATTTTGGAAGGAGATGAAATTTGTGATGATGGCAACGACAGTAATAATGACGCGTGTCTTACCACCTGTGAGTTGAATACTTGTGGAGACGATTATGTTTACACCGGCATTGAATCTTGTGATCGCGGGTCGGCAAACGGTTCGCCTTGTACGGCTGCCTATGACAGCACCTGTCAGTATTGCACCACCACTTGCGAATACATGACACGCACAGGATCGTATTGTGGAGACGGTGTGATCAACGCAGACGAATGGTGCGATGGAAGTGTGATTCCTTATTATTATTTTGACGCCGATGTGCGAGGAGTGAGTACGTCTTGCAGTGCGACGGAAGCGGGAACGATTGTGAGTGGGTATACTTGTTTGGAAGTCGGGGTTTGCAATGGCGGAGAAGACAACGGTGAGTATTGCACCACGAGCGCTGATTATGCTGATTCGCAAGATTGCGCCGATAGCGCAGATTGTGTGGCGCCTGTGTGCGCAGGCGATTGCCAATCTTCTTGTCCATTTACCTACGAGTCAGCGTCCCTTCAAATTCAAAGCGAACTTTCCGGAGCGCAGGCGCAATCTTCTTTGGAACTCTATAGTTATTTTTCCGGTTCCACTCCGGACAATGGAACCGTTATTTTACCCGGCTGTTCAATCGGTCAGGCCATCACCGCAGATATTGATACAAGTGGCGTTGTGGCGCCGGATGTGGATGTTGTGTTTGTGACGGATTTATCAGGGAGCATGGAAGAAATCGTTTCCGGAACTGATACGCGTGTTGACCTTGTTTCCGAGGCCTTATCCACGTCTATTTCAGAATTATTTGATGCTTATGCCTCTGAAACAATTGCTATCTTGCAAATAGGATTAGTATCTTTTTCCTCTAGGTTTAATGACGCGACTTTGAGTGATGGAAGTGTGAATCCTTGTTATTCAGGTATTGGGACAGCCGATGGAATGGCTGTGGTGGATATAGGACTTGCAGATGAAAGTTTAGAGGATACGCTTTTGGCGATTGCCGCAGGATATCCTTCTTGTGCGATTGACAACGGGGCAACACCTACGTTTATGGGGGTGGAGAAAGCGGTTGATCTTCTTTCAACCTCAACAGCTGATGTAAAGATCGTTGTTCTACTCTCTGATGGAGTTCCCAGTAAACACTATACCGATTATGCTGGAGGAATTTTAACCGATGCAGCATGTTCAGCCGCCTCTTATACATATGAGGGGACATCCTACTCTGGTTCTTCGGCTTGTATCGCAGAAATAAAAGATTTTATTCCTGACATCCATGAGGTTTATACAGTGACGATCAGTTCTACATCTTCCAGCATTGCCTCTCTGACGCATATTTCTGACGAAGAGTGTTTATGGAACGATCTTTCAGATTCCAGTGATTGTACAACCGGTTCTTACGCATTTTCCGGCACAACCTCAGACGAGATCGAAGCCATGTATGAGGCGGTGATTGATAGCATCCTCGGTGCCAAGGCGACATGGATTACAGATGACGGCGGCACGACGATCACAACGACGGGCTCAGTGGGAAGCGGGCGCAATATCACCTTGCCTTTCCCCGACAGCTTTGCTTGTGAACCTGACACTTTTACCATTCCTCTGCGCCTTGAGTTTTATGGCGAAGGTGCGGTTGAGGTCAGCAATCTTCAACTTCAATATTGTCCGTTAGAATAATGTATGGATTCATTCACTTTTTTTTCACGATTTTCTTCTTTCCCTTGGAAAACAATCGTATGGGTTGGCGGGGCATTGATGGTGGGCATCGGATGTATTATTGCAGCCGTGATTTTAGTGCGCAGCTGGCAGTCATCAGACTCAACCCAGATTCTTTTGGATGCGGTTACGGCATCTTTGGAATCTTGTGATGATGCTGTCAATCCTGACGATTGCCGCCAACAAATTGTCGAGACGCAAGCAAATGCAACAGGGGAAGCCGTGGTCTGTGATGTGCTTACAGGAGACGTACGGGATCAGTGTCTTTGGTCTGTGGCACGAAAACGTTTGGATCCGGAGTTTTGTGAAGGGATTGCGGAGGCGACATCAAACAGTATGTGTTGGGACGAAATGCATCAGCGTTTAGCAACGAAAAATAAAGACACGGTTTATTGTGAACAGATGCGCGATGAACAAAAAGTCATTGCCTGCGAAAGGGCGATCACAGAGAAATTGATAACAACAGAAAATTGCGAGGAGTATCACACGCAAGAAATTTGTGGAGATCGCTTGACGACTGAGACGGCAGTTGCCGCGCGTAATCCTGATGTGTGCGCGGTCATCACTCATGCGTTGCGTTTGGAAGGATGTTTGGAAGCCGTGGGAATAGGAGATCGCGATATGGATGGGGTGGATGAAGAAATCGAACGGGTGCGTGGTACCAGCGATGTTGATAAGGATACGGATGATGATGGGCTCGGCGACTTTGAAGAAATTTTTGATTACAAAACCGATCCTTTGAATACGGATAGTGATGAAGACGGATATACGGATGGGCAAGAAGTTGCGGGCGGATACAATCCTTTGGGCACAGGGAAGCTTTGAAGCATGATACAATAATCATGGGCGAGGAAATTTCGCCCCTACAATTATTACTTTCTCTCTATGTTTGATGCCATCACTCCTCGTGAGCCCGAAGACATGTTTGAACACACGGACGATCAAATCGTGAGTCCAAACACATCTTCCTCAACTCCCGTACAAGCTACTTCTTCTCCTGCTTCTGCCCCGCCGTCTCCCATTTTTTCCGAGCCATGCATGAGTACAGGAAAAATTATTTTATTTGTCGCGGGAGCGGTCCTTGTAGTCGCGATCTCCGGTTTTATTTCTTACTATGTACTGTCTGCACGTGAATCGGTTGTCCCCGCCATCGTCACGCAAGAACCCACGGAGCAAACCACAAAACCGGCCGAAGAAAATCCGGTTATTGAACAGCCCGTTGTTGATGATTCTGCGGTTGTGGATACGGACAAAGACGGTTTGACCGACGAAGAAGAAGAAATTTTAGGTACCAGCCCGCGCAGTTCTGATACGGATCGCGACGAGCTTTATGATTATGAAGAAGTACGGGTGTATCACACCAATCCTTTATCCAAAGACAGTGACGACGATGGATATGAAGATGGAGTGGAAATTGCGGGAGGGTATGATCCCAACGGTCTTGGAAAATTACTCGAACTTCCTTCGGTTGAATAAAGGGCATTATGCCTGAACAAAATCCTTCCACGATTCAACTTCCTTCTCCCCCTTCACCACAAAAAGAAGAGCCTGTGGTGATTTTTACCATGCCCGAGTCGTATCGACACGGAGCGGTTGTGCAAGCGCATATTCCAAGTCTTGCCAAAAAAGTTTCTCCTCCGGTTGTTCCTGCCGCTCCGCAAAAAGCGCAAACCATTCCTCCAAAGAAATCTCCTTCCACACCTTTATTAAAGAAAAAATCTTTAGTCAGTCCTTGGGTGCTCCTTGCCGGCGGCATTTTTATTCTTGCTCTGGCGATTGCCGGCGGCATTTTGTATCTCAATCGTCCTACCTCCACACCAATGGTGACAAAACCTCCCGTTGAACAGGTTTTTCCTCCTGCTGATACCGTGACCGATTTTGAAGACACAAACCCTTCAGAGGAAGTAGATGTTCCACCCGCAGATGTTTTTGAGATTGAGGCGGTTCCCGGTCAAGATGCGGATAGTGACGGATTGAGCAATGTGGAAGAACGATTATTGTATGGAACGGATGTGAGTTTGCCCGATACGGATCGCGATGGATTTTTGGACGGCAACGAAGTATTTCACGGTTATACACCCAACGGTCTCTCACCCTCCACACTTCGCGAGACCGCAACGGTGAAGGTTTTTGATTGGCAAGACGGTGGACTTTCCATTCTTATACCAAAAGGGTGGACCATTAAAGAAGAGGAAGGTCTCGTGCGCTTTGGCGCCACGACAGGAGAGTGGTTTCTTTTTCAAAAAGTTTCCAAAACGTTTGAGGAGTCTGTGATTGCCAAAGACGAAAATCAATATGAGATGACAACCAAACAAGGGTATCGTGCACTTATGAGCGAAAATCAACAGACAGTAATTTTTGAAGTGGGAAGTCAAGTGTACGAACTGGAGTATGATGTGGGCATCAAAGGAACACTCGATTATGTGCAGACGTTTTACATGACACTTAATACGCTTTTTCCTTTGTGATCGTTTTTGATATTCAACAAGAAAGACTCGGAGAGAAAAAACATCTTTCCGATCGCTGGCTTCAAGATTTGTCACGCGCGATGGATAGGGAGCTTGGGAAGTCTTTGAAAGGCATTGTCTCGGTGGCCTTTGTTTCCGCTCCGCGCATGCGCACAATCACCAAAGAGTATAAAGGTGAAGATCACGTATCCGATATTTTAACTTTTCCTCTGCTGGCACCTCGCGCATGGAAAAGGGGAGAGATTATCGGGGAGATTCTCCTGTGTCATCCGCGCATCCTCAAACAGGCAAAAGAGAAAAAAATAAATCCTCAAAGTGAAATTGCCTTTCTTCTTGTCCATGGGGTATTGCATCTGTGCGGCATGTCCCATCTTACTGATCGAAAACTGTCACACATGATTCGTGCGCAAAAAGCGATTCTTGATCAAGCAGGTATCCTCTACTCTTTATGATCCATGTACGACAATTCAAAAAAAGTTTTTTCCATGCTTTGCGTGGCATCTGGATCGTACTTGGAACTGAGCAAAGTTTTCGTTTGCAAGTTTCTGTGGCGATCGTCGTCGTTGTGTTTGCATGGGAATTGCACGTTTCTCCTTGGGCTTGGGTTGTGCTGCTTTTGCTCATCGCAGCCGTACTCACCTTGGAGCTTTTAAACAGTGTATTTGAACGCATTGTGGACACATTGCGCCCCCGCCTGCATCCGGCCATCAAAGATATGAAAGATATGATGGCGGGTGTAGTGCTGCTTGTCTCACTTTTTGCCGCGATCATAGGAGGTATTGTTTTTTGGCCTTATCTCTTCCCTCTATTTTTACGTTTATGAAATCGGTATACTGAATCCATGTATGTCTGAAGATATTTATATAGGTCTTGATATCGGCTCTCACACCATTCGTGTGGCCGTAGGAAAATCTCTGCCGTCTCCTGACGGAAAGGAACAAATCCACATGATCGGAGCCGTGGAATCTCCTTCCCGCGGTATTCACAAAGGAACCATCACCAATTTGGAGGATGCAGTGGCTTCGGTATCCAAGGCGTTAGAGCAGTCCGAGCGCATTACGGGGTTGCCTCTGCGCGGTGCATGGGTGGGGATTAGCGGAAGCCATATTATTTCCCAAGAAAGTCGGGGAGTGATTGGAGTTGCACGGCATGATGGAGAAATTCGTGATGAAGATGTCGAGCGTGCCATTGAGGCCGCGCGCACGGTTGCCACACCCACCAATTACGAAATTCTCCACGTGATTCCAAAAAGCTTTATTGTAGATGGACAACATGGGGTCAAGGATCCTGTGGGCATGAACGGGATTCGTTTGGAAGTGGACGCCTTGATCATTCAGGGGTTGAGTTCGCAGATCAAAAATTTAACCAAGTGTGTGTACCGAACCGGATTAGATATTGAAGACGTTGTATTTTCCATTTTGGCTACATCCGAAAGCGTGGTCACCGATCGACAAAAGGATTTGGGGGTTTGTGTCGTCAATATCGGCGCTTCCACAACCAGTTTGGTTATTTTTGAAGAAGGAGATATTTTGCATACGGCTGTGCTTCCCATGGGAAGCGATCATATTACCTCGGACATCGCGATCGGGCTTCGGACGTCAATCGAGGTGGCCGAGCAGGTGAAACTTCGCTATGCCAACGCATCTCCCGAGGATGTTTCCAAAAAAGATATGATCAACTTGGCTGAGTTGGGGGCGCTTGAAGAAGAAATGGTGGGTCGTCGTTTTGTGTCTGATATTGTCGAGGCACGAGTACAAGAGATTTTTGAACGTGTGGATCAGGAACTCGAGAAGGCGGGCCGTTCCGGTATGCTTCCCTCCGGAGTCGTATTAACAGGAGGAGGATCGAAGCTTTCTGGAATCTTGGAGGTGGCCAAGCAAACCTTGCGACTTCCTGTTTCCCTGGGTGTACCGATTGGAGTCACCTCGGTCATTGATCGGGTTTCAGATCCTGGGATGACCACGGCAATCGGGTTAGTGCTTTGGGGCAAACAAATCCGCGGGGAGAGTCGCAAAGGGATCGGAGGCATGCTCAAAAATGTGAAGCAATTGGATCGTGTGGGAGATATATTCAAAAAGATTTTTTCCTCTTTGCGTCCTTAGGTTTTATTTCTGTGGATAACAAACAGATGATGGACGTCATCTGTTTTTGTTTTGATTTCAGCCATCTTTTCCATGTTGAACACAAAAAGTGTTAGGTGATTTCCTTGACAGTCCACAAATGGCGTCAGTACAGTGATGACAACCTATTTTTGAGTTCAAGCACATTTTTTTTGAACACATAACGTGCTCACATCTATGGCACAAGTAAAACCGGAGATCGAAACGTTCGCAAAAATCAAAGTCATCGGCATCGGTGGCGGTGGTGGTGCGGCGCTTAATCGTATGATCCACGACAATATCAAGGGCGTGGATTTTATTGCTGTGAACACCGATGTTCAGGCGCTTAATCAAAATTTGGCCGGAAAAAAAATTGCGATTGGGAAAACACTCACACGCGGGCTTGGTGCTGGTATGAATCCGGATATCGGTCAGCGTGCGGCAGAAGAAAATCAAAATGAAATTCGTGAGGCGCTTAATGGTGCGGATATGGTGTTTTTGACTTGCGGACTGGGTGGAGGTACGGGAACCGGAGCTGTTCCCGAAGTGGCCAAAGTTGCCAAAGATATCGGTGCTCTCACCGTGGCGGTAGTGACAAAACCATTTTCGTTTGAAGGAGCACAGCGCCGACGCATTGCAGAGGAAGGATTTGATCGTTTGATGCAACATGTGGATGCGATTATCACCATTCCAAACGATCGTGTGCTTCAAATCATTGATAAAAAAACTTCTCTTATCCAAGCCTTTACCGTAGTGGATGATGTGTTGCGACAGGGGGTGCAAGGGATCGCAGAACTTATTACCGTCCCCGGACTTATCAATGTGGATTATGCGGACGTCAAAGCGATTATGGAAAATTCCGGATCCGCGCTCATGGGTATTGGAAAAGCCAGCGGGGACAACCGTGCGGTAGAGGCAGCCAAGCAAGCGATCGCCAGCCCGCTTTTGGAGCTTTCGATTGATGGTGCCAAAGGTATTCTTTTTACGATTACCGGCGGGGTCAATTTGGGAATGCATGAAGTCGCGGAGGCGGCAAAGATTATTACAGGTTCAGCCGATGAAGACGCTCGTGTCATTTTTGGAGCTGCGATCAATGAAGATATGGATGAAGAGATTCGTATCACCGTTGTGGCCACCGGGTTTGATAGCCGCGAGCGTCGCACCACTTCTCCCGGAGCTGTGGAAGTGCAAGCCCAAGGAACATGGACCCCTCCTTCCATGTTGCGTGTGCGTGATGAGGAAGAACAACGTCCTAAAAAACCCACGTACACTCCCAAGCCATTTCCTCGTCAGCCGATGTCTGTCATAAAAGAACAGCCCATGGCAAGGCCGATGCCTCGACCTATGGCTCCTTCCATCCCAGTTACTCCACCACCTCAAGAAGAAGATGAAATCGAAATCCCCGCGTTTATCAGAAAGAAAATGATGTAAGCTTTTTCAAATCAACAAAAACATCCCGCTTATGGCGGGATGTTTTTCTTTTTATCAACACCAAGGGTGATGTGTATAAAGAGAAGCTGATCACTCGGGGATTGGATCAGCATGTTTTTCAGAACTCGGGCAGATCAGAGGAAATGATTTGTCTACAAACAAGGACAGCATCAGGTATCCGCATTTTTTCATCCTGTACGTTTTGATGACAAAGGTCAATGCCTTCAATCTTGTCATGGATTTGGATGCTGTTGATTCTTCCTCCTCCTCTTTTGAAGCAAATATATCCATTTTGAAATTCGAGAGTTTGTACAAAGTCCTCGGGGATCTCGTAGGCCATGATGCGTTCAAAGACCAAGGATAGGCTTTGAAGCAAACCGGCCGCGTGCAGAGCTTTCTTAGCCTTCCGTATCTGGTTTTTTGTCAGGCCCCATTGTTTTTCAGCCATCACAAGGAAGTCATGTCCGTAATCCAGAGAAAACACAATGTCAGGTAAATACCCTTCTTTAAAGAAAAAACCGTAAGGAATCTCAAGAGCCAGAAAGAGAGGGGATGCTCTGGCGATGTGGAAGAGAGACATGAGCTTTTCCTTAGAGTTCTGAAAAGTGGAAAGAACAAAACCAAAGAGAACCTCCCATTTTCCATGGTTTTTGTCAAAGAAAAAATCGTTGTATATTTGTGGATTTTTCATTTGGGAAACCCTTCTTCATGGGCTATAATAGGTTCATCTTATGCATTGTCCGATTTGTCATTTTGTTGACAGTAAGGTCGTAGATTCACGTATCTCCACCGATGGCGCCAGTGTGCGACGTCGCCGCGAATGTGAAAAATGTGGATTCCGTTTTTCCACCCTGGAAGAAGTGGAACTTTTGGATATCACCGTGGTCAAACGAGACGGCAGACGAGAAAATTATTCCCGCGACAAACTTTCGCGAGGGATTGCCAGGGCTCTGGAGAAACGTCCGTATACCGACACCGCCTTTGAACAGTTGATTCGCAAAATAGAACGCGATATTCAGCGCAAGGATCGTACCCAACTCACGAGCAAAGAAATAGGTGAGATTGTGATGAAGCATTTGAAGACGTTTGATTCCGTCGCTTATATCCGTTTTGCCTCGGTCTACCGTTCGTTTGAAGACGTGCAGACATTTCAAAAAGAATTATTGTCTTTGGTGCCGAAAAAACTCTCCTCCCATCGAAAAGGACGAGAGGGAAAAAATTAGAAATTATTATTTTATGGAACTTCCAAAACGTTTTGTTCAAACCCTCTTTATTGCGGGCATGTCCCTTTCAGCCGTGATCGGAGCGATTGTGGGATCCATCATTGCTCTTACCCTCACAGGATTTTTGCAAGCCGATCAGTGGTTGTCTTTGACACAAGGAACCATTGAACTTTCTCCCGAAGCATTGGATTCCAAAATTATTGAACTCATTGAAGAAGAAAGTGCGACCATTGCAGTTGTAAAGCGCGTGGCTCCATCGGTCGTGAGTATTGTGATTAAAAAAGAACAGCAAGATGTTTGGATTTCCGATGAGTTTGGTTTTTTCTCTCCTTATGGATATGAGGTCACGCCCAATCCTTCCCCAGGGGACACCCTTATCGAAGTGGGTGGAGGTACGGGATTTTTCATTACAAAAGACGGGTACATTGTTACCAATCATCATGTCGTCGCCGATCCGGATGCCGTGTACACAGTCGTACTTGATGATGGGCGGGAATTATCTGCAACCGTCATTGCCACTGATCCATTTCAAGACATTGCGATTTTGGATGTGGAGGGCGAGGGGTATGCTCCCGTGACTCTGGGAAATTCAGATGTCATTGTGCCGGGGCAAACCGTCATTGCAATCGGTAATAGCCTTTCCGAATTTGAAAATACCGTGACCAAGGGGGTGATTTCAGGTCTTGATCGTTCCGTCGTTGCATATGATTACGATGGATCCGATTCCATTATTCGCCATGCGATTCAAACCGATGCGGCAATCAATCCTGGTAATTCCGGCGGGCCGCTTATCAATTTGCTCGGTGAGGTGGTGGGAGTGAATACGGCGATCAGTTCCGAGGGTGAATCCATTGGTTTTGCCATTCCCATCAATGATGTCAAAAAGACTGTTTCTGATGTGCAAGCGTACGGTCATGTGGTTCGTCCTTGGCTTGGAGTGCATTACACAATGCTGAATAACGAGATTGCCGCCGAACTCGAGATCACACAAACACAAGGAGCTATGGTGATTCGCAGTGAGGAGGGAATTGCTGTGTTTGCCAATAGTCCGGCTGGAGAAGTCGGACTTCAAGAAGGAGATGTCATTTTGTCTTTGAATGGGGAAACGGTAACAGAAGAAAATCCGTTGGGTGATGTGATTTACCGATTTGCGCCGGGGGACGAAATTACCATGCGGGTATGGCGGTCAGGGAGCGAACGTGATGTGGTTGTGATCCTTCAGGAATACCCGACCGATTTATAAAGTATGTCTCTTTTTCGACCAACTTCAGAATCTTTTCCGTCTGCCGCCTCTGCGGAGGCAGAGGTCCAGCGCACTTCGGAAATTTTTGGCGAAGCCATCATGGATTCTGTTTCAAGTGTCCGCGATTCTTTACCTGAACAATATCGCGCACATTTTGAAACTCTACGACAAGAGATTATTGATTTTAC
>LCMS01000012.1 GCA_001002765.1 Candidatus Uhrbacteria bacterium GW2011_GWE2_46_68 | reverse complement strand
CCTGTCGCAGAGTTTCAAAGTGCGCGCGATATTGTTCAGGCAAAGAATCGCGAACACTTGAAACCGAATCCATGACGGCTTCGCCAAGAATTTCCGAAGTACACCGGACCCCTGCCTCCGCAGAGGTGGCAGAGGGAGAGGATTCAAAAGTTGGTCGAAAGAGATTCATAAAAAACTTGAAATCACTCACAAAAATAACATGATTAGTATACCATTGCCGCAGAAATACGCAGAAATCCGTTGACAGAGCTTGGGTGCCTTGCTACACTGCCGCCACGTAAAACATTATATGAAAAAGGAAATCCACCCGGAATATTATCCCCAAGCGACCATTACTTGCGCCTGTGGCCAAACCTATGTGATTGGCTCGACAGCAAAAGAAATGTCCGTGGAACTCTGCGCCGCCTGTCACCCTTTCTACTCTGGTAAACAAAAAATTATCGATACGGCTCGCCGTGTAGAAAAGTATCAGGAACGCGCATTAAAAAAAGAAACACAATCAACCGGCAAAAAAGTGAAGCGTGTCAAACGCGCGACACAAAAGGCAGAAAAGCAAAGCAAGAAGGCTGACGTAAAATAACCAATCAAGCCAAGCACCTCTTGTGAGAGGTGCTTTTGTATTCTAGAATCTTCACATATGGATCTCCCTCAAGAAATCAAAAAATCTCAAAAACGTTTGCATGAACTTTCGGATCAATTATCTGACACCTCTGTTTTGGGTGATCCTGAAAAACTTCGCACCGTGCATGAAGAATTTGTCGAGGTTCAAGAGGTTGTGCAAAAAGGGGAAGCTTATCTTAAAACATTGTCTCATCTTGAAAGTGCAAAATCGGCTTTGGCGGAAACGAATGATGTGGAACTGCGCGCTCTGGCTGAACAAGAAATTGGCAGTCTAACGGCGAAGCTTCCAAAGCTTGAAGAAGAAATCACCGGACTGCTTGTCCCTCCGGATCCCATGGATAAAAAAAATATCATCGTGGAAATTCGCGCCGGAGCCGGAGGAGATGAATCTGCTCTTTTCGCCACTCAACTTTTGCGCATGTATACACGTTATGCCGAGCGCCATGGCTGGAATGTGAAGCTCATTTCTTCCAGCTCTAATGATCTGGGCGGATTCAAAGAAGTCGTCTGTGTGATCGAAGGACGTAATGCCTATAGCCGTCTCAAATATGAAAGTGGTGTCCATCGTGTGCAGCGCGTTCCGGAAACAGAAAAACAAGGACGGGTACATACCTCCACCGTCACCGTCGCTATCCTTCCAGAAGTCGAAGAGTTGGACGTCAAACTCGATCCAAAAGATTTAAAAATGGAAGCCACGACTGCCACGGGTCATGGAGGACAAAGTGTGAACACGACCTATTCTGCCGTACGCATTGTGCATATTCCAACCGGACTCATGGTGTATTGTCAGGAAGAACGCTCTCAAAAACAAAACCGTGAACGTGCCATGGCGATTCTGCGCGCCCGCTTGTATGCCTATGAAAAAGAAAAGGCGCACCAAGAGCGCAAAGAAGCGCGGCGTGAACAAATCGGTACGGGTGATCGATCTGAAAAAATTCGTACCTATAATTTTCCGCAAGATCGCTTGACCGATCACCGCATCAAACAAAGCTACCACAATATCCAACAAAAAATGGATGGAGATTTAGATGATCTCATCGACACATTGAAAGTGATGGAACGTGATCAATCGCTTGCAAAACGGGAGGAGGAAACAGAAGAGGAAACTTGCCCCTGATCTCTATGACCATCATGGAAGCCTTACAATGGGCCGCGCAACAATTCAAAACCTGTCCTGCCTTTGTCTGTGAGTCTCCGCTTTTGGAAGCGGAGACTTTGCTAAGTGAAGTCTTGCAAAAACCCAAAGCACTTCTCATCGCGCACATGGAGCAAGAACTGACGCAAAAACAATGGGAACAATTTGAAACATGGGTGATGCGACGCTCTCTGTATGAACCTATCGCCTATCTTGTGGGGACCAAGGAATTTTATGGACGATCGTTTGTGGTACATCCGTCTGTCTTGATTCCAAGACCTGCCACGGAAACCCTTATCGATCGCGCTCTTGTCTCAACAAAAAATCTCCATCCAGACCATGCTCTGATCATAGATATTGGAACGGGCTCTGGTGCAATCGCCATCAGTATGGTGTTAGAAAGTGGCATCCCGGCGATTGCCACAGACATTTCCAACGAGGCGCTTGGGATAGCCAAAAAAAATGCCGCACGACTTGAAAGAGAAAAAAAAATCCACTTTCTTGAAGGCGATCTTTTAGACCCCCTTCTCCCTTTGTTGAAATCGATGATGGAAAAAAGGAAACAACAACCCGCCTCTGAACATCTCAAGTCCGTGCTCATCTGTGCGAACCTTCCCTATCTTACACAAACCCAATGGGAACATGTGCAACAAGATATCAAAAACTACGAACCTCAAATCGCTCTAACGGCAGGAGTGGATGGACTTGATTTGTATTGGAAACTTTTTGGACAACTAAAAAAATATCGTCGGTTATTTCCGAGCGAACTCACGATTCTCTGTGAAATCGATCCTCAACAGTCTCACCAAATGACGGCTCTGATTTCTCGTCATTTCCCCCTTTGTCATATTCAGATCACCAAAGATCTTGAAGGGCACGATCGTATCGTGGAGACAAAATTATAAATCTGAAAATAAAACCGAAGAACTGTCCGGCATTACTTCGATCCAGGTCGTTCCCGCGTTCAAAGCGATCTCTTCCCCACCCTCGGCATAAAACCGAGGGATGTTTTTATTTTCCGGACGTTTCCAAATGATGGAGATGATTTGTCCATCTTGTAACACATATCCCTCCCCTTCCCCGGTTGTGCGAATCCTACGACGACCCATATCATCAACAATCTCGATATCCGTAAAAAGAATCACGACATTGTCCGCAAAAATTTCGGCTCCGTTTTCGAGCGGATAAAAATGCTCTCCCAAGAAACGTTGATACTGATGACGTTTTGAATCAAACTTCCATGTCGTATTCCCCCAGCTATAAAAAGAGAAATCTAAAAAGATAGAGGATGCCTCTGGGGGAACCTCCTTGGCAGAATCTTTAAACGTCCATGTTTCATAAATCGGATCGTCTTCTTCCCCCGCAAACAAACGAAGAAACTCGCTGGATGTATAAACATTGTGAGGAGCAAAACGATCCCAGGATCGCCAAAAAAACGATCCATTCCAATATTGATTGAGATCTTTTACCGGTTCATCCTCTATAGACGCCAGTGCTTCGAGAGATCCTCCCACATGTGCGTACACGGCATCCCATGCTTGCACCATCTCCACAAAATACGGACGTGCAGAACGCACAGGACCGATCTTTTCTACCTCTTGTTCATTCGTAAAAAAAGCAAGGAGACGAGGAATCCCGGCTTCGGTCGGCGCCTCGATCACCAAAAATGCTTGTTCTATTCCGCTCAAAGGATGAGCATCCTCGTGTTCATCTACCATAACGCCAAAAAGTTGGGGTAAAATCGATTTCTGCGTATCCATCCAAACTCCAGTGACAGGATGGCGATAACGCAACGGTGCTTCCTCTGTAAAAATGGGGTCTGATGCTATCTCATCTATCTCCCTTCCCTTCCACCCCCACATAATAAAAACAAACATCATCGCAAGGGCAAAGATAGCTCCTATCGCGATGATGTGGGTCCTCCTGATTGTTGGTTGTTTTTTCCTCCTCTTTGCCATGTGGCTGATTATTCTTTTTTGGGAACTGCTCCTTCCCCTTCTTCCTCGGTTGTCTTTTCTTTCTTCGCTGTTTCAACGGTTGTCACATCTGTGGAAACCGTCTCATCCAACTTAGCCATTTCTTCATCACTTCGCGGAGGCGTGACTACAGCAATAGCGGATTGAACATCGTCCAAAACTTCGGTTCCTTCGGGGAGGACAAGCTGTCCAACGGTGATTGAATCTTCAAAAGTTGCTAGGGAACTCAAATCCACATCAAGATGAGAAGGAAGATTGCTCGGAAGACATCGGATGGAAACAGTTTCAAGCGCGCGCACTAAGGTGCCGCCCAATCCTTTGACCGCGGGAGACTCTCCGATAAAATGAATTTCCACGTCAACATCAATGGGCTTTGACAAATCAATGGCACGAAAATCCACATGTGTCACCTCATCGTGCAATACACCGTGTTGGAGATCTTGGATCAAAACTTTGACAGCTTCTTTGCCGTCAATTTCCAAATCAAGAAGAGAACTTTCTCCGGTTTCGCGATAAGCGCGAATAAACTCGCGATAATCAATCGTGATGTTTTTGGGCTCAGTCCCTGCTCCATAAATGATAGCGGGAATCTTTTTATCTTGGCGCAATACATTGGTCTTGCGTCCCTTGATGGTTCTCGTCAAAGCTTTCAACATAACATTCATTCATTAGTCATTGATCAAATATGGTCGCTATTGTGCGAAATCTTGCGTTTTTTGTCAATGGGAACCTGCGGATGTGTTTCAGATTTTTGTGAGATTTTCCAATCATCTCTTTTCCAAGAAGGATGCTTGAGCCAGGCGTGAAGCGCAAGAATATCATCAAGAGAAACCTTATCCTCCAAAAGATGGGGAACGTCATCGGGAAGAAGATCGGTGATCATACCTACAGAAATCGTGCCTTCAGATTGCTCTTTCAAAACATAAAGAAAAGAATGTTGACAAGAAGGACAAGTCGCATGGGAGAGACTCGTCCCTTCCTCGCTCCCGAGCATACGCACATGAAGCGCCTGATGATGCTTTTGACACACCGGACAATGAAAAACGTCGGGCAATTGTTTTTTCCAAAATGAAGACATAGGTGACGTTATGGTACCACTGACAACCTTATGATCACAAACGAACGAGATAAAACATTAGGATCAAACGATCACTGAAGAACGCACACCAATATCCAAAACCCAACCAGGAAGACTATTCCCAAAGAGGAAAAAAAGCTCCTGTAAGATTAGAGACGCTCTCTATGCCATTTTCCCAGTTATCCAAAGGTTTTCCTGTTTCTGTGAGGTGAATCATAAAGGCTATGATCCAGTCTTCAGGAGTCATGCCCGATTCTTGGGAGTAAGGAGAGTTTCCATCATCTTGAGCTCCTTGAAAAATGGAAAGATATTCAATGGGAGATTGTCCTGTCTCAAGAGGAGGTCGAGGGATGAGGTCTCCTTGGGGTGTTCCTTGGCCTTGTCTGGGAATGGGAGCAAAGCCTTTTGGAGTTTCAGTGTCTTGTTCGTCTAGGTTTGAAGGTTGGAGAAGATGAACAGTCCAACCGGGGGTTCCCAATCCATTCTCCCCTGACACTCCTGCGGAGGCGGGGGTCCATCGTCCTTCTGTTTGTTCTTTGAGTATCTGTGCCTTTGTTCTTCCTCCATGACCCTCTCTTGTAAAAGACTGTGGATAATAGACAAGGTCTGGAGAATCCCCCATGTCTGCTCCTTGATATTTTTCCCATGTGAAGAGAGGCATTCTGGTATCAAGATCAAAAAAGGAGTGGGACTTTTTGTATTTGAGGAGAAATTGTTTGATGGTTTCTTGGAGACTATCAAGACTCATCCCAAAGGGAACAAGGAGGAGTTTGGTAAAGCCTTGGTCGTGTTTTGTTTTGAGAGTCTCGCGGCGTTCAAAGAGACGAGAAGCTATTTGTTCGAGAGTTGGAACGGGATATTCATGACCATCTATACCAGTGATTGCTCCTTCTTTGAGGATGCCTACTCGTTCAAGAAGGGAGACTTGGGCTTCTTTATTTGTCCAAGGTTTTTTCTCGACAATCAAATGTTGAAAGCGTTCAAGAAGGAGAGCGAGTCGTTCAAGATCTGGAATGGAGAGTTTGCCAGTCGCCTCGCGGAGGAGGTCGGGCTTGCCAAGAGATTCTCTTGGTATCCCGTGAACCTCGGTGAAGGTGATGATCTCTTGTCGTAGAGTTTCAAAATGCGCGCGGTGTTCTTTGGGAAGAGAATCACGAACACTTGAAACCGAATCCATGATGGCTTCGTGGAGGTTTGCTGAAGTACGCTGGGCCCCTGCCTCCGCAGGGGCGGCAGACAGAGAAGATTCTGAAGTTGGTCGAAAAAGAGACATAGACATCAAAGATTATTATTCCAAGTTTATCATTCGCTCTTCATGTGTGCGAACGAATAGCAACGCTTTGGACAAGACCCATCATTCCCAAATAAAAAACCAAAGAACTTCCTCCATAACTAACAAGAGGAAGTCCGAGTCCGGTCACGGGGAGTAAACCGATGTTCATCCCCACATTCACCACAAACTGCAAAAACAATACGCTCCCTATCGCCAATAAAAGATATTGTCCAAACGCATCCCTACAACGCCGAGCAATCACAAACAAACGATAAAATAAAAGCGCAAACGCCCCCAATAAAACGCAGACCCCCACAAACCCAAGCTCCTCTGCAATCACGGCAAAAATAAAATCCGTTTGGCTTTCGGGAATAAACTTCAACTGACTTTGTGAACCAAATCCAAGCCCGCTCCCAAACCACCCTCCTGCTCCAATACCAATCATGGCTTGTGTCACATTATATCCTTGACCCAACGGATCTAAAGAAGGATCTAAAAAAGTTAAAATACGCGCTTGCTGATAATCTGCCAAAAAAAAGAACCAAGAAATCACCCCCACCACTATGCCCGTCAAAAGCAATAAAAAAACCTGTTTGCGTCTCATACCGGCAAAAAGAGAAAGCGTAAACCAAAGTCCACAGAGTAATAAAGCAGAACCCAAATCAGGCTGTAACAAAGCAAGGATAACCGGAGGGAGAATAAGTAAAATACTTTTGAACAATTCTTTTCCTCCCAAAAATCGTTTGGCTTGTTGTTGATAATAAGCGGCAAGAGCAGCGGTGAGAGCCACTTTCATATACTCGATGGGTTGAAAGCTAAACCACCCCAAATCAAACCAACCTGTGGTCCCGCGAATCGTTGTGCCAAACCACAAAACGCCGATCAAAAATAAGATCCCCAACAGATAAAGAAAAAATGCTTGGCTACGAAAAAAAAGATAGGACGTGGAAGAAAAAAGAAAAAAACACACAAGACCAATCACCAAAGCGATCGCTTGTTTTTTCACGGTAAGAAAATCGCTTCCCTCTTGAGAGAGCGCCACAGAATAAATGGCTGCCAACCCAAAAAAAATCAAAATCCCCATGCTCACCAGAAGCCATCCGTCCATCCGCCTCCACAGGTGAAGAGAAAAATGCATACAAGAAAGATGGTATCACTCTTTGGCCAAAAAAAAGAATCCCCATCTCCTCGATGAGAATTCTGTCTTTCTAGAAAGAGACTCGCGCATCAATACTTTGTTTTCCTTGAAGCTCTTGATAGACCTCTGGGTCAAATAAGTTGATGAGAGGAATCACCTCATATGTACTGACACTTGGCACCACACCAAACCAATTCACCACCACTTGTTTTGTTTCTCCCGCGTCCAAGGTGGACACCTCGGTTCTGTTGACCCCTACCACACTTCCTCCTCGGAACAATAATAAATACAAAGGCACTTCATAAAATCCGTACGGACCTTCGTTGGTTATTGTAAATGTCATGCGCCCAATTCTTTTACCGTTAAGTTCAAAAGAAGGGTCAAAAGAAATATCTGTTACAGCCAATCGAAAATGATCTTCTTGCCATTCTTCATACACCGGAATTGTATGAACATCTAATCGGTGCCATCTGACTTCTTGTATCTCAATAGACACGGATGTAAGAGGTATAGAAGAAGTAATGAAAAAAGCGACCAGGGGTGTTTCACCGGAAGGAAGTACAAACTCTGTCCCCTTCTCCCTAATCTCTCCGGAGGAAAAAACGTAATCCACCTCGGCCCACCAGTGATCGTTGGGATTAGTGACCTCAGCATAAAAATCATATCGGCTGTCTCCCAGGGACAAAACGCGTGCACCGGAAAGTTGTAATGATTCCGCTTGCTGACTTATGGCAAACGCATGCGTTTCACTGGAGCCTGAAGTTACCATTTGTGCCACAGCCTGCTCATCACCAGACGAGCTTAGTAAAAAAGCATCAGACAAATTCCATACAACAAAAAGAAGCAAAAGAACTTCGGCCGCCATAACGACCAAAAGACCTGTTTGCTTTAGAGTAAATCGATGTTCTATCCACCAATGCCGCCATTTGTATTCGCGGGCATAGGTCTTCTCCTCGGGAAGAAGAATGTGTGATTCCTCCTGTGTCATATAACTTCTTTAGTATAGCATGATCATGCGACAAAAAAGGGAGGAACCTGTTGATGAATCTGGGAAGAACTCATGGATTTATCCATCAAAACATGCTAATCTGATGGCAGCTTTCAGCGTCTAATACTCGGTGGGAAACCGCCTCTTTGTATTTTTTCTATGCCTCCAAAAGGAAAAAAATCAGATAAAAATGCGTCCGCTTACAGCGCAAAACAAATCACCGTCTTGGAAGGGTTGGAACCGGTGCGCAAACGCCCGGGCATGTATATCGGATCGACCGGCCCCTCCGGACTTCATCATCTTATTTGGGAAGTGATGGACAATTCTTTTGACGAAGCTATGGGAGGATATGGAAAAGAAATCACTTTGCGCCTTCTCCCCGACCACATGGTTTCAGTGGAGGATCATGGTCGTGGTATCCCGGTTGATATTCATCCACAGTTTAAAAAATCTGCCCTCGAGCTTGTGCTCACCAAACTCCATGCCGGAGGAAAGTTCGGTGGAGGAGGATATAAGGTTTCCGGAGGTCTCCATGGCGTGGGCGTCTCAGTAGTCAACGCTCTTTCTGTATATCTCAAAGCCGAAGTCAAACGTGATGGAAAACTTTGGATGCAAGAATATCAATGTGGCCGACCCCGCGCCAAAGTCAAACCTGTCAAAAAACTCGCCAGTCTGGAAACCGGAACCATCATCACCTTTCAACCTGATCCCACGATTTTTGAAACAACCGAGTTTCATCTTCCCACCATTATCAATCACTTGCGCCAACAAGCTTATCTCACCAAGGGCATTAAATTGGATGTGATTGATGAGCGCGATCAAACAAACGTGTTTGTCTATGCATTTTATTTTGAAGGAGGGGTGGCTTCTTATGTTCAACATTTAAATCATGGCAAAGCGGTCAAACATGACACCGTTTTTTACTGCAACAAAATCGATGAAGCGTCCGCTGTTGAGGTGGAAGTCGGTTTTCAATACACCGATGATTACCATGAATCGGTCCATTGTTTTGCCAATAATATTACAAACCCCGAAGGAGGTATGCATCTTGTTGGATTTCGCAGTGCTCTCACACGCGAACTCAACAACTATGCGCGCGGCAAAGGTCTTCTCAAAGAAAAAGACGATAATCTTTCGGGGGATGATGTGCGCGAGGGTTTGACTGCGATCATCAGCGTGAAACTTGAAAATCCACAATTTGAAGGACAGACTAAAGCAAAACTCGGAAATCCTGAAGCGCGTACTTCCGTGGAATCCATTTTCGGAGCCGCCTTGCAAATTTATCTTGAAGAACATCCGCGAGATGCAGAAGCTGTGATTGGTAAGTGTGTTCTTTCCGCTCAAGCAAGACGCGCAGCGCGAGCGGCACGGGAAACTGTGCTGCGTAAAGGCGCCTTGGAAGGTCTCACCCTTCCGGGAAAACTAGCGGATTGTTCTTCCCGTGATCCACGAAATTCTGAAATCTTTATTGTGGAGGGTGACTCCGCAGGAGGCAGTGCAAAACAAGGACGTGATCGCGAGACCCAGGCCATTCTCCCCTTGCGTGGGAAAATCCTCAATGTGGAGCGCGCACGTTTGGATAAAATGCTTTCCAATACCGAACTCAAGTCTTTGGTGATCGCTCTTGGAACAAACATTGGTGAGGGCTTCAATATAGAAGAACTGCGTTATCACCGTGTGGTTATTATGACCGATGCGGATGTGGATGGTGCTCATATCCGCACACTTCTTCTTACCCTCTTTTACCGCTACTTCCCCGAACTCATAAAACAAGGACATATTTATATTGCGCAACCTCCTTTGTACCGTCTACAATTAGGAAAAGATTTTGTGTATGTGTATAGCGATGAGGAAAAAGAAAAAGAGCTTGCAAGGATGATCGCGGAAGCTGGAAAGAAAAAATCTGTCAAAACCGAGGTGGTGGAAAAAGTTGCGGATACAGAATCCGAAACCGAGGTGGTGGAAACAGGAGGAGTGCGCGTGAATATCCAACGCTATAAAGGTTTGGGAGAAATGAATCCAAAGCAATTATGGGAAACGACTATGGATCCGGAAACTCGTGTGATGAAATTGGTGACGATTGAAGACGCGGCGCAGGCTGATGAAATATTTGATGTGCTTATGGGATCAGATGTGGCACCGCGCAAACGTTTCATTCAAACCCATGCCAAGTCTGTTCAAAATTTGGATATCTAGAGTTTATCTCAAAAAAATAAAATAAAAAATACCCGGTCGTGTACCGGGTGTTTCGTTTTCTAACGGATCAAATAAGCGATCTCGGTGCCGCTGAATCTCACATCAAGGAAAATGGCCTCACGCACATCGGTTTTGTGCAAGGAAGCCTGGATGAAAGAGCTACCGGAAAAATTCGTCTGACGGCACTGTGCTCGATCAAGATTGGCAGCCTTGAAACTTCCCTCTGGAATATATGCGTAGTCTAAAATCGCATTGCGAAGATCTGCCGCATCAAAACAACGCAGCGTTAATCTTACATGATCGTCATAGGCATCAAATCCCATTTGAGTCATGCCTGACTCAGATACATCCAAATAGGAAAGATCGGGTGGGCCCTTGTGTGTGGCTCTGTACTGTTCGATGACTTTGCGCCATCCTCCCAAACGAATAACCATTTGACACAACGCCCGCAAAGATACAAGACGTTCAGTGGGAATGATCATGAGGCCTCCCAAGAAAAAGAACTACCTTTATCTTCTATGAATGAGTATAAAATAGCAAATCTTTCTCTGGACTAAAAGGAAACTTCCGAAATCGTCCACACCCCATTTACCTTGTCAAAACCATTTATTCACGTATACTATCTTCCAACAGCCCCGACGGGGCTTTTAAAATCGGTTTTCTATGGAGCAAATCTCCAAAAAAGGCCTGATTCCCTGGACGATTGGCTATGTCAAAGATGCCAAAGCAGAACTGGGGAAAGTCTCCTGGCCTTCCAAAAAAACCACGGTCAAATATGCCCTCCTTGTAATCGGTGTCAGCGTTGCCTTGGCAGCCTTTTTCATAGGTTTTGACTGGGTGTTAGCCTTTGGGCTTGAAGCATTGATTAAGCTCGTTTCCTAAACCACCTCCCTTGGAGGAATCTATGGCAAAACAGACAGCAAAACATGGTCGGCGTTGGTATGCGATTCATACGTATTCCGGGTATGAAGAAAATGTATCAGAAAATCTTCTCCAACGTATTGAAACCATGGACATGGAAGATAAAATCTTCAATGTCTTAGTCCCCAAAGAAAAGAAGATCAAAATAAAAAACGGCAAACGTAAAACAACCGAGGAAAAAATCTTTCCTGGTTATGTACTCGTGGAGATGATTGTGACAGATGACTCTTGGTATGTAGTGCGCAATACACCAAACGTCACGGGTTTTATTGGCGCAGGAACAACCCCAACCCCTATTGCGGTAGAAGAAATGGAAGCTTTACAAAAACGCATGGGTGTTGCCGAGCCTGAATATACTTTGGATGTAGAGGTGGGTACTCCTGTCACAATTACCGATGGCCCATTCAAAAACCAAGAAGGCAAGGTGGCCGAGATTGATCCGGAACGCGGAAAGATCAAAGTGCTTGTTTCTCTCTTTGGTCGTGAGACTCCTGTGGAACTCGATTTCTTACAAGTTAAAAAAATATAATTCTTTACCTAGGAATGGTAGCCCTCTCCTCCTTCGTCCCGCCATCAGCGGGACTTCGGCGTGACAAGGGAATCCATTTCACAACACTCCTATGGCAAAAAAACTCAAAACCCAGATCAAGTTGCAGATTGCCGGAGGGGCTGCAACTCCTGCGCCTCCTGTCGGTCCTGCGCTTGGTCAACACGGATTACCGATCGGGGATTTCGTGAGTAAATTCAATGCAGCCACTCAAGACCGACGTGGGGAAACTGTCCCGGTTATCATCAATGTCTATGATGATCGCACCTTTGACTTTATCACCAAGGTGGCGCCTGCTTCAGACCTGATCAAAAAAGCCGCCGGCATTCCCAAAGGTTCTGGAAAACCTCTCACGGAAAAAGTGGGAAAAATCACCAAAACCCAATTGCGTGAAATCGCCGAGAAAAAAATGCCTGACCTTAACACACAAGATATTGAACAAGCGATGAGCATCATTGCAGGCACCGCCCGACAAATGGGTGTAGATGTCATCTAATTTTCTCCTAACTCTTTATCGTGGGAGTCCTGCCTTTTAGAGGACGCCAAAACCACTATGACTGGCAAACGTTTTAAACAAGCAAAGTCTCTGATTCAAAAAGGAAAAGTCTATCCTCTTTCTGAAGCGATCGCTCTGGTAAAAAAGACGGCGACGTCCAAGTTTGATGAAGCTATTGAGCTCCATGTCCGCCTAGGCGTTGACACCAAAAAAAGTGATCAGCAAGTGCGCGGAACCATCTCTTTTCCTCATAGCATTGGAAAATCCAAAAAAGTGATTGCCTTTGTGGAAGCGGCAAAAGAAGCGGAAGCAAAGGAAGCTGGTGCGGATATTGTGGGGGGAGAAGAATTAATCGCCTCCTTGGTGCAGTCAGGAGCGATTGATTTTGATGTCGCTATTGCCACACCTTCCATGATGCCGAAACTTGCAAAGCTTGCAAAAATTCTCGGACCACGCGGACTCATGCCAAATCCAAAAACCGAAACCGTGGGACCAAACATCAAAAAAATGATCGAGGAGCAAAAGGCCGGAAAGGAAAGTTTTAAGAGTGATGTTCAGGGAAACGTGCATCAAATCTTTGGACGTGCATCTCTTTCCGAAGATCAACTTACAGAAAACCTCAACCTCCTCATCGAAACACTTAAACGTCTGAAACCACATTCTTCCAAAGGCATTTACTTCCGTTCCTCAACCATTGCTTCAACCATGGGTCCTGGAATCAAAATAGAAATCACCATGTAAACCAAAAACACTCCGCTCCTGCGGGGTGTTTTGAAAAGAAAAAAGCCCCGGGATGGGGGCTTATGCGTCAAAAGACGTCTGAGCCTACGAGCTCGCTTATCTTGTCATTACACAGTGCAACGCGCGCGTCGCACAGGATGCGGATCTGATCGTCGGTCATGGCGAAGTGAAATCCGAACTTGCGTTGCAGAATCTCCTCAACCTTATCCAAGGTCTCCATGTCTGTGGAAAGTCCTGACCTGTTTGCATTGCACTCGCCGAGGATATGGTCCTTGCTAAGCGCAAGAATGATATCCATCCTCCTGTGGCCAAAGCCCTCGACAAGGATCTTCCGGGCGACCTGTTCATCATGGAGAAACGGAGCGAACTGCCGAGCCATGAAACGCTCGTGTTGAACACCCAGGTACATCTCGCGCAACTGGCGCCACTGACGCACCAAGCGATCGTGGGTAGCCATTGCGCTTCGGACACTACGATCGATGTCGGGAAGACTCATGGTCTTGTCTTCGGCAAAACACTGCATGACCTCGATCATGACCGCGAAGTTGCGAAATGAATATGTCCCCAGACGGGTCAACCGTGTGATCACCGCAGCAGCCATCTTGGCAAACGCGATGAGATGCAGATCCCTCTTGTCGTTTTTGTCTGCGCTCATGGGAAACCTCCTTTGGGAGACGGATGGAAGGAACGGAAAAATATCCTGTCATAGGAAGCCCTTTTCGTCAACCGATTCCCTTGCCCACCGTCTTTAAACCCAGTACTCTATTTGTATCTATGGCCGTCCTTACACGCGCGGATATCCTCTGTGCCATTCAACAAAAATCCATTGTTTTCTCCCCTGCCCTTGATGTGTTTCAGCTCCAACCGCATGCGGTAGACCTCCGATTGGGATACCGTTTTCTTATTCCGCGCAATTGGATGGTGGACCACAAAGGGCGTTGCGCCATCAAAGTCTCCATTGACGATACGGCCGCTCATCGTGAACAATTCGATGAAGTCACTCTGACTCCAGGCCAATACTTTGATTTGCTTCCAAACGAGTTTGTTATTGCAACCTCCCTTGAACATATTGAGATGAACGATCCTCACCTCATGGCCATTCTTTTTCCCCGCACCTCTACCAACCGTCGTGGTATTAATCTCTCCCTTTCGGGAATTATTGACACAGGTTATAAGGGACACCTCATCTTCCCCATGAAAAATGAGGCTGGAAACCAAGTCTTGCGAATCTATCCGGGAGAGCGTATTTGCCAAATCATTTTTGAAGAACTCACTCATCCTTTGAGTCAAAAAGAATCTGATCAACATGGTATAGACGCTGCAAAATATAGCAGTCAAAACTCTCCACACTATCAACTTGATAAAGAAGAAGAACGCCACCTCCTTTCCCAGGGAAAATTAGATGATCTTAAAAAGCACTACCCCCTCGTCTAAAAAAATACCGATTATAGAAGTCGGTATTTTTATCTTCACTTTTCTCCTTTCTTACGCTCCCAGTGTAGTTTGCCATGCCTGAAATATTTCCGGATACATGGTTTGTATTCTCTCCAATTCAACAGATAATGTATAAATGTTTCCATCTTTATTGAACTCTTGCAATGCCTGATCCACGGCCTTTGTACTCTCATCATGAGGTATCCCGTCCATGGTTCGGTTCCTCGTAATATCAATGGGAGGAGGATAATCATCACTGCGACCAATTTGTATATTGATACAATCCTGCACACCTTCATCACATAATCGTTGAACGATTTCCGCAATCGTAAATGACCAAGGTGTTTCATACAAAGATTCCTCCTTCTTTCCTGCCATCACCCGTTTCTTCTTATTGTGTAAAAAATCCAAGTAACCACCTTTCTGAATAAAAGATTGTTCCAATTTCATAGTCAATGAAAAAGTGCTGTTTTGCGTTTTCTCTCTCACACGCCCCACTAACTCTGCCAGATACCTTCCCGTATTTAAGCTATCTGCCAAAGCTTCTTGTTCTCGTAGAAGCGCGGGTTTTACAATGGAATACACTAATACGTCCACCCCCTGCGAAGAAAGCACCTCCACACTTCTTTCAAATTCCTCAAGACTATATCCTTTTGCTACAGATAGTTCTCTCACAAGATTATTTGCGCTTTCTAACCCAATGGCCATTTCAATCTTTTGATCAGGACGCAGTCTGTCTTGAAGTTCTCTTATCTTTTCCTGATCAATATATTCTACACGCGATTCAATAAGAATCTTTGTAAACGGCAACTTGGACAATGTGTCAAAAATCGCCACTCGCGCCTCCCTAGGCATCTCATCATCATTTAAAAAAGAACCACTTCCGTTAAAATCAATTCTATAGACATCCTTTTTTTCCTGATCTTCCCATTCCTTTTCCTCTTGCCCTTGTTTGGCAACAAGGCCTTCTTTTTTCAGGGATCGATCAAATTGTGTGACAATATTTTCTGCAGAAATAGATGCGTCAGATGATCCATGAAATAAGCAACAATTGGCACACCTCCCGTACTCACACCCTTTTTTTCCACGTAAACCAACCTGAAATCTCCTTCCGTCTTTTGTTGTGCCAATTCCTGACCAATTGGCTTCTTCTTTGCTTATTTCCCCCGCCTGCAGAGCTGAAACACTTTCAAAATGGGATTCTTTTACCATCTGTCGTTGCCACTCAATATAGTATTTGTATTGAGCGGCAAGCTCGATTGCCAACTCATTGTATCGTTCAAAGCTCATGATATTTTCTCCTCCTTCCAACAATGCTTTGACGTCTTGTAAGTTCGCTTCGTGTTTTTGAATCAACCGCTCCACTTCTTGCATGAGATGCATAAACCGCTCAGGAAGATCTGTTTGATAACCTGCGGCTAATTTCAAAATAGCTGCATGATTTTCTCGTAATATATTCACATACCCGATAAATTCATCTACGCGTAATACACCTCCTACCTCAAAATTAAACAAATCACCCGCACATTTGCAAAGCCCTTCCGCACACCCCGAAACTGCAATCGGAGTAGCCGCGGAAGTATGTTCATAGATAGCTCGCACTTGTTGTGTCGTATCGTTATACAGATGTTCTAATTCACGCAAAAGTAATTCTTTTCCGATCTCAGTTTCAAACTGTGCACAATCGCCCTGGGCCTGTTGAGACATTGAAAAATCTTTTTGTTTTACTCTGTCATATTTCTCAAGAAGCCTGTCATCAAATTCAGCCAATTCAAATAGCTCAAACAACCCTCCCATCCGAGCTTCGTGAACAAGTTGAGCTGCTGTCAAAAATAAGTTGGCGATTTCTTCCGCAAAATCCTCTTCCTTTGTTTGACTCAAAAGTGTCTCTATCTGTGTCATGAGGCCTTCTATCTCCTGTTGCAACTCTGCTTCACGCGCTCGCTCCTCTTCCATCACCTTCATGCGTAAAATTTTTTTCTCGATTTTTAATGTCCCCAATCGTTCACGCACCTCTTGAAGATTCAAAACTATCTCTCCCGCCTCTCCATGTGGACCCTGTTCTTCTTCCTCTTTAAATAAACGAAGATCTCGTTCACCATTCATATCATAATTTAGTAATTTTTTTCATCACAGAAAAAATCTTTTGACGATCGCCGCCCTTTCTCACTATTCCCATGATATGAATTTTGATTTTGTTCAGGAAAGAAATTTTTTGTTTCAAAATTTGAATTTCCCCTTGTTCCACAATGGATCTTTTAAGAAGATATTTTTGTCTTGATGATTCATCAAAACCGTATGAAATCGTCATAGTTCCTCTTAATCATAAATTTATGATCCCTTTTGAAGATGATCGATCACGACTCCTTGCAACTGCCCTCTGATTTCCTCACTCAACAAAGCGGCATCGTATTCTTCTTGTTCGTAGGCGCCAAAAACGCCCGGGTCTCCTTCCCGATCGCTGATCGCGGCAAGATGATACACCCCATTGGGACTTGCACTATAAGAAGCGGTGAGCACCATGTCTTCAAACGTCTCATCCTTCGCATGATAAATATGCAACATATCTTCATCTGCCTCCACGCGTACCCCTTCCACATACTCCGCATACGTGTCGGAAAGTCCCGGTGTCCTCTGCAAAGCAAGCCAATGATCCAAATCACGACCGTCGTGGGAATCAGGATCTAGCGTTTGAGAAATTTCCACATATTCTTCATCTGTCATGATGGGAGATGGACAAAGACGATCCACAACAGGAAAAGACAAGAGATCTTTTACCGACACCCGCACCTCGGAAAAATTCACAAAATGTTCTTTGGGACGAGTGGCTTCTTGTTGTTCTGCTCCTAAAACGTCTTGTCTTGAGGCTGCCAAAAGCGCTTCTAGTGCTTGTTTCGCTCTATGGGCCCGGCGCAAAGTCTGCGCTTCTTTTTTTCCTTGCTCGTGGGATTCCGCGGGTGTAACTTTTTCCACTCCTTCCGCTTGTTTCATAAAATGAGCCGCGACCCCCATGACCACAGGCAATAACAATAACCATCGCGCCTTTACATATTTTTTCTCTTTCATTTCTGGACCATGTCCGTATTCTCCTCGTCTTTGCATATTAAAATTGGATCAAAATATTTTTTATTTTTTTTTGTAACGAGGTATCAAGTCTATACACAAGATGGTAGGCCAAAAGGGAATCCCTCAAAATCTCTTCAGGGACATCAATGCCTTCCAAAGAAAAAAGAACAACAGGCTTTCCCAAACTCGTCACATGAGAAAATACAGACGCCCCTTCTTCCCCAAAATGAACCATGACCACATCATCTTCCTTACTTAACTCCAAAGACAGTGTGCATCCAATTTCCTTGCAAGCGCAAGATACTGAATCACAAATGTGTTCAAGATCATTCCCGAGCAAAGAAACTTTTTTGATCTGTGGCACCAAATACGGCGCATGGACTTTCTCTCGAGTAAACTCTTCGTGAGCACCGTCGAGCAAATATACATCCTTGATTCCTGCTGCGATCATAGCATCCCAGCAGGGCTTACAACACCACCAATGGCCGTACATATAAACATCAGCTCCCACAGGATCTACTCCTGCCTCCTGTGCTTTTTTGATAACCATCTGCTCGGCATGACCCTCTGGATCATGAAGGCCGCATAACTCATACCCTTGCCCACTTGGGCAATCCTCTACAATACGCGGACAGATATGAACCAGATGCGACCCCCGATCAAATCCATTTCCCGCTTTTGCTACAACCATACCATCCTTGACGAGCACGGCTCCGTTTGGCCATATGGGATCTCCCGCGAGCTTGGCGCGGGCTTGTTTCGCTTGTTCTAAAAAAGGATATCCGTCGGGAACAAACTTGAACGTGCGACCTTCGGGAAGATAGGGATAAATGATTGCCATATTATTTCAAACGATAATGTAAAACGATCGTCTCTTGACCTATCTGCTGAGCATCTACAAACATCATCTTCACGACATCCATGTCTCCCACAAGCGGAATCCCCTTTCCAAACAAATACGGTTCCACAGTCAAAAACATTTCATCCACCAATCCTTGCGATAAAAATTGGCTATAGACCGATGCACCCCCTGCAATCAAAACCGAAGAAAACCCATCTGCCTCCACCTGCGCCAAAATATCGACAAGCTCCCCTCCCACATAACGAACCCCTTCTGCAGGCGTCTCTTCTTCTGGGCGAAGGGAAAGCACATATATCACGCGATCTTTGAGCGGCTTTCCAATCGTTCCATAGGTGGTCTTACCCATAATAAGGGCGCCGATTTCTTTCGATTTCTTCACAAAAAACTGTATATCTTCCTTAGATGTCCAGTCTGTAGAATTTTGATCCACGCTTTGTGCGATTTTCCCGTCCGCGGAAATGGCGGCAAGTAAAATAACCTTCATACGGCAATAGCTAATTTTTTTACAGGCGCGGCCGGCTGATATTGTGAGGCGAACATAAGCGCAAGTTCTTCCACCAAACTCACATCTCCTGCCAGTGAGCGCTTAAAACTTTGCTCGGGCAAGCGACAAAAAATTTCGGCATGTTGATGATTGATACGAGACAACAACTCTTCCACTTGTTCAAAATGGTTGGAATAAATGTGCGCGTGAGAAATGGAAATCGTCAGTTGTCCCACCTCCACTCCAAGTTCCTGCGCGATCATGGCCTGAAGAAGGGCAAACCCAGCTGTGTCATGAGGATTTCCAAGCATAAAATCATTGGAGCGAATGATGAGATGCAGGTTCAATTTATTCCCGATAATATTAGCAACCCACGTAAACGGACAGGGAACATTTTTCTTTTTTGGCGCGCGCAATCCATCGCTTGCCGGGTCCCACATCACCACCACCCCTTGGCGAGAAGACGGCTCTTCGCGCAGATGTTCTATCAGATCAAGCAGTTGATCACGGCCAAAATGTTGGCGCCATCTGTAACCATACGCCGTTTCTGTTGTGCCATCTTCTTCAGCAAAATCATCCCAAACCTTGGTAAACTGACGTAAAAATCCCAAATGCTTGGAGCCCGTAATCATCCACACCACTTCAGCGCAAAATAATTTCACCGGAATCTTGCGCAAGGTCAAAAGTGGAAATCCCTTAGCCGGATGAAGCTCATAGGTAAGCCCGGGAATCGCCTTGGTATGAATATTGGTGCGCTGCGAAAACACATCCTCGCCTTCATGATAAATCCTCCGCAAGGCCTCACAATACGTTTGATCAAATAGGGTCATAGAAAAAGTTAGATGAGAACCGAGGTGCGAATGCCTGTAAGTCCATTTTGCTCATTGGGTTTTTCATTACCAATGAGTACTTTTGAACCGATGCGCATCCAAAACGTCAAAGGCACTTTGGCATCAGAAACAGAAAAGGACCCAATAAGACAAGAGATGCTTTCTTTGCTATTTTGCCAATTATCTAAAGGTCTTCCCGTTTCCTCAAGATGAATCATAAAAGCCATGATCCAGTCTTCGGGAGTCATGCCGGATTCTTGAGAATAAATAAAATCCGGATCGTCCCGACCTTCTTCCAGAAGAGCGAGATAATAGGGGGCTGAATGTCCTGTTTCAATCTCAAAACGCAATCCTTCTTCCCCATACACCTTCCCTTCTCCTCGTCTTGGGATCAAAGCAAAGCCTTTGGAATCAGAATTTGCTGGATCCGAAGGTTGAAAAAGATGAATGGTCCAACCGGGAAAGGAATCTCGATTGTATTTTTGTTCCTCAAGTATCTCTATCTTTGTTTTCCCCCCATGACCTTCTTTTGTCAAAAATTGTGGATAATAGACAAGGTCAATAGAATCTTCGATGTTGACTCCTTCATGTCTTTCTTCCTTCCACGCACCAAGAGGGACATCTTTATCTATATTAAAAAGTGAATTTCTTTGTTTGTAAGAAAGGAGAAATCGTTTAAGGGTTTCGCAGAGGGTATCAAGGCTCATGCCAAAGGGAACAAGGAGGAGTTTGGTAAAGCCTTGGTCGCGTTTGGTTTGGAGAGTCTCACGGCGTTCAAAGAGACGAACGGCGATTTGTTCGAGAGTTGGAACGGGATATTCATGACCATCTACACCAGTGATAACTCCTTCTTTGAGAATACCCACTTGTTCAAGAAGGGAGACTTGAGAAGTGTATTGCTCACGGAGATTATAAAGACGTTCAATTTCTTGAAGATGTTTCGGGAGTTCTTCTTTCTTAGGTTCCCCATTCTTAAGAAGATATTCAAAGCGTTCGAGAAGATCAGCGAGTCGTTCAAGATCTGGAATGGAAAGTTTGTCGGTCACCTCGCGCAGGAGGTCGGGCTTGCCAAGAGATTCTCTGGAAATTCCGTGAGCTTTTGTAAAATCAATGATCTCTTGTCGCAAAGTTTCAAAATGCGCGCGATATTGTTCAGGTAAAGAATCGCGGGCGCTTGAAACCGAATCCATCATGGCTTCGTGGAGGTTTGCTGAAGTGTACTGGACCCCCACCTCCGTGGGGGTAGCAGAGGGGTGAGGAATGGATTCATCCCTCATGTCGCGACATGAGGGATCAAAGGATGGTCGAAAAAAATTCATAACTCCCTCAAGGATACCAAGATATGACCGGAGCGACCATACATCGTTTCCACACGTTCCCTTACCTTCGTTCTTGCGGTAAAATAAGGGCGATAAAAGAACTGTGGATATAAAAATGACTATGCCTCAAGGACATCTCTTTGTGATTGACGGGACCGATGGTTCCGGTAAAGCCACGCAAACCGAACTTCTGGTCGCACGCATGCAAAAGGAAGGATACCCGGTTGAGACCATTTCTTTCCCTCAATATGGAAAAAAAAGTGCAGGACCTGTGGAAATTTATCTTTCCGGAGCCTATGGCGCTGCCCAGGAAGTAGGTCCTTATCGTGCCTCTATTTTGTATGCGGTTGATCGTTATGATGCATCTTTCCAAATGCATGCTTGGCTTGCGGCAGGAACTCATGTGATTGCCGATCGGTATGTAGGATCCAATATGGGACATCAGGGGGGAAAGATCACCGACCCTCTCGAACGCAAAACTTTTTTTGATTGGGAACTCGAGATCGAACATGAATTTTTCGGTATCCCCCGCCCCGCGTTAAATCTCGTCCTCTTTGTCCCACCCGAAATCTCCCTGCAGCTTGCCCGCGAGCGTACGACTGCCAGCGGATATAAACATACAGGTGATAAAGATATTCATGAGGAAAATGAGGATCATATCCGCGCCGCCTCCGAGGCCTATCTTGATCTGACAAAGCACTACGACAACTTTCTTCTCATCCCCTGTACGCAAGAAGGACGGATGAAAACACGCGAGGAGATTCACGAACTCATTTGGCAAACTATTCAACCTTATCTTGCTCATTAGATCCTTTAACCATTTTTTATGTCTCACCTTCTTTCTTTGGGAACCATCCTCGATCGCACTTGGGAAACCTACCAAAAACGGTTTGTGGAACTCATGAGTATTTCCGGATGGCTTCTCATTGTAGCCATTCTCGAAGTGCTTGCTCTTCTCCTCTACCCTTATGTGACCGAACTTGCGGCCACCGCAACTCTTTATACTTTTTGGGAAAGTCTGGGGGTAGTCCTTTTTGCTCTTACCAATACCTTGATCGCTCCGGTGATTGGTGTGTGGGTCTATATCGCCCTTGTACGTTTTTTGAAAACCGAAGAAACCAATAACCCCTCAACCGCCAAAGCGTTAAAGGAAGGATGGAAATGGTTTCTTCCTCATTGTTGGGTGGGAATACTGATCATGGCTGTTCTCCTTGCGGGAACGCTCATCAGTTTTCTTCCCGCCGGCATTATCGGAGGACTCACCATGATTTGGAGCGCGCCTTTTTTCATTATCTTCTTGAACCTCTTTGTTATTCTCGGTATCTTTGTCGCTCTTATTCTTAACTTCCGATGGTCGGTTCATTATCTCTTGGCTCCCTATGCGCTTCTTCTTGATGGTGTTCGTGGAAAAGCAGCGCTTCACGAAAGTCGAAAACTTGTGCTTGGACGTTTTTGGCAAGCCTTTATTCGTATTGTCATTCCGAAAGTCATTTTTATTATCTTGGGCGTCATCATCATGTGGGCATTGGCGTTTGTTGTACACATTCTCATCAGCGCATTGGTGGGACTTAATGTTGATCTCTCTTTGCGTTTACAATCCATCTCCGGAGGTCTCCTTTCTTTGGTGATCGCCATCCTTATTAATCCTTTAGTTGTCCTTGCCGATGTCATCGTCTATCGCAACCTCAAAGAAACCAAATCTTGATATGCGTTTGTCTGTCACTCCTCTCCAACTTCTTTTGCAAAGTTATCATCTCTACAGAGAACAAGGAGCTTTCTATCTGGGGTATGCCGCTTGGATGCTGCTCCCCATTTCTGCATTGCTCACTCTGTCTTTGCTTCCCATCACAAATGAAGGGACTGTGTTTATCTTGGCCCTTTTTCTTTCTGTGTTTGAGGGGCTCCTCACCCTCTACATCACCATTTTCCTTTTTCTTGCAACCGATAAACGTTTGGGACATACAGAGGCTTCTCATTCGGAACTGTTGTTGCGTGCAAGAACCCTTATCAAACCTGTGATCTTGGTTGCGGTTTTACAATGTCTGGTGGTCTTGGGAGGGTTTCTTCTCCTTATTGTCCCGGGCATTATTTTTCTTATTTGGTTTGCTTTTGCTCAAATCGCCGTAATTCTTGATCATCAAAGAGGATTTGATGCTCTGTCGTTTAGTCGAGAAATTGTGAGTGGACGTTTTTGGTCTGTCCTTTGGTTCCTTGTCTCCGGACCTCTGTTCATTTTGTTAGGACATGCCTTCCTCTCTTCTTTGATCTTTGGGACGATAGCTCTGATTATGCACACTGATCCGACCGTGTGGGTCAATGGAAACCTGCCTATGTGGGTCGAAGCAATCGATGCAATCACCCAAACTTTTCTCTTCCCGTTTCTTCTTATTTACTTTGTTTTAGTATATCGATTGTTTACTCGCGAGCATCCTCCTGTTTTAAAAAAGATACAAACGGCTTGATCTTCCTTTTGCAATCCCCTATCGTAAAACTCTCTTATGCGACTTGAACCTGTTATCGGACTTGAAATTCATATTCAACTCAAAACAGCCTCCAAGATGTTTTGTGATTGTAAAGCACATGAAGAAGCCATGACTCCCAATACACATGTCTGTCCTGTGTGCATGGGGCATCCTGGAGCGCTTCCTGTCCCAAATGAGGCGGCTCTTCACGATGGTATTCTTATGGGGTTAGCTCTTGGCTGTACTATTGCTTCTCAAACAAAATTTGATCGCAAACATTATTTTTATCCTGATCTTCCCAAGGCTTATCAAATTTCTCAATTTGATCTTCCCCTCGCCTCCAGAGGATCTCTTAATCTTGAAATTCCGGGTACGGCTGTTTCCCGTGAACAAATGACTGTGGGTATCACACGTGTGCATATGGAAGAAGATGCGGGAAAATTATTTCATGGAGAAGGTGGACGAAGTTTTGTGGATTTTAATCGCGGAGGAGTTCCCTTGATTGAAATCGTCACAGAACCTGATTTTCGCACTCCGCAAGAAGCAAAAGCGTTTTTACAAGAACTGCGCACGATCGCCCGATTTTTGGGAATCTCAGACGCGGACATGGAAAAAGGACACTTGCGCTGTGATGCCAATGTTTCCCTACGACCCGTTGATGAACAAGGAGACATCACAGGAAAACGCTTTTATCCAAAAACAGAAATTAAAAACATCAATTCATTCCGTTTTGTGGAACGCGCCATTGCTTTTGAAATTGAACGGCAAACCGCATTATGGGAAGCGGGAAATCCTCCCACAGAAGAAACAACGCGGGGATGGAACGAAGTAAAACAGACAACTGAGGAACAACGCTCCAAAGAAGCGGCAAACGATTATCGCTATTTTCCTGAACCTGATATTCCTCTTTTTGATCTCAAAGAGCTTGCCCATGAACTTGCAACAAAACTCCCCGAACTTCCGGCCCGCCGTCGTGCGCGATTTGTCGAAGAATTTGGACTTAAAAAAGAAGACGCCCGTGCCCTTTGCGAAGATGTCGCCTGGGCCAATTATATGGAAGCCGTGTTTGCCGAACTGGCAACCTGGCTTCAAGATGTGGAAGATTTATCCGAAGATCAGGTTCCTACAGAACGTCGGAAACTATCAAATCTCACAGCGAACTGGATATTGAATCGACTCAAAGGGCTCATGGCTGATAGCTCCGTTGATATCCGAACACTCAAAATCACCCCTGAAAATTTTGCGGAATTTGTGACTTTAATCGCCACTCGCAAAGTGAATCAAGCAACAGGTGTAAAACTATTAACCGAAATGATGGAGACCGGAGCCGATCCTTCCCATATCATGGAAGAAAAACAAATGGGAACTATGGAAGATGTAAATGTCCTGGCCGAAATCGTCGGGCGTATTGTGGAAGGACACCCCGATGAAGTCCTTCGTTATCAACAAGGAAAAAAAGAGCTCTTGGCTTTCTTTATAGGACTGGTCATGAAGGAAACCGAGGGGTCTGCTGATGCGGCTGCTGTTCGCAATCTTTTACTCGTTAAACTGGAAACATAAAAGCAGGGGGAAACCCCTGCCCTTCTTTTATGGGAAATTATTTTACCGTGGAAGTGACTGCGGGAGCGATCGTGGAAAAAGACGGAAAAATTTTAATCGTGCAAGAAAAAAACCATCCGGGTCGCCCGGGACCCGCTCTTGTCTTAACCCAACCCTCGGGACATATGGAGGATAACGAGGATATTTTTGATGCGCTCAAACGGGAAGTATGGGAAGAAACGGGTTATACTGTGGAGCCGGAAGCATTTCTTGGTGTCTACACTAAACGTTGGCCGGATAAAACTGCCCTTCGTTTTTCCTTTGTTTGTCGACTGACTGATATTCCTCCGGCGGAAGTCAAAGACAAATATGTCACCGATGTCCTTTGGATGACGCCTGAAGAAATACAGGCACGAAAAGGAGAGTTTCGTCGAGGTGCGACTGAAAATACATTTCGCGATTACTTTGCAGGAAAACGTTTCCCTCTCGACATGGTGCAATATATTAATACAGACACACCCCCTAAAAATTAGGGAAGGAAAAAAGATGATGTGATGTCTTCGGCTTCCTGTGGTGTTTTTATCCAATGAATCGATTGATCTCGCTTAAACCAGGTCCATTGACGCTTGGCATACTGCCGAGTGTCTTTTTTTATCTCTTCTCTCATTTGCTCTGGAGTCGTCTCGCCTTTGAAAAATTTGCACATTTGCCGATAACCAATACCGGACATGGAAGGAATGTCTGATCCATAACGCGCATAGAGACCGCGAACTTCCTCCATCAGTCCTTGAACGATCATCTGATCGACACGCGCATTGATCCGCTCATATAAAATCGCGCGTTTAGGACAAAGGCCTATTTGCAATACGTGATAGAGGGGTTCGTTTTTTTGTTGCGGAGAAAAAAAAGATCGGCCGGTTTGATGAAATACCTCCAGGGCGCGTATCAGTCGTCGAGGATTGGCACGATCGATTTTTTGCGCTCCCTCTGGATCCTGCTTCTGATATTCCGCGTAAAGTTCTTCGGTTGTTTTGCCTGCAAGAGACAATCGAAAATCTTGATCCGGAGGAGAAGAGGCAAGGTCATACTGCTCTAAAACTGCACGTAACCACAGTCCGGTTCCGCCCACCAAAATGGGAAGATGTCCACGAGAAAGAATCTCCTCAATGATCTGGCGCGCATACACTTGAAAATCCACCACACTGTAAGGGGTATCGGGCGCTGCGATGTTTATGCCCCAATGTGGGATCTCTTCCACCATCCAAACGCTACGCACAGAATCCCAAACCACGGGTTCTTTAGCCGTCCCGATATCCATTCCTTGATAAATTTGTCGGGAATCAACTGAAAGTATTTCTCCCTGAAATTTTTTTGCAAGTGAAATCGCCAGAGAAGATTTTCCCGAAGCCGTCGGCCCAACAATGGCAAGAATTTTCGGTTTCATACTCTTACTCCCTCAAGAAGCCAGGTATCTGCCCGAGTAACTTTTACCGAAATGATCTTTCCGATATCTTCTGATTCCCCTGGGAATCGCGTGAGTTTCAATTCGCGTGAGTTCCCGTACACGTAGGCGATCTCTCCCGCTTTCTCGCAGCGTTCCACAAGGACACTCACCTCGTTGCCTACATAGGCCTGATTTTTTCGAAAAGAAATTCCTTCCATCAAAACTTGAAGTTCTTCCCAACGTTCCTTCTTTTCTTCGCGAGAGACATCGTCCTTAAATGCTCGCCAAGCGGCTGTTCCAGAACGCGGAGAATAACGAGCCAAATAGGCAATATCAAAATCCACTTCTTTGTACACTTTCACGGTTTCTTGAAATTGTTCTTTTGTCTCTCCGCAAAATCCCACGATAATATCCGTGCCAAGAGTAATCCATGGAATGCGTTTTTTTGTGTACTCAAATGCACGAAGATAGTCCTCCACAGTATGTTTACGGTTCATCCTTTGCAACACCTCATTGCTGCCGCATTGGATCGGAAGATGTAAAAAAGAAAGATGCGCGGGTAAAGTCATGGCCTCTATGATCTCCTCACTCATATTCTTAGGATGAGGAGCGGTAAAATGGAGTCGAGAAATACCTGGGATCTGATTCATCTCCCAAAGCAAAGCGGCAAAATGATGATGAAACGGATTTTGAGAAGAAAAATGTTCAGAATCCGGTGCCACATAGCTATTCACGGTTTGACCAAGAAGGGTCACCTCCACAACTCCTTTGTCCGCCAATGATCTGGTTTCCTTGAGAATATCTTGAAGGGGTCGATTTTTTTCCCGACCTCGACTAAACGGCACCACGCAATAGGAACAAAAATTATTACATCCTGTCTGAATAGTCACAAACGCCTGCGGAAGATGTGGGGTGATAGGGTCAAGGGAAAGGTAATCTGGCGGAACCTCCCCTTTCCATGCAAGATCAGGCCTCAATCCTGCGATCCACCGTGGAAGCTCGGTCATGTCTTTGATTGCAAAAAAAAGATCCACACCGGACAAAGACGCACGAATCTTCCCATTTTTGTCTCTCCCTGCCATACAACCGGTGATCCCAATGATCAATTTCGAATTTTTCTCTTTGAGTCGCAGAAAAGTTCGCACTTGACCATAAATGCGATCTTCCGCAGTTTGACGCACCGAACAGGTATTTAACAGGATCAAATCAGCTTTTTCTTTTTCCTTGATCGGCACACCCCCCATGTGTTGCAAAAGGGATTCCAAACGCTCGGAATCGTTTTTGTTCATCTGACAACCGTAGGTGATAAGGTGATATTGGAAGTTCATAAGCCATGAAAATCTATCAAAAATAAGGCAAAACGTCGAGGTGGGGTCAGGTCCGGACATCGGATTCTCTATCAAAAAATCCGATGTCCGGACCTGACCCCTAAATCCCCTAAAAGAAAAAACCTGCGGATTAAGCAGGTCGTGCGACAACATCACTCCTCACATCAAGAGCTCCGACTGGAGCAGAGAGAAGAATGACGAATGAAAGAGCTAGGAACAAAAATCGGTGTTGGCCGTACGGATAAGGGATGATCGCCATGAACTCGTTAAGAGGTTTACGCAAGAATTCGGAGCACTCACAAGCGCGCGTGCGCTCAATGATTGCCTCTTCTCTTGCCTCCGCGATTTCTTCCTTTCCTCCGATTGGAATGGCCTTGATCTCCATCAGGGCATATTGGAGTCGATCCCTCGTCCAAGGACCACGATCCATAAGACCCTCATAAAGACATGTTGCCTCATAGGACAAGAACATCTCAGTCGCGCCTGTGTGAGCTCGCAACCAATCCTTGAGAGCATCCCTGGATGTTGCGTCCGCGATCGGATCAATATCTTCTCGACTCAAAAGAACAAGACGTGGAGGGGGCATGGAAAGCTCCTTTCTTTCAAAGAAGAGCTGCTTACCTTTTCAGAAAAAATACTCTCTGTCAATGGCATCATACCTCGATTTTTTACAGTCTTCCACAGAAAAAATAAATCTTTTTTGCTAACTTGAGCAATTTGTATGAAAACGTTCAATTGACAAAACTCGATTTTTTTGCTAAATTAGTAACAGTTTTAAGTCTTAACTCATCGGACAACGTGGGAGTCCGACAAAATATAAACACTATGGGTTTTCTCGAACGCTTTAAGGCAGCGCGCAGCGAGCAACAGGAAACAAAAGGGTTGCAAGGCGCAGATACTGCCGGTAAAGAGGCTGAGGCTCGCGGTCAACAAACTCGCGAATCTGCGGGTGAATACCTTGCGCAAAAATCGCGCGAGGCGCAAAAGTTTGCCAAAGATGTCATTCAAGGTGCCAAAGATCGTGCAAAAGGTCTTTGGAATAAAATCACCAGCACGGGCTCAACAATCCGCCGTGGAGTTGGTTCTGCTCTTGATCGTGCCATTGGTACCCCGGGGCTTGTCATGGATATTGCCAGCGCAGGAAAGCAAGCTGCCGGTGAAACCATTACGGCCGGAACAGAAAATGTCAAAGGTGTTGTCAAAGAGATTGGATCCACTTTGGCCGAAAATCTTCCTAAAGTAGCAGGTGATGTAGAAGGAATGATTCGCGGTGGTGTAAAGCGCGGGTCCGAAACCTTGCAAGGCATTGCAACCGGTATCGAAGGCGGGGCCACAGAATTGGTCGGTGCAGCAAGCGAAAAGGCAAAGCAAATGAAAGATGCTATTTTGTTGGCTTTGCAAAGTGCCCTTTCCCCCGAACGTTTGATGAACGTAAACCCTGATAATATCGAACAATTGGCCAATACCCTTGTTATGCAAGGAGTAGACGCTGCTTCTGATCGAGGGAAGCAAATCGTGGAAGGAATCAAAAACCGTTGGGATAAAGGGGTTGGTAAGGTTGTCGAAGGAGCCGGTGCTGTTTTGGAAGGCTTTGGTGAACTCACAACAGTCATTGAAACAAAAGTGACTGATGCAAAAGATCGTCTCGTTGACCGTGCTGTCTCTGCCAAAAACAAGTTTATGGGTTGGTGGAACAAAAGTCGTATTCAAGAGGCTCGCATCAACAATTTGGAACAACAAAACGCTGAACTTGTGGCCAAATTAGACCACATGAACGCTCTACTCGATGAAATGGCCGCTGCCCGAAAGGCTGCTCCAAAACGAGCACGAGCCAGCAAAAGAGATATCATTGAATAATAAGCAACCCATTATCAACCCTGACATTATCGTCATATGACCAAAGAGGAACTTATCCAAAAAATCCAGGCCTCTGACCTGGAGGAAAGTGCAAAAGCTGCTTGGGTTGCTCGTATCGAGGAGGAAGGCGTCACTGCCGAACTTATCGATGAGCTCATGGATGCGATCCAAGAAGAAATCGAAAAAGGTTTTACCCAATTGGGTGTAGGAGATACGCAAAGCGAGGAATACAAACAAAACGCAAAGGCTATGATTGATGAAGTCACCGCAGCCAATGATGAGTTCAATGCCACCATGGATAGCATCGAGGAAGATGCTCAACAGGGGCAAACCGAACTCCTCAAGTCTGTGGATGATCTCCAAGCGCAAGCCATCAAAGATAGCGTAGAGGAATAAACCCAAAATAAAATCACCCGCGAAAAACGGGTGATTTTATTTTTTGAAAGTAAGACCTTATACCACTTCCGGTAACACAACGACCGGCAAATCACTTACGCTCTGCGCCTGTGACGCAAAATCTTTTTGAGCGATGACAAGCCTTTCCTCTTGTCCAAACACGTTCACCTGAAAATCGCCCCCTTCCCTTTCTTTGGCACCGATGACCACGGTCCAAGGAACTTTTTCTATTGCAGCCTGACGAATCTTTCGCCCGACTTTTTCGGAAGAATCATCCAAACTCACACGCAATCCTTTTTCTTTCAACTGACCCTTGAGCGTACGGGCAAAATCAACAAATTCATCACTCACTGTGGCCAAACGGATCTGTTCGGGCGCAAGCCAGAACGGAAAGCTTCCTCCACAATGCTCAATAAGCACAGCAACAAATCGCTCAATGGCTCCCAT
>LCMS01000011.1 GCA_001002765.1 Candidatus Uhrbacteria bacterium GW2011_GWE2_46_68 | reverse complement strand
GAGAAAAAGGAAACATAGTTGTCCTTATTGTAAGGTAAAAACAATGGATAAGCCATGCTAAAACGGCAAAGGGGAGAAAAAAACTTCAGGTTCTCCTCCATCTGCCAATAACAAAACGTCTCCATCCTGATCTGTTCGCAAGACGCGAGTTTCCGCTTGTTCCAAACGATCAAGAACGACCGGATGCGGATGCCCGTACGGATTACCCTTTCCGCAAGAAATCACTGCCGTCTCTGCCCGTACGTCAAAAAGAAAATCCAAAGAGGAAGAAGAAGCGCTCCCGTGATGGGCGACCTTAAGCACATCCACATCCGGCCATTCTTGTTGTGCCTCTTGCGCGGACTCCAAATCTCCCGTCAACAAAATCGTCGTCTCCTCATAAGTCACGAGCAAAACAAGAGATTGCTCGTTGTCAGAAATAGAGCGATCATCAAACGCCTCTTGTGTAGGCCACAAAACTTCAAAGACGACTTCATCAAACACAAACCTATCCCCTTGTTGTAGCAAGGTCTCCCCCACCTCCCAATCCATATCCTCGGCCGCCATCACTTGTTCAACTGCATACGCATGAGCCAATGTCCGAAGCCCGGTCACATGATCAGCATCGTTGTGTGTCGCGATCACGACATCAATCGTCCGATCCCATGGAAGCAATACGCTTCCCAACTTGGAAAGAATGGTTTGATCCGGTCCCCCATCGACAAGCACTTGATGGCCATGAGGTGTCTTGATAAGCACGGCGTCTCCTTGCCCCACATCAAAAAACCAAACCTGCAAAGAGGCTTCGGATAGAGAGGCTCCGTTCCAAAATAACCACCCGCCTAACAAAATCATCGCGCAGAAAAAAACAATCTGTTGAAAAAATGTGTGATGATGCAACCGTTTCTTTTGTTGGCCTCGGGATGTGCGCACCTTCATATATTTTCTCTACGCCAAAAACGAATCATCAAAAAAATCCAAAACCCACAAAGAATCAGAGCGCTTGATTTCACTAATCCCAAAGGCAACACCAAGGTGGGAAGGGATCCAAACCACACAATGACATGAAGTATTGTTTGGGAAAATCCCCAAGAAGGAAGTGCAAAAATCATTCCCAGTGGAATGGAAAAAATGCCGAATGCAAGAGCAATGAGAGCGCAGGCGATCAAAAGAGGAATAAAAGGAAGCACAAAAAGATTAGCGATCGGAGCGATCAAAGATAAGGATCCAAAATGCCAAAGCAAAATGGGAGCCGTTAAAAATGTCGCGGCAAGACTGGAAACAAAAGCGGTGCGAATCCCAAAACGATCGGGAATAAACGCAAAATATTCTTTCCATCTTGGTGCTAAAACAAGCAATGCGATCATGGCGACAAAGGAAAGTTGGAATCCCACATCAGCCCAAAGCCAAAGTGGATTCCATAACAACATAAGAGCGAGTGCTCCTATCACCATATTCGGAAAAAATGCCCTGCGTCTCACCCATGCTCCCCAAAGCAAAAGACTGGCCATAAGCGCAGCGCGCACCACCGCAGCCGTAGCTCCGGCCATCACGACATAAGCAATAAGAAACAAGCTGACACACAGGAGCGATCGCTTGCGTGGAAGTGAAGTTTGTAAAAGCCAAGATAAAAGAACCGAAGTAAATAAAGATACGTTGAATCCGGAAGCGGCAAGAATATGCGCAAGCCCGGAAGCGGAAAAATCATCACGCAAACTATTGGGAAGCGCTGAGCTTCCTCCAAACATCAATCCTTCCAAAAAAGACGCATGAGGCGCGGGCCAAAGTTTTACCAAGCGATCACTTAAAAAATCTTTCAAATCAAAAAGAAAAGAACGAAAACCGCGGTCAGAGGAAGATTCTATAATCAAATACTTAGGGTCATCACAGAGAGCTTGTATCCCTTGGCTTTCGAGATAACGATCGTATGCAAACCCACCAAACGGTTTTGGTTTTTGAATCGTACAGACAAAAACGAGATGATCGCCAAAAGAAACTTCGGGGTATAAAGGAAAGGAAACGAGCAAACGGCCTTCACTTTCCTGATTTGCCAGTCGAAAATTGTGGATTGTTGTGCGTTGTTTCCCCACACGACGATCCACCTGGGCGTCCACAACTCCTTCCACACTGATTGTTTCTCCTGCACGATCGGCCACGGTCTCCACAGAGACGGGAAGAAGAGATTGTCCATGCCAAAACCATCCGGCACAAAATAAAAAAATCGTCAGCACGAAAAAACGCAAAAGGCGATGTGAAACCATGACCCCTATACCAAACCCGGTGAGTACAAAAAGAAAAAACCAAAACGGTGGAGTCCATACGATGAAAGGAGCCAAAGCAATTCCCGCACACCACACACTTGCCAAAACAAAAAAGGATCGAGAAGGAGAATCGACGAGTTGCTGCAGCGCCCTGTGACCTTGGCGCCAAGACACCCTCCTCATATCCCCTACTTCCCTATCCCTATGCCATAATACTCAAATCCTTTTTGCGCCAAATGAAGATCGGTAAAAAGATTGCGTCCATCAAAAATTCTCGGCTCAATCATACCATCAAGCAAGGTGGAAAAACTCACCTGACGAAAAATAGGCCACTCGGTCAAAACCAAAATTGCCTCAGCTCCTTGTGCAGCATCTAGAGCCGTTGGCGCATATTGCACGATAGGAGGCAAAACCTTGCGTGCGCTTTCCATGGCTTGCGGATCATAGGCTACGACTTCGACTCCTTTCCCGATCAGGCGCTCGATCATATCAATGGCCGCGGATGCACGCACATCATCGGTATTATTTTTAAACGCAAGTCCCCACACGGCGATTTTTCTTCCACGTAAATCTCCCATCACAGATTCCAATTTTCCAAAAAAAAGATCTCGTTGACGATTATTCACTTCGATCACTGAAGATAAAAGTTTGAAATGATATCCTTTGGTGCCGGAGAGTTGGTATAAGGCGGAAACATCCTTAGGAAAACAAGAGCCCCCATAACCGATTCCTGCCTGAAGAAAATGCGGACCAATGCGACGATCGAGTCCGATCCCGCGCGCAATCTCTACGACGTTTGCCCCGGTGCGCTCGGCCAGTTGAGCCATCTCATTGATAAAAGAAATTTTGGTTGCCAAAAACGCATTGGCTGCGTATTTGATAAGCTCTGCGCTCTCAAGTGTGGTGAACACGCGTGGGGCATTGATACCCATATGAAGACGATCAACCGTGGTACGCGCTGTGTCATCTTCTGATCCGATGACAATACGATCCGGAGAAAGGAAATCGGCAATCGCGCTTCCCTCACGTAAAAATTCCGGTACAGAAGCGATCGTGATCAAATCTGCAAGATCAGTGCGTCCGACTTTTTTCAATGCTTCTTTTATGATCGTAAGTACATGGCGATTAGTTCCCACCGGAACGGTGCTCTTTACAACGATCACGGCTTCATGGTCCAAAAGGTTTCCAATCTGTCCGGCTGCCTGATACACCGCGGAAAGATCTGCCTCGCCCGTGGAGGTCGAGGGAGTTCCCACCGCGATCATCACAACTTCAGCCCCTCCAATAACCGCGCTCAAGTCTGTGGTAAACATGACCCTCCCCTGCGTTTGCATATCTTCCAAAAGCTCGGGAAGTCCTGGTTCATAAAACGGTGTTTCTCCCAAATCCAAACGCGCGATTTTGCTCGCATCTTGATCCACACAGGCCACATGATGGCCGAGTTTGGCATAGGCAAGTCCGGTTGTCAGTCCCACATAGCCTGTACCAATCATGATAATTTTCATATGCCTTACATTACCCTCCTTTGAACATTCTTACCCCACCACAATATTGAGAATCTTTCCTTGAATATAAATCACTTTACGCACCTCTTTTCCTTCCAGATATTTTTGAACGTTTCCCTCGGTAAACGCCGCGACCATTGCTTCTTCTTCTATCGCATTCGGAGAAAGTCGAATAGTCGCGCGCACTTTTCCATTCACTTGTACGGCCATCTCGATTGTATCCTGCACAAGTAAAGCTTCCTCAATCGTCGGCCATGTTTGTTCTTCCACAAATCCTTTCTCTCCCAAACGCTCCCAAAGTTCATTGGCAAGATGCGGAGCAAAAGGACACAACATACAGAGAATTTTTTGAAGCTGCTTCTCGCCTACAAACATCATCTTTCCTTTGCTGTCTTTTTCTAAAAGACGATTCATGAGTTCCATAAACGTGGCGACCGCGGTGTTGAAATGAAAACCTTCGATATCTTCATTCACACGTTTGAGATAAGGCTCCACAATCTTTCCTAAATCTTGCCGTGCCTCCGGATGCTCTATCCAATCTTGAACATACCGATCCGCTTTTTCCAAAAATCGCCGCACACCTACGAGTCCATTTTTACTCCATGGCACAGGTTCTTCAAACGGCCCCATAAACAAAATGTACATGCGCAAGGCATCGGCCCCATATTCGACAACGATCTCGTCTGGGTTCACCACATTGCCCTTGGACTTGCTCATTTTGTGTCCATCCTCCGCCATGATAAGCCCATGGCTATAACGACGCAGATAAGGTTCGCTCACGGGTACATGTCCTTGATCGCATAAAAACTTATTCCAAAATCGAGAGTAAAGAAGATGGAGGTTCGTATGTTCCATGCCGCCATTGTAAAGATCCACGGGCATCCAATACTTGAGTTTGGCAAAATCGGCAAACGCCTGATCATTATGAGGATCGATGTAACGTAAAAAGTACCAACTTGATCCGGCCCAGTTTGGCATGGTGTCTGTCTCACGTTTGGCAGAAGCCCCACAAGTGGGACAAATGGTATTCACCCAATCTTCCATGCTCGCCAGTGGAGACTCACCCGTATCGGTCGGCTCATACTTTTCCACGTCAGGAAGAATGAGGGGGAGTTCTTGTTCGGGAATCGGAACCCAACCGCATTTCTCACAATGGACAAGAGGGATCGGTTCACCCCAATAACGCTGGCGAGAAAATACCCAGTCGCGGAGTTTATATTGCACCGAAGACTTGCCAAGCTGTTTGTTTGTAAGCCACGTCGTGATCTTCTCTTTTGCTTTTGCTGTTGAAAAACCGTCAAGAAAACCGGAGTTCATAACCACACCATCACCACACCAACATGCTTGCGTGTTCAATTCTGATCGCACCACTTCAATGATCGGAAGTTCATATTTCTTTGCAAACGCAAAATCACGATCATCATGAGCGGGTACTGCCATAATGGCTCCGGTGCCATAGCCCATCATCACATAATCGGCAATCCAAATCGGGATCTTTTCATTATTCACGGGATTGATTGCGAAGACGCCAGTCTCTACACCGGTTTTTTCTTTTTCTTCATCTGCGCGATCGAGATCGCTCTTTTGTTTTGCCAGGGCAACATATTTTGTGACCACAGCCTTTTGACTTTCAGAAACAATCGTTGATACAAGCGGGTGTTCGGGTGCCAACACCACATAGGTGGCACCAAAGAGTGTGTCGGGGCGTGTCGTAAACACGGTAATTTTTTCCTCGCGTCCATCCACTTGAAACATGACTTCCGCTCCTTCACTGCGCCCAATCCAATGCTCCTGTTGTTTTTTAATCTTGGGTAAATAATTCACGTTTTCCAAATCCGCAAGCAAACGATCGGCATATTTTGTGATCGCGATCATCCACTGTTCTTTCTCACGCTTCTCCACTTTTCCACCACAACGCTCACAACATCCATTCACCACTTCCTCATTGGCCAAACCGATTTTACACGCAGGACACCAATTGATCGCCATTTTTGCTTTATAGGCCAATCCGGCTTTGTAAAACTGTAAAAACATCCACTGTGTCCATTTATAATAAGCGGGATCTGTCGTGTTGATTTCCCGCGACCAATCAAAACTCAATCCCAACATTTGCAACTGATGTTTGAATGTGGCGATATTTTCGGTCGTCACGTCTTGGGGTTTGCGTTTATTTTTAATCGCATAATTTTCCGTGGGAAGTCCAAATGCGTCCCAACCGATAGGGTAAAGAACATTGTATCCCTCCATGCGACGTTTGCGCGCAATAACATCCAAGGCTGTGTAACTGCGTGGATGACCGATATGCAGCCCGGCGCCGGAAGGATAAGGAAACTCGATAAGCGCATAAAACTTTGGCAAATCGCTTTGATCTTTTGCATGAAAAAGTCCAGCCTCCTCCCAGCGTTTTTGCCACTTTGTTTCGATTTCTTGATGATGGTACATACGCACAAGATGGTAACACGGACGGAGGGTCGGATCAAAAAAGTTTTGAACAAAAAAACGTACCATGAGAGGTACGCTTCGCGTATGTGTGCCTAAGAAGGCGGACGAAAAAATGAAAGATCTACAACCATGGCGGTGGCATCATCAAAAGGTTCGGCACGGATGATCTCCTCGCGTAGACGCAGGGAAATCTCCTCAATACTCGATGGATGAAAGATGCGTCGAATAACAGATGAGGAAAGTGCTGCCTCGTTTATCGCACCACAAGCTCCATCACTCCACAAAAGCAGATGGGTACTTTGGAGCAGTTGGTCCCAGGAAAATGGTTGAACATCAGGAACGGGAGAAGGTGCGCGACCAAAATGATAGTCACCAATACTGCGATATGTCGTAAGAGTATGGATATCGATGTACCTGGAATCTTCTTCGACTGCGCAAAGAAAAGGGGTTCGTTTTTTGCCGATCGCCGCCACCATGCCTCCACGCCTTTGCAACGCTTCAAGCTCTTGTGGAGGAATACGGCTTACATGATGGTCTACCGTCAGATCAGCCATGCGATGATGAGAGGTAACCAAGGTAGCACGACTGTCTCCCACATGAGCAATAAGAATCCTTTGCGGAGAAACGTCTGCCACAACAAGGGTTGTACCTCCATGAAACAAACGATCCTCAAGATAGCGATCTTGCGATCGACAAAATTCTTTCAGAGCCTTGGAAGGATCTTGTGCATATGAGAAATCTAGCAAAGCTCCGTAGAGTTGATCCAGCAATTGCTGTACACAAAGGTGTCCGTCTCGCCCATGCCCATCGCAAAGGACAAAAAGGGTGCGACCGCTTTCCCCTAAAAACGATGGGAGGAAAAGAATACCATCTTGATTGGGAAGATTCTTCCTGACATGTCCTTCCCCTCGTAGGGAAAATGCAGACCATCCGGATCCGGAAAAAAAATCAGCGGGAAGGGGTTGAGCAGAAAGAGATGTTGCTTCAGCCACGAAACCTCCGGCAGAAAAAGAACGATATGCGAGAGTGTAAAGGAAAAAAATATTTGAGGCAAGACAGTGAATGATGTGGTTTTGGTGTCAGGTCGGACTTTGGACTTTTTATATCTCAACGTATAGATACCGTGACACAAAAATATACACAAACACTTGTAAAACACTCATGTATTTATTTTTTAAGCAGATAAAATTGTCTTATTGTTATTATCAATCTGAAGTCAAATCTTCATTGAAAATCTTTGGACTTCTTTGAAAAAAGTCCAAAGTCCGACCTGACGCCATACTGTGTTGATTCCGGAAAGAAATAAAAAACACCGGCCAAATATTTTTGGTCGGTGTTCCTTTTTTTACATCCCCATGGCTTTTGCGATCCGTTCAATAGCGATGCTGAAAGCGGCACGACGTAAATCGGTATGAAGCGCTTGGGACTTTTCATAAATCCCCAAAGCCTCTCGCTCCATAATCTCTTTGAGTTTGATGAATACTTCCTCCTCGGTCCAATGTTCATTTTTAAGATTCTGTTCCCACTCAAATGTGGAAACCGTAACCCCACCTGAGTTTGCCAAAATATCAGGGACAACCAAAATCCCTTTTGCAAACAAAATATCATCCGCCTCCGGAGTCGTGGGACCATTAGCTAGTTCAAACACCACCTTGGCTCCCACACGATCGGCATTGTCTCCACGGATCTGATTTTCCAGTGCGGCCGGGATCAAAACATCACAAGGCACGGCTAATAATTCTTCATTGGTGATTTCTTTGGCTCCCGCAAAACCGCTCAAAGATCCTGTAGCTTCTTTATGAGCGATGACCGCCTCTCTATCAAGCCCTTCTTGATTCGCCAGTGCGCCACGCGAATCGGAAATCGCCACAATCTTATGACCTGCCTGTTCCCAAAGACGCGCCGCAATTTGTCCGGCATTCCCGCACCCTTGTACACTCACACGACACACTTCAGGTAAACCCAATTTTTCTTGCAATGCTTCAAACACATAAAATCCTCCTTGTGCGGTGGCTGTCCCACGACCTTCAGATCCACCATGATCAATGGGCTTTCCTGTAATCACAGCACCGGAAGTATCTCCGGTCATCTTTCCATATTCATCCACCATCCATGCCATTATTTTTGGATTGGTATTCACATCAGGGGCCGGGACATCTTTTTTGGGACCGATCACATCTACGAGTTTTTGAATCCACCCGCGCGATAAAGCCTCCAACTCCCGATCGGATAAATTTTTTGGATTCACTGTTACACCTCCCTTACCCCCTCCCATGGGGATATTGGCAACCGCGCACTTCAGCGCCATCCAAAGCGCAAGAGCTTTTACCTCGGCAATATCCGTATCTTGATGATAACGAATGCCCCCTTTATAGGGCCCGCGCGCATTATTGTGTTGCACCCGATAGCCTTCAAAAATTTTGAGAGATCCGTCATCCATTCGCACGGGAATGGAAATATGGATCTCACGGTCGGGCGTGGAAAAACGCGTAAGAAAATCTTCAGGAAAATCTTGAACTGCCTTGGCACGACGTAATTGTGAAAGTGCATTCTCAAAAGGATTAGACATAGGAATGGGTCTCCGCGCAACAAACTGCGTGGAATTAGCGAATTAAAGGTCGAGAATCAAATCATCACTGAGGAACGCACGCCCCTGTAGAAATCCATCTCTAAGGGAGCGTCCTTGTCAAGAGAAACAAAATGAAAGCTACCACACCAGTACGCACCCGGCACGACGACGGAAAAAGGAAAAAAAGCTCCTGTAAGAAAACAGTGACTTTCCGTGTTACTGGGGTTCCATACATCATCAAGGAGTTCTCCTGTTTCTTGAAAATGAATCATAAAGGCCATGATCCAGTCTTCGGGAGTCATGCCTGTTTCACCATGATAGGGAGAGTCTTTATCACCTTGAGCTTTTTGAAGAATGGAAAGATATTCATCGGGAGATTTACCTGCCTCAAGGGGATGTCGAGGGACAAAATCTCCTTGAGGTATTCCTCGTCCTTCTCTGGGAATGGAAACAAAGCCCGGGGAATGTAAATTGGAAGGATTAGAAGGCTGGAGAAGATGAACGATCCAGCCAGGAAAGGAATCTTGATTGTCTTCTTGTTCCCTAAGTATCTCTCTCTTGGTCTTCCCTCCATGTCCATCCTTTGTAAAAGACTGTGGCTCATAGACAAGCTTGGGAAAATCCCCCGTGTCTGCTCCTTGATAGTCTTCCCATACCAAGAGAGGTTCATTGATATCGAGATCAAAGTCAGGGTCATCACTTTTGTATTTGAGAAGGAATTGTTTGAGGGTGTCCGTGAGAGTATCAAGGCTCATGCCAAAGGGAACAAGAAGAAGTTTGGTAAAACCTTGGTCGTGTTTAGTCTCGAGAGTCTCACGGCGTTCAAAGAGCCGGATGGCGATTTGTTCGAAAGTTGGAACGGACTTGTTCGAGAAGGGAAACTTGAGAAGTATATTGCTCGCGAAGATGATAAAACTCTTCAACATATTCTAAAGAATCTGTGATTTCCTTTGGCTCTTTGCGTATAAGAAGATGCTCAAAGCGTTCAAGAAGGAGAGCGAGTCGCTCAAGATCTTGGGTGGAGAGTTTGCTGGTCACCTCGCGCAGGAGGTCGGGCTTGCCAAGAGATTCTCTGGAAATCCCGTGAGCTTTTGTAAAATCAATGATCTCTTGCCGCAAAGTTTCAAAGTGTGCGCGGTGTTCTTTGGGAAGAGAATCACGGACACTTGAAACCGAATCCATGATGGCTTCGCCAAGGATTTCCGAAGTGTTCTGGATCCACACCTCCGTTTGGGTGGTAGATAATTCCGACCTTGGTCGAAAAAAATCATTCATAAAAAAGTTGATTATAGAATACGCCCATTTTTATCGAGTCTCAATCGATTGTTATGCACACAAGAAAAAACCCGCAGAGGGGAAATGCTGTGCTAAAATAAGAAAAACATCCTATGACCGAAACAAGCCATGAACATATTCACACTCAAACAGAAGATTCAGTCGAAAAACGGTTTCAAGATATTCATCATGAAATACGAGAACAAGAACATACTGTGGATTCTATTTTGTCTTTTATTAAAAAACATCACCGACATCTGATCCCCGGTGGCATCTTAAGTCAGCAAATGTTAGAAGCCGGTCTCCCTTCCTATGGAGCGAGGTTGGTGGAATTATTTGATGATATTTCCTATCAAGGAACTCTTGCAGAGACAATCGTGGAATTGGAAACATTGGAAAGAAAACAACCGGGCGAAGTATATCGCCGGTGGAAACTTTTTGTGTCTGAAGCACAAGCGATTCAAAAAGAAGCTCCAAAAACCGATGCGGTCGAAGCGGCCAGTTGGGTGTTGGGTCCGCACACAAACCCCCTTATCCCAGAGTCAAATTTTCTCACACAAACACCAAAAGATATTACTTGGTTTTTTCTCCAAGAAAACGCATTACCGCAAATCAAACACATTGCGGCCTATGCAACGCTTGAACGGGAATTTGTGGCAAAAGCGCGCGCACTTGAACAACAATGGTTGGGAAACGGGGGCATCAAGGTCGTGGTCGGCGATCAGGTTTCGCCAGAACAAGTCGAGCAACTTTTTGGACCAAGAGGAGCGGCTGTCTTGTATGATCTCCTCCCCCCTTCCCTGCAAAAAGCAGTCAGTCTTATCTCTTTGACAGGATATCGAAAACCAAAAAAAATCAAAAAACGCAGACAAGCCGTGCAAAAAGAAATCGTGGGAAAATTTGAGCGAGAAAATCGCACCATGTTTTTTCTCATCAGCGAACATTCAGACATTCATAGCATCCTACAAACATGGTTTCATGAGCTTGGACATGCGCTCATCGCCGGCATTTCTCCGACTGATCAAGATATTCGTCGCCAATTTCTTAAAGCGGTTGCTCGCTCCGGTCATCTAAATCAAGAATACGTGGACGACATCTATTTCCACTATGGAATCGTCCATGGTCTTGAGGATGATTTTGCTGATAATTTTCGGCTCTTCTGCCTTTTCCCCCATGAACTTCAAAAAAGTGAGCCCGAACGTTTTGAGGCCATGAAAAAAATCTTTGCTCAATATCTTCCTGATGTAAGCTTGGAAAAAATGCGCGAAAAAATTTATACACTCATACAAGAGGTGGAAACAAAAAAATAAATATGCCTTCTCGACAAACACCTCCCCTGCGAAATACGGTCATCTGCGGCGCGGTTGCTTCTCTTCTAAACCAAGGATGCGCCCATGACCTCACAAAAGCCCAAGGAGAAAAATTGGCATTTGCAAAAGAACTTGTGCAGCAAGGGGGTGAATATATTGATCCTGTGCTCGAAGAAATGGCCATGGTCGCCAATGAAGATCTGGTCTTTGGAGTGGATGGAAAAGGTGGTGTCCATGCCTTTTGCGAAGATCTTCATGATGCCTCAAAAAATTTAGAATATATCGTACTTGAAGAAGAACAAGTCTATCTTTTTAATGATCCGAATTATTCCTTTGCCGCTTTCTATCGAAAATCGGGAAGAGATCTTATCGCATTTAATGAAGCGTGTGTTTCCCTTGTTGATGAAAATGCTGATAAAAGAAAAGCCACCTATGGCATAGAACTCCATGAAGCGGCACATAAAGAAGACGAAGCGCATTCTGCGGCAGTGGATGCTTTTGTCGCACAGGAAAATTTTTACAACATGTCAGAAAACGATATATTGCAAAAACTCATTGTAGAAGAACGGGATTTCCCTTATTTACTTTCTACTGTATCGGAGGAGTTGGAATTCTTTTTATCCGGAAGTGTGAAGGAGTTTGTGACGCGTCAATATTCTACACTTGATCTGATGTTACAAAATGTGGAGACGCAAGGTGAAATCGGTCACTCGTCCTTTGAAGAAGAATTGGTCAAAATGGGAACAGCCGAAGGGTGGGCTACACTTGTGGTGAATGAAAACTCTACTCATCTTTCTTTTTTCCTTAATTATTGGGGAATTCCTTATGAGGAATTGCAAAGAATCATCGCTGAATCCGGTTGGTATGAAGAGTTTGTGGAAGAAGATGTAAAAGAATATGTGGCCGAGGCAAGAAGGCAACTCCGTGAACAATGCGAGGCAAGAGAAGGAATGGATCAGGAAATTGTTTCCGAACCGACTTTCGAAATATCTCCTCACCCCAAAGAACATGAAGGAGGACGACTTCGTTTGTAATCAAAAAACCGGCTGTTCTATGAAACTAAGCCGGTTTTCTTTTTACTCTTGAGACGCAAGCCATTCCTCGCAATCCATCGCCGCCATACATCCGAGTCCCGCGGCTGTAATCGCTTGTTGATAATTCCAGTCCGCCACATCTCCGGCCACAAACACTCCGGGAACCGATGTGAGAGACGTGTCGGGCTTTCGCACGATAAATCCTTTGGTAAGTTCCAGTTGTCCTTCAAACATTCCCGTATTGGGTTGGTGACCTATTGAGACAAACAATCCGCCGACAGAAAGTTCACTTATTTCTTGCGTCTGACTGTTTTTGATTTTCACTCCCGTCACTTTCACTCCATCTCCCAACACTTCTTCCACTTGGGTGTAATACAAAAAGGTGATCTTTTCATTTCCTCGCGCACGCTCTTGCAGGGGTTTGGAAGCTCGCAAGGCCTCTCCTCGCACCAGTATCGTCACGTGAGTCGCAAACTTGGTAAGAAACGTTGCTTCTTCCAGCGCGGCATCTCCCCCTCCGACAATCACTACGTCTTTTCCACGAAAGAAAAATCCATCACAAGTCGCGCATGCGGAAACTCCTTTACCTTTGTACTGCTCTTCTCCGAGAACACCTAGCCATCGAGCAGATGCGCCGGTGGCAATAATCAAGGCTTGCGACTCATACGCATCCTCTCCCGCGCTTACAACAAACGGATGGGAAGAAAGATTCACTGATGCGACTTGTGTATCTACGATTTCAGCTCCAAATCGTTCTGCTTGTTTCCTCATGCGATCCATGAGCTCAGGCCCCATCACTCCCTCGGGAAATCCTGGAAAATTTTCCACCTCGGTTGTCCACATCAATTGTCCCCCGCGCTGCGGCCCGGCAAACACCAAAGGTTTTAATCCGGCTCGTGCGGTATAAATGGCGGCGGTATATCCGGCCGGACCAGATCCCAAAATAATAACGTGTCGCGCTTCCATAATTTAGAAATGTTTTTGAAGACGCTCCTTCAGCGCTTCCTTGGACATGGCTCCGGAGAATTGATCCACCACCTGCCCGCCTTTAAAAATCATAAAAGTGGGAATCGAAAGCACATTAAACTGTTGAGCAAGCCCTGGCTCCTCATCCACATTTATTTTTCCGATCACTGCGTCCGTCACATCTTCGGCAAGGGCATCCACAACCGGACTCATCATTTGGCATGGCCCGCACCAGGGCGCCCAAAAATCAACGAGCACGGGTTTCCCCGCCTGCAAAACGGAAGAATCAAACGTCTCTTGTGTGAGATGTAATACGGGCATAAAAAATGGGTAAAGAATAAATAAATGATAAAGAAAACAAGGCGCAGGGTGACAAACTTTTTCTGCCTTATCCCCACGCCTTGCTTATTATATAACTCGATCTATCGTTTGGAAACTCCGCGAATCTCAAGCTTTTTGGCTTTCTTTTCTTCCATATATATTTCCATCACATCTCCAATTTCAGGTTTCACCTTACCCACATAATTCATACCGCATTCTTGACCCTGCCTTGCCTCTTTGATTTCGGATCGTCCAATCTGTAAGGTCTCCACTTCCCCTTCTCCCACATACACATCCCCGCGTGACAAACGCACTTTTGCTTTTGGTAAAATCTTTCCTTCTTTGACACGTCCTCCAACAATCCATCCACGATCCAAGTGACGAAAATTTGCCAGAACCTCCAACTTTCCAATTTCAGTAATCGTGGTTTCGGATGGAAGCAACTTTTGTAAACGATCAAGAACATCCTCAAATAATTTATAAATGATTTGAAACTGGACAATCTCCACCCCCTTATCACGTGCCATTTCTTCGGCTGTTGGAGTGGGAACAACATTGAAACCGATAACCAAAGAATGATCAGCCTCCGCACTGGCGATATCGGATTCTGTAATATTCCCAAGCCCCCGTTGCACCACCTTGACCCCCACATCTTCATGTTCCAGACGATCCAGCATTCCCAAAATCGCTTCCAAAGATCCAAGTACATCGGTACGAATCAAAAGATTGAGATATTTCTTTCCGGTTTCCTCTGTACTTTCTGTGGAAACTTTTTTAAGACTTGCCATTTCTTCAGTAGCCTTATGAGAACTATCCGTAGATTTGATCTTTTTGAGCACGGTGGCATCTTGCGGCACTTCCATAATATCTCCCACAGCCGGAGATAATTTCCATCCAATAATCTGCACCGGAGTGGAAGGAGGGGCTTCTTTCATCTGCTCTCCTTTCCAATCCAACATGGCGCGCACACGGCCGTACAAAATGTCACGCACCCCAAGGGTTTCTCCCACATGAAGAGTACCACTTTGCACAAGAACAGTTGCCACCGGTCCCGCCCCTGTGTCCACATGAGATTCAATCACCGTTCCGATCGCACGACGATTGGGATTTGATTTGATCTTTTCCTTTTCCATGTCATATACCAAAAGAATCATGTCAAGGAGATCATCAATATGGAGTCCTTGTTTAGCAGAGATGGGAACCATCACACTCTTGCCACCCCAATCCTCTGATGTAATTTGCAATTCAGCTAATTGTCCTTTCACGCGATCCACATTAGCACCTTCGCGATCAATCTTGTTGATGGCAACCAAAAACGGAAGACCAGCGGATTTAATGATATTGATCGCTTCCTTGGTTTGAGGTTGTACCCCATCGTCCGCAGCCACCACCAAAATCGCCATATCAGCAACCTTAGCGCCACGAGAACGCATAACTGTAAATGCTTCGTGTCCCGGAGTATCAATAAAGGTCATGGGTTGCCCTTTGCGCACGACTTGATAAGCGCCAATGTGTTGAGTGATGCCTCCGGCCTCGGTTTCCATGACATGGGTATTGCGAATCGCGTCGAGCAATTTTGTTTTTCCATGATCCACATGACCCATGACTACAATAACCGGCGGACGATTTTGAAGTGACTCCACTTTTTCTCCCTCCACGGCCGCGCGTACACGATCCACAGATTGGGTGTCATCTTCTTCTTTTCCTTTTTCCTCAAGCTTTGCCTTAAACCCTATATCCTCGGCAATAATGGAAGCGGTGTTAAAATCAATGCGCTCATTGAGCGAAGCCAGAATGCCATTTTTCATGAGCTCTTGCATGAGTCGTGGTACCGGAAGATTGAGGCGAGAGGCAAAGTCACGCACTGTAATCACCGCAGGTAAAGAAATAATAACTTGTTCCTCACCATCCTCGTGATATTTCTTGAGTTGGGAAGCTTTTTGAAGCTCTACCTTTTGAGCCAAACGCTCGCGACGGCGCATCTCGGACCAAGCTTCCATGATGCGTTGAGCCTGACGATTATCGATTTTGATCGCGCGCCGGCCAATACTTAATCCGAGTTCAGGCAATTTTTGTCGAATCTCTTCGGGGTTTACCCGCAGTCGTCGCGCTAATTCTGTGATATTCATAGGTAATAAAAATTCTAAGTTGCTCGAAGTGTAGCGAAAAAATGCTTGGGAGTCAAAGGAAACACTGGTGTTTATGACTCTGTTTGTGCCACAATGCTCCCACTGGACAAAAAAGTAAAAACGATCCGCAACGAATTATATGGAAGGCTTCATTCTTATCGATAAACCTGTCTGGGTGAGTTCACACAGAGTCACTCATACCATTCGCAAACTCACAGGTATCCAACGTGTGGGGCATGCGGGAACACTAGACCCTTTCGCCACCGGTCTTTTGATCGTGGGTGTGGGAAGACCCGCCACAAAACACCTGGCAACATTTCTTCAATTTCCAAAAACCTATGAAGTGACCTTTGTTTTAGGGGCCACGACGCCAACGGATGACTCCACCAAGGAGCCTACCCTCTGCCCTCCCCCCTTTCCATTAACACAAAAGAATATTCAATTAGCCCTCAAAAAGTTTCAAGGAACAATCGAACAAGTGCCACCACAATTCTCGGCGGTTAAACAAGAAGGTGTCAAAATGTACAAAGCCGCTCTGCGAGGCAAAAACCTCTCAGTCAAACCCCGTGTCGTAAAGATCTATTCCATCGCTCAAACATCACCCATTTGGCAAGCTGCTAATGGAACATCTCTCCTTTCTCTTTCCATTCACTGCTCCTCGGGCACCTATATCCGTTCTATTGCAAGAGACCTTGGACAAACCTTGGAGACAGGTGGTTATGTTCAAACCCTTCGACGCACAGAAATTGGTCCCTTTCCTGTCTCCGCTGCCATCCCCTTTGAGAATATCGCTGTAGAAGACATCGAAGCACATCTCATTCCCATCAATGAAATGCTGACAAAACTCTGAGAAAACCGCGAATCTTAGCCATACTCCCTTGCCAAAAAGGGAGTTTTTTGATAAAGTAAAAATGTAATTCTTGATTTGGAAAGAAGCCGACGGAGCATCCTTCTTCATGAAGATCCCGAATCTTTTCGATAAACTTTCATGAATCGTTTGAGCAAAAAGACTAAAAAACGGATTCTGACATGCGCAATTCTCTTGCGCCTCTTTTAGTCCACCCCCCTCAATTTGGATCTCCCAAACGCTTCTCTCATGAGAAGCTTTTATGATCCCTGAATTCATTGTCCTCTTTATTGAAGGATTTGGCGCTCTCCTTATCGGGAGCGTGGCCGGATATTTTTTTCGGCGTTATATCGCGCGTAAAACGGTTGATAATGCCGAGGAACGTGCGGAAAAACTCTTGACTGAAGCTAAACAAAAACAGCAAGAGTTGGTGCTCGAAATCAAAAATAAGCGCCAAGAGGTTTTACTCGATGCAAAAAACAAGGCTATCCAAATCATCGAGGAAGCCAAAAAAGATGAGCAACAACGACGTCGTGATATCCAAGAACAACAACGTCGCTTGGAAAAACGCGAAACCTTATTTGACCAAAAACTGCTGGATGTAGAGGAAAAGAAAACCAAACTTGAGGAACAAACAAAACTTTTGGAAGAAACGAAAATGCAGATTGTTGCAGTCAAAGAAGAACAGGTGCAAAAACTGCAAGCCATTGCTTCCCTTTCCAAAGAAGAGGCCTTGGAACGTTTACTTAAAGAAGTGGAAGCGCAAAGCCAAGAAGCGCTCATGAATCGTTTACATAAACTTGATCAACAAACCGAGGAGGAAATCGAACGCAAATCACGCAATGTAATTTCTTTGGCCGTAACACGTTATGCGGCTTCACAATGCGTAGAAACAACCACCTTAGCCGTGGAACTTCCTTCCGATGAAATGAAGGGACGTATTATTGGAAAGGAGGGTCGCAACATCAAAGCTATCGAACTTTTGACCGGAACCGAGATCATCGTGGATGATACTCCGGAGATGATCACGATCAGTGGATTTTCCCCTATTCGCCGACAGGTTGCCAAGCGTGCGCTTGATGCACTTATTGCCGACGGCCGCATTCATCCTGCCCGTATTGAAGAAGCTGTGGATGAAGCGAAAAAAGCTCTCGCTCAAGATCTCCGCAAAGCCGGAGAAGAAGCACTCTATCAACTGGGTATTCCTGTTTCTTCCATTGATCCAAAACTTATTTCCATTTTGGGTCGCATGAAGTATCGCACAAGTTATGGCCAAAATGCGCTCCAACATTCCATCGAAGTGGGATTGCTTTCCGGCCTCATGGGCGAGGAGCTTGGAGCGGATGTGTTTGTTTGTAAAAAAGGCGGACTTTTTCATGATATTGGTAAGGCTGTGGATCATGATATGCAAGGTGCTCACCCGGAGATCGGCTATAACATCATGAAAAAATTCGGATTCCCCGAGGAGATTTGTTATCAGTCCATTGCCCATCACGAGGATCATCCCAAAACCGTGGAAGGAGCGATTATCAAAGCAGCCGATGCCATTAGTGGTGCACGTCCTGGAGCTCGCAAACAATCTTTGGAACAGTTTATTCAGCGTATGGAAGAATTGGAAAAAACGGCTGCGACCTTTGAAGGTGTGGCAAAGGCTTATGCAATCCAGGCCGGACGCGAAGTGCGTGTATTTGTACAACCCGAAAATATTGATGATTTAACCGCACAAAAACTTGCTAAGGATATTGCTGTAAAAATTGAAGCTGAATTGAGTTACCCCGGAGAAGTGAAAGTCACGGTGATTCGCGAAACACGAGCAATCGAATATGCACGTTAGGCTCTTGCCAAAATAGTCTTTTTACGCTAGAATTAGAGACATATGAACAAAGCTGACTTAGCTGCTCGCCTCTCCGAGCACATAGGGATTCCAAAAAAATCTGCCGAGGATTTCCTGGATGCCTTTGAAACCTTGGTAATTCGAGCCCTTGTGGCCGGTGAGGAAGTCACCTTGGCAGGGTTTGGCACCTTCAGCGCCCGCGTTCGTGCAGGTCGCACCGGAGTCAATCCTCAAAATCCCACCGAGCGTATCCAAATCCCCTCTGTAACCGTTCCAAAATTCAAATCGGGCAAAGCACTCAAAGATGCTCTCAAAGGAAAACGACAAGTATAAATAAAAAAACAGGGTCGCAAGGCTCTGTTTTTGGTTGTATAAAAAAACCGCCAGGAGTGATCCGACGGTTCGTTATGATTCTTCTGGAATCGAACTTTCTTTTTTGGGACGAAATACCCACAAAATCATCGCGGTGATGACAATGAATCCGCCAGCGATAAACCAAAGCCAGGTAATTGTGTCTGGGGTATTGGGTTTCCCGTCCAAGCTCAACCAAACAAAGGCTGGCGTCAGAGTGAATCCAAAATGCGCGATAAAGGATTGAAGCGATCCGAAGGTGGCACGATAAGAACTTTCCACTCGCTTTTGCACATAAGTATCTATAAGCGGTCCGAGAATTCCGCGAGTCAGTTCGTGCATCATCATCATGCCCATGATCCAAAAAGGAAGAGGGAGGAAACGCACAAGGGCAAGACTTCCACCGGCAAGAAAAAGTGCGGTAACAATCCAAGTGCTTCCATAGCGTTCCAGATGTTCATGCCTGCGCACCAAATATCCGGCTAAGGCAGTGCTTCCGTACAAAAGCGGCCAAACCCAGGCAAGCGAACTGCGGCCCCAGATGGATTCCGACAATGGCGACCAATAGTGGTTGAATGTCATGAATCCTCCGGTCACAACCAAGATGATCAAAATCCAAGAAAGAGCGTGGCTTTGACGCAAAAGATTCACACTGCATTTTAAGGCTTGCCACTGACTGATCCGCTCTTGTGGTTCTCCATCATCCTTCATGTGATAGTAAGCGATGTAAAGACTGACCAAACATCCAACGATTAAAGGCGGCCAGATCAAACGCATGTGAACGGAAGAAAGAAACACGCCAAGGAATCCACCAATCACACAGGCAATACCACTTAACATGGCTGTGGTACCAAAAACGTGTCGCAGTTCTTTTTCTCTTCCGTGTTTTTTAAGAGCATCGGTGATCCATGCTTGTCTGGCGCCGGAAAGAAACGCATTGCCCACGGCAAAAATGCCATCAGCCAGAGCCGCCGTCCAGACACCTCGCGCACATGCGTAAAAAATGGATCCAATGATCCACAACCACACGCCCGCGCGCAGGGACCAGACACGACTTTTTCCGTCGGCAAACATACCGGTGGGCAGCTCTCCCAAAAAGACCACACCTGCAAACACCATGTTTACGAAAGCAACCTCACTGTAGGAAAGCCCGAGCCAAAGAAGATAAGGGACAAAGGAGGCGAAGGTAAACGCCAGTCCAAAGTCCTTGGAAAGAACGAAAAGGTAGTAGGTTTTGGTGATAGACATAAGAAACCTCGGTAAGGTAAGAGAAGCCCCGCCTTCGTCCTCGCCAATGACGCGGACTTCGGCAAGGCAAAACAAAACCGCCCGGGGATCATTCCCCGGGCGGCCTATTTTCTATGAAAGAAGATGCGTTTACACGCAACGCTGACACGACATAAAGGCGACAGGGGAAATATCCAAAACCAAACCATAGACATCAGAAATGTCTTGTGGGCGGGTGAACATTTGCTTGTCGTTATGCCATGTCATACATCTATAGAAAACCATAATCGAATCTTTTGGTCAATCAATCTAAACAAAAAACCGCGGATTTCCCACGGTTTTTCTCTTTTGTTTATTCTTTTACAAAGACTTCCACCTGCTCAATAATATCTTGCAAGGAAACCAGGTGAGCCTCTTTCTCTTCCCTCCTCTTCCACTCAACCGACCCTTCGGCCAAGGTCTTTTCAGACAGTACGAGCCGTAAAGGAATCCCGATCAAATCCGCATCTGCAAACTTTTCTCCGGCTGTCACCTCGGCTCGATCGTCCCACAATACCTCTACTCCGGCCTTGTGCAATTCCTCATATAATCCACCGGCCTTTTCCAAAATCTCTTCACGCTTTTCATCGTCTTTGGATCCCAGACTTACGAGATGTACCAAAAAAGGAGCAATCGACTTTGGCCAGCACATCCCTCGGTCATCATGATGAATCTCCACCACGGTTCCCATTACACGCGAAGGACCTATGCCATAGCAACCCATAATGACGGGCACGGGTTTTCCATCTTCTCCGGCAACGGTAAATCCAAACGGCTCGGAAAACTTTTCCATGAGCGGAAAAATATTCCCTACCTCAATCGTCTTTGTTTCCCGCATCACTCCCCCATCACATTTGGAGCAAGTGTCTCCGTCTTTATATTCACTGATCTCACGATTTTGCGCGTACTGACATTTGTCACAAACGTAAATCACGTCTTCCCCACTTTCGGTTGGTGTTTGAAACTCATGACTGTATTTGGAAAAAACTCCGCCCGAAGCCTCGGTGATAATCGCGTCAATTCCGCAGCGATGAAATACGTTCAAATACGCTTGCTTGGATTTTTCATAATACGCCCGCATATCCTCCTCGTTTAAGTGAAAGCTGTACAAATCCTTCATGGAAAATTCGCGGCCACGCAAAAGTCCGGACTTGGCGCGCGGCTCATTGCGAAACTTATCTTGAATTTGATACACAGCAACAGGTAAATCTTTGTATGACTTTACATATTGCTGCACCAAAGGCGTCACCACTTCTTCGTGTGTGGACCCAAGTGCATATTCTTTTCCTCCCGCGCCTTCGAGTTTGAACAACACATCAATGCTATCCCATCGTCCGGTTGTTTCCCACACTTCTTTTGGCGTAAGAGCCGGCATCAAAATCTCCTGCCCGCCGATCGCTTGCATTTCCTCGCGCACGATTTTTTTGATGCGATCTAAAACACGCAAGCCAAGAGGCAAATAGGTATAGGCTCCGGCCATGAGTTGATTAATAAACCCGGCTTGCACCAAAAAGCGCGCATTGGCCGAATCTCCATCGCTTGGAGCGTTTTTATTTGTCTTTGCGAACAATGTGGAATAACGCATACGGCAATAAGAATAACAAATAACTTGGGTTCTAGGAAGAGAAAAACCACCGGGCTACGATGGTTTTTAATCTGTTTGAGCTTATGAGTGATCTGAAAAAAGATGGTGCAGGAGAGAGGGATTGAACCCCTAACCTCCAGTTCCGAAGACTGGCGCTCTATCCAATTGAGCTACTCCTGCTTGTTGCGACAGCGTAGCGAAATTCTTGACACAGGTCAACCGTTTCGTCATAATTTCCTCACCTCTTACGCGCCGTTAGCTCAGCCTGGTAGAGCAGGTGGCTCTTAACCACTTGGTCGAGGGTTCAAATCCCCCACGGCGCACCAAAACAAAAATCCATCGAAATTTTTTCGGTGGATTTTTGTTTTTGAAAATCTATCCACACACCCTCCTTGTGAGAAGGGGGGGGGAAGACATACCATAAGAAGGAAATAATTTATTGATCAACCTCTCTATGTCAAATCCCGAAGGTGGTATGCCTCCCGAAGCACAACTTGAGGCACATCGAAAAAAAGTGCAGTTTAGACTTGGCAAACGTGCTATGGGTTATCCGGAACTTTGGACCCCGGCGGAAACCGAGGAAGAAAAGCGTCTTGTCGAAGAAGCTGCTGCAGAGGAGTTTACAAAAGCTGTGAATGAAAGAGATTTTGCACGCGCGGATTCCATTGCCCAGAATCTTCGCCGACAATTCGGTGAACCTCTCTTGGAGGTTTCATCCCAACCGACCGAGCCAGAGGCAGAGCGTCAACCCTCGGCAGTTGAGCAAGAGATGAAAAATATAATCGGACCGCATTGGGAAAAAGTCTTTGACGCTATCCGATATGCACCGCTTAGCGATCCCCGTAATCTTGCTCTGGCCGCAGAGGCAAGAAAGTTTGATCAAACACGTTTTGATGCGGAAATAACGCTTGATGAACGTTCCATTAAAGATGCTGTGCAAAAAATCAATGGTCATAAAGATTCTGGTGCGGCCGGGTATTTCTTCTGTTCTGCCATCAGTTTAAAAAGACTTGTAGGAGCCGAGGAATTTGCAAAACTCGTACCCATGAATGAGGAGGATTGGAGACGATTAACTGAAGATATGAAAATTTACAGTAGTCCTTACTCCCTGCCCTTTCAAATGGTCTTGGCAGACATGGCAGAATTTGATCCACAAAAAACGCGCGAACTGATAGGAGAGGAAAAAATGGAGGAATCAAAAAAGATCATGCGGGAAAAAATGAAACACGCTTTTTGTATTCACAAAGTTTTTTATCTTCATGCCCTGAAACTCTGGGGGCAAAAAGGGGAAGATATTTCTGTTCTCTCTCAACAAGATTGGCAAAATATAAGAAACGAGATGGAAGATATGCTGTGTCATCGTGATATGAAAGGATTTTTTTATATCGCCAATATGGTGCGTGAAGTCGGGGTCGAAGAATCAGAAGTTTAAAAGCAACCAAAAAAACCGAGAGGCACGCCCCTCGGTTTTTGATTTCTCCATTATTTCCAATCTTTCACTTCCAGTCCTTTTTCCGCTGCAGCAACTTGAGCCTCTTGTTTGCTCATCCCCTTTCCTGTCGCCACCAACTCTTTACCGATATATACCCCGACATCGAAAATCTTTTCATGATCAGGCCCCTCTTCGGACAATACTTTATAAGACGGTGTGATTCCGGCTCGCTCCTGTGACGCTTCTTGAAATCGGCTCTTGGGATCAATATACAAACGGTGCTCCAAAATATGTGGCAACTTACAAAGTACATGAGTATGAATAAACTCTTTGGATTTGTCCCAACCCTGATCCAAATAAATAGCTCCAATAATCGCTTCAAACGCATTGGCTAAAATATACCGTCGCGCTTTGGTATTTTTATCTTTTGCCTCGCCTTTGGAAAGAAACAGGTATTCCTCCACTTCCATCTCGGAACAAATGCTCGAGAGCATATCTGCATTCACAAGCGCTGCACGCCAATTGGTGAGCTCTCCTTCGGGATTCTCATACTTTTCGTACAAATATTCGGTCACGATCAATTCCAATACCGCATCTCCCAAAAACTCGAGACGCTCATTATGCCCCAAAGGAAAATCAGGATGTTCGTTAAGATAAGAGCGATGAACAACCGCTTGGCGAATAAGATCTTTATTTTTGAACGTCACACCTATCGCTTTTTCTATGGGTTCTTTTATACGTACGGGCATAATTTATGATGCGACTGGAGGCGTTGCGGGAGTTTCCGCGGCTTCCTGCGCTTTTTGTTTTTCTTCTTCCTCCTTCTTTTTATCCACTTCTTTTATTTCTCCATGCACCACCATTTCCTTAAACATGGCTCCGAGAACTCCGTTTACAAACTTGCCCGATGATTCTCCTCCAAAGGTCTTTGCAATTTCAATCGCTTCATTGATCGCCACCTTGGCGGGAATATGCGGATTCATCTTGAGTTCATAAACTCCAACTCTGATAATGTTGCGATCAATGATGGACATGGAATCAAGCGGCCAATCAGGAGCAAAACGGATGATAAGTCCATCAATATCGGCCAAATGTTCCATGACTCCCAAAAAAAGCTCATTAATAAATCCCCCATCGTCAAAGTTTGGAGCAAACTCCTCTCGATTAAAGGCAAGGATCTCTTCAACTCTTTCTTTTGGTTGACTGAGAAAATCCCATTGGTACAGGGACTGGATGGCAATCGTGCGAGCGAGATGGCGATTGGACATAATCAATGAACAAAATGAATGAACAGACCTATTGTAGCGCAACAACGTCTAATCGAAAACATCAAAGGGTTAAGCCTTTGATGTTTGTTTGGGAGCAGGAGCTGCTTTGGCTCGCTTTTCCACCTTTTTAACAAGACGTGCGGTGCGACGATCGATATTGAGGACTTGTCGGCCCTTATAAGTGCCACACTGCTTGCACACATGGTGAGGCTTGATCGCAGCTTTACAATTTGGACAGGTGGCGATTTGCAGGCGCTCGAGAAAATCCTGTGCCGCGCGGCGTCGCTTATCTGAACTTGTCCGACGATGTCCGGGAAGACCCATAGAAGAAAACGTTATCTTTAAGTGGCAAAAGCGTACCAGCCAAAACCAAAAAGGTCAAGGATTTTGAGTGTTTTTAGTGGGTTTTGGATTGACGTTCCAAAAAAACTGTGATACACCCATGCGTTCCTCGTCCTTTCCAAAAGGAGCTCTCATGGCCAAAAAACAACCCCTCCCCTTTCCTGTGTTTCCGCATTGGTATCTCAAGGATTTGGTTGGTGTTCTTCGTGATCGCAAAGCGCAAGTCGTTCTCCTTTATGGAGACGTTCGTTGCTTCTTGCCAAATCCCACCTCCCGCCCGGGAGAAAAAGAATCCTATCTCGAATTTCCGCTCTTCTTGCGCAAGGCGCTCGAAAACGGACGCATGGTTCTCTTTTACGATATTGCCTCTGGGATCCAGTTTCTGCGTCCAGAAATGGAAGCCGTTTTCAAGCAAGAATCCGGATTTCAAACACCTGCCCCTGCCGGTGGAGATCCCATTGCTCTTGCGCGCGCCGAGCTGCAACAGGAAAAGGAACTTCCCAAAGATCCCGAAGCCTGTCTGCGACTCATGGATCGCGTGATCAAAAACACGGACAAGGTGACGATCGTGATTCGTTCTGCACACTTCCTGGCTCCGCATGTCGGTTCACAGGGGACACAGATGATGAACGAACGCGTGATCATCGAACGCTTGCGCAATTGGAGCATGGATCAAGATATCCGCTCGCGTGGCAATCTCGTATTCCTTCTCACTGATGAAGTGGCAAAGGTGACCGAAGAATTGCGCCAGGGCAATACAGGGGTCTATCAGATCTACATTCCAAAACCCACATTTGAAGAACGGCTCGCTTTTCTCCTCACTTGCCATCATCCACCCGCATTCCCCAAGGGTATCACCTTGGAAATGCTCGTGCATGCAACCCAAGGGTTGAGTCTGCGCCAGATGCAAGAAATCCTCGATGAAACCAGACGTCATAGTGACGCACTGAATCTCTCTGCCATCAAAAAGGCAAAGCGCAAGGTCCTTGTGGATGAGTACGGCGATCTCATGGATATCGTCGAGCCCGCTCGCGGGCTTGAGGATATTGGCGGGCTTGAGCATATCAAGACATTTCTGGCAGAAGTCCTGCATGGCATTGCCTCGGGAGATCATCGACTGGTCCCCATGGGCATCACCTTAACCGGGCCTCCGGGAACAGGAAAAACCGCGATTGTCGAAGCCCTCGCATATGAAGCCGGATTCAACTTTGTGAAAACCAAGAATATCCGTTCCATGTGGCTGGGTGAGTCTGAAGCCAGGATGCAAAAACTTGTTTATGCTCTGCGAGATATGGCTCCGGTTGTTGTCATGAACGATGAAGCCGATCTTGCCGAGGCACAGCGCGATTCTCCTCATGGAGATTCCGGGGTCTCGGAACGGCTTATGAAGATGTGGATGGAATTTCTTTCTGATCCAAAGATCCGCGGACAAGTGCTCGTCATCAACTGTACCAACCGACCCGATCGCATGGATGCCGCACTCAAGCGTAGCGGACGCAGTGACGAGATTATTCTGCTTCCCATGCCCAGTCGTGAAGAACGCGATCCTATTTTCCGCGTCATGTTCAAACGGCATCAGGTGAAAACAGACATCACGGATCTGACTCCTTTTGTCCTTGCCACAAGCGGGATGTCAGGGGCAGATATCGAACAAGTGGTACTGCGTGCCCATCGCCTCGCAAGCCGAGAAAATGACGGAATGGTCACAGGAGAAATCTTGCAAAACACGATTGGTGACTTCATTCCCGGAGACAATCAGCAGCAGATTGACATGATGACCATGGCCGGACTCTTGGCCTGTCGATCCCGACGACTGCTTCCCAGGTGCACGAAAGAGATGGTGGAGCATATTTGTGCGCGTGGACTTGTTCCTGACATGGATCGAATGGTCAACCAATTGCGGGCTCATGGCCTGCTGACGTAAAACCCCTGTTTATGGGGTTTTTTCTTTTAAAAAGCGCGTAATTCCCTTGACAAAAGGCCTTCCAAATGGGAAGGTCTTTTGCCGCAAACGCGGATATATCCGCTCTTTTCAACCTGTTTCCAAAGGAGGAAACCATGGGTGGACCAAGTGGTGAATTCTATGGTCGTGACACGACTTCTCGTAGCCGGCAAACCCGTTCCGGCACAACCACAGTGTCCGAAGAGGCGCTGGGAAGAAACACAAGAGTTCATACCACCATGCTTGCCAAGGATCGCAGAATCCGAACCCAGGCGCGAAATCCTGTGGTCATCATCGCGGATGTCACAGGGTCCATGGGAAATTTGCCAAAAATCTTCTGGGACAAGGCGCCCATGATCGTAGGACAAATCAAGGAAAGAGGATATCTGTCAGATCCTGAATTTTGTGTCGCAGCCGTCGGCGACGTCGTACATGATCGAGGCCCCATTCAGGTGGCGGAATTCTGTCAGCCTCGGGAAATGGACACCTGGCTTGAACGTATGTGGCTTGAAGGTAATGGTGGTGGCAATGATCGCGAATCTTATGAAACCATGGCCTGGTACTATGCCTATTGTTGCGATCTTCCGGAAGAATGTACCCCGTTTTTGATCATTCTCGGTGATGAGGGCTTTTATGATGAAATTTCTGGTCAAAATCTGAATGCCCTGTTTGGTTCCAAAAGGAACAACACAACGGCGATCGCGGTCTTCCGTGATCTCAGAGCAAAATTCCACGGAAATGTGTTCCATATTCACCGGCACTACAGCCGTGTAGCTGAAGAAAGAATCGTTCAGCAGTGGCAATCGGCTCTGGGGAAAAACCATGTTCTGTTTTTGGGAACCGATCGTGCGATTGCAGACGTGACCTTGGGCATCTTTGCCCTCATGACCGGATCGCGGACGATCGATGAGTACATTGCAGATATGCGCCAGCGCGGACAAGATGAGGGACGATGTGCCGAGGTTCGCGAAACCTTGCAACCTCTGCTTGCGATCGCTCCGCAAAAGCGAATCGAGGAACCACCAGCGCCCCCGCCTCCTGCCGCGTCAAAGAAGCGCAGACGCAAGAAGAAGGAAGATCCTCCCCCCTCAGGAGGAACGCCCGATTCCGGTGGAGATGATTGGAAATTGGCATAGATAAGATACGGCCCGCTTGGGAGACCTTCGGGTCTTAAAGCGGGTTTTCTTTTTTGACCGCACGCAGGTGAGATACAAAACGCTCACCCCTTTCCGCGCACTGCTGAAATTCTCGGCAGAGCACCGAAAGGTTTTGTTCTTTCAAACATAACCAACCAAAGAGGTTTACCATGCGAACGCCCTTTCTTATCGTAAGTCTTCATCCACATGCCACTCACTTCGAAGAAGTGGCGCAGCATCCCCTTGTCCACGGACTCCGATTCAACACCATTGTTCCCACGACTCTCTCTCCCAGGGATGTACTTCAAAAACTTCGTGATGCCTGCAAAGACAAACCCCTATTTGTTGACATCAAAGGACGTCAACTGCGCGTCCTCGAATACACCGATGCCCTCTATGCAGCCGTCCGTGTCTCCCATCGCATCCAAGTCGAAACCCCGGCCACGGTATTCTTCAAAGACTATCAGCATCCGGGATGCATGATGGAAGCGACCATTACCGAGGTGGAAGGTGATCGCCTCATCCTCACCCGTCGCCCCTGTCGGCCCCTGGGTAAAGGCGAGGCACTCAATATCCTTGATCCATCTTTGATGATCGAAGAGTATCTCACTTCTCAAGATCGAGTTTATCTCGAAGCTGCTTGCGAACTTGGTATAAACTCGGTTATGGCCTCGTTTTTTGAAAAATGGTCAGACCAACAAGATATCTTGGCGATTCACCCAAAGGCTCATGTGATGGCAAAAATCGAATCTACTCGTGGAATGGATTTTGTCCGTAAACTGCGCGGGGCAAAACAAAGGATCTCTCTCATGGCCGCTCTGGATGATCTCTACATCAACCGAGGGCCTTGTATTTTGCAAGATCTTGCCGCGATTCGCAGGTACGACCCATCGGCCGTGGCCGCTTCACGCATTCTCATCTCCTTGGAACAGGCACGAGATGCGTCTGATGTTTCTTTCCAAGATCTCCTAACCGTAATGGGGCTTTGGAAAATGGGGTATGGCATCTTCATATTGAGCGACGGACTTTGCTATGATGCAGAGACTTTCCGTATGGCCATGCAAGTGTGGAAGCAAGTGACTCGTGATATCACTCAATTGGAAAAACGTCCGTGACACGCGCCCTTATCTTGTGTGATCTGGGTTTTGGAGACGGAACAAAAGGAGCAACCACGGATTTTCTTGCACGCTCCCAAGGCTTCCGCTCTATCATGCGCTATACTGGTGGACCGCAAGCTCGCCATTTTGTCACGACCCCGCAGGGTGTTGTACACGGATTTGCACAATGTTGCTCTGGCATGTTCGTACCAGGCACCTCCTCTATCCTCTCCTCTTCCATGCTTGTGGATTTGATTGCCCTCCAAGGAGAAATCCAAACGCTTGAAAAGATCATTGGTCAACCTATTTGGGAACGCGTGGTTCTCGATTCGTCCTCCACTCTTGTCACTCCGTTTCATGCAGTCATGGGGCAGCTCATGGAACTGCGACGCGGAGAAAAACGGCATGGCTCCTGTGGAATGGGAGTGGGTCAAAGCGTTTTTGAGCGAAAAGCCGGACAAGAGCTCACGATCCAAAAACTCTTTGAAGGAGATGGACGAAGATTGCTCGTAGACTGGCAAAAACAAATGGAGGAATTGATCGCTTGTACGAAAAAAGATTTTCCTCATCTGGGTGAAGCCTGTGATGCTTCCACTGCTTTTTTCCACCAGTACTTAGATGCTTCTTATCTTCTGGGAATCTATGGGGACATCTTGCAAAAAGCTCCCTGTAGGATCACGGACACAGCCGCCTATGTACGCGAACTCGTCAGAGACGGTCATGATCTTCTCCTCGAAGGAGCGCAAGGCGCGCTCCTTGATCGAGAGCAAGGCTTTTTCCCGTTTGTGACCAAGACCTGCACCACTTGTCATGAGGCACAGCGTTTTCTAAATGGCCTAGATGTCCGAGTGAAAAAAATGGGAGTTTTGCGAGCCTATATGCATCGCCATGGAGCAGGACCATTTGTGACGGAAGATGCTCAATTCGCCTCCAAGATGCACGACCGCAACAATGCTCCAAACCCTTGGCAAGGACCCATGCGCTTTGGACATCCTGATCTCCTTTTGTGGCGCTATGGTCTTGCGCTCAACGGTGGAGTGGATACTCTCGCGATCTCTTGTTTGGATGAACTCACTGGGACGGATTCGATCCGTCTGTGTACGTCCTACCAATATTCGGGAAAAGAGGCGCCAGAAGTGTTGAACCGATTCTTTACCTGGGACACTTGTTGCAGCACCACGCGCATCACGAAAATTCGTGTGGTCAGTGATCTGACGCCAGACGATCACGCAAAACGAACTTCTATCCTTGTACAATGTCGGCCACTTGAATGGATGAAAATGTCAGGATGGCATCAAGATATTCGATCCGCACGACAACTTGAGGATCTTCCCACAGAAGCCAGACAATTTCTGGATGTTCTTGAAGGGCCAAAGGGGCTTCATACTCCGATCTCCATTGTATCTGTCGGTCCCACTTGGGAAGGAAGGATGCTCTGCTAACGAAACCTGCGAAAGCGGGTTTTTTCTTTGACAAAAATAGGTGATCCTGGTGAGATAACGCGCTCATGACAAAGGAGGCTTCAGCCATGAGACTTTCCGCACTCGTTCTTTCCCTGTGTCTTTTCCCCACCTCGGCCATGGCGCTAGACATCACCCCACAGGTGCAGATTGCGGCCGGAGCGGACGCTCCGATCGCCAACCACCTTTACGTCCGCGCCTCGACCCATCTGTTCTGGCTTCCGGGCGACCATGCCATGACGTTCGCCTACACGGGCGTGATCTACTCGGTTAGCGACCACTTCTGGGTTGCTCCGCAAATCGGTGTGGTTGCAAACTGGAACAACAAAGGTGACATCGCACCGCTTGGAGCCGTCTGGGCTCAAGTATCAAATGATGATCTGCGTTTCTTCTTCGATGTCGAACTCTTCCCTACGACAAACAACCTCGTCTTCTACGGCTACTACAATGCCGAGTGGATGGCCAACTTCTGGTTTGGTATCGGTCTCCAGGGGGAACAGGTGGATCTCAATGTCATGTATGGCCCGCATCTGGCCTTTGCTCTTTCAAACACGCTTGTTATCAGTCCCGAGTACTACTACGATCCCATCAACAAAAACCACACCTTCCGGTGGGTGACGATCCTCACGCTCAATTAGCGTACGAACTCCTGGGTTTCCCCGGAGTTTTTTTGTAAATAAACATAGAGAGAAGGATGGACAAAAAGAGTAAAAAAGGCTATGGTACGGTGTTCTTTCAAAACCTTTTCACTCCTCCCCCTCCTCTTGGAGCCAACCCATGCCTCTTACTCCTTGGCGTGAAGCGGTCACCCTTCCCATTCTCCCTTCCTTTCAGGAACCCGCTTGGAACTTGGATGATCTCTACAAGGCGCTGGAACACGCGCATCACCATTGTGGAAATGCGGTATGGAATCCTTATATCACCCTTTGTCTGTCAGGTGGATTGGATTCCTCTTTGTCTCTTGCGATTCTTGTGAAACTCTTTGGGGCCAGACGGATCACCGCCTGCACGATCGGCTCAGATCCAGATCACCCCGATGTACGTTATGCAAAAATGGCAGCGGAAACATTCGGTGTTTCACACGCTATCCTTATTCCAACCAAACCACAGATTGATCGCGCAAAAATTGAACTTGCCATGATACCAGGAGAAGATGTTTCGGATGGAAATGCCGGCGTCCTCCTCTTCTACCAATTTTTGAATGGTTGCAATATAAAAAAGATCATTTCCCATGATGGAATCGATGAGCTTGTGGGAGGATATTGGCCACACCGTCAGTATGAGGGAAACGAGAATCTTCAGTGTGAGGACTTTGATGCACAATGGAAACGCCTTGCAGATGTGCATCTCCATCCTTTGGAGCGCAAGGCACTGATCTGCGGAGTGGACGTTGTGTTCCCTTATCTTCAAAGGGAAGTGATCGAATACATCCGTCGTATTCCTTTGTGTGAGCGTACCTCCAAAGCGGAAAGTAAGATGCCTCTGCGTGCCCTTGCCAGACGACTGGGAGTGCCCGAACCGATCATCGCGCGTAGAAAGATTGGATTTTGCAGCGCGCTTGCTCTTCCCGAGAGCCTGCCGTCTTGAATAAGGCGGCTTTTTCGTTTACGGTAAAACCATATGGAACTCTCCAATCTTCTTTTTCTCTTCCATCATCTACATCATCATGAAGATGGAACGCACGAAATTCATCACTGCGGTAACGATCATGTTGCAACCGATCCTCTTGCCTCTTATACGATTCATCATTGTGCGTGCAAAAAACATTGTATTTCCGTTCAGATCGCTAAAGGTCATGCCATGAATGCACAACTGGAATCCCCTTTGGTATGTGTCTGTTTCAAAGAACCTTGTCCTGAGGAAGGTTGGCACATTGAAAGCGGAATTATTATAGAAGAAAAAATATATGAATCATGAAATAACCAATTTTGAAATCTTACGCTTCTTAAAGGAATCTATGATGAGAAAAAAAGATTTTCAATGCCTCGCGACAAAAAATGACCTTCGGTGCTCACAAACAGAACTTATAAAACGCATACAAAAAATTACTCCTTCATAGAAATCTCCTTCAATTGCAAACACCACCCGATCCGGGTGGTGTTTTGATTTGTCCTTAAAAAAGGTCTAGACCAAGGTGATGCTGGCAACCGTATCACCCTCGCTCTTAAATCTCATGATGCGTACACCTTGGGTGGCACGACCTAAAACGGAAATAGACTTGATCGGTGAGCGAATCATTTGGCCGGCATGAGAAACAGCGAACAAATCTCGTTCGTCCCCCGACTCGAGCATATGTGCGGCCACAATCGCTCCTGTTTTTTTAGTGATATTGGCTGTCTTGATTCCCGATCCTCCGCGACCCTGCAATTTATATTCCGTGATATCTGTACGTTTTCCATAACCATTTTTCATGACGACCAACAGTTCGAGTGCTCCCACCTTCTTTGCTTGACCTTCGCGAATAACGCCCATGCCCACAATACTATCCGCTCCTTTGAGCCGCATACCGCGCACACCAGCGGCCACACGTCCCATGCTACGGACGTTTTTCTCCGAGAATCGAATCGCCTGCCCCTGTTGAGATACAAGAATAATATCGTCTTTACCCGTGGTGGGATGTACCCACTGCAAATTGTCTCCTTCACGCAGTTTGATTGCGATCAAACCCGAGCGACGCAGATTTTCAAATTGGCTGATATCGGTTTTCTTGATCGTCCCCTTATTGGTCACCATGAGCAGATGCTTGTAGGTTTCAATATCATCCATGGACAAAGCTGCGGAAACAGTTTCTCCCGGAGCCAATTGTAGAAAGTTCACAAGCGCTTGTCCCTTTGCTATACGCGAAGCCTCGGGCACATCATACGCTTTGAGTTGAAATACGCGCCCGCGCGAAGTGAAGAACAATAAATCTTTATGTGTGGTTGTAGAGAACAATTGTTCCACAGCATCTTCTTCTTTTGTGGTAAGCCCCACTACTCCTTTGCCTCCGCGTTTTTGCTGACGGAACGTATCGGGTGGAATGCGTTTAATGTACCCGGCCTTGGTGATCATCACCATGGTGGGAGTGTCAGGGATCACATCTTCGATCGAAAACTCTTTGATGCCGTGTTTGATGATTTGTGTGCGACGAGGTTCATTATATTTTTCTCCAAGTTCTTTGACCTCGCTTGCAATGACGTTCATCATTTTTTCCGGAGATCTTAAAATGGATTCCAATTCTTTGATGAGCTTCATTTTTTCATCATACTCCTGCTCTACTTTCAATCGTTCGAGATTTGCCAACTGTTGCAAACGCATTTCCAAAATCGCTACAGCCTGACGCTCGGTCAGTTTAAACTTGCTCATCAAATTCACTCGCGCCTCATCTTTGTCTGTTGATTTCTTGATGGTCGCAATAACTTGGTCGATTTTCAAAATGGCAATGCGCAATCCTTCCAAAATGTGAGCTCGATCACGCGCACGATCCAAATCAAACTGTATGCGCCGACGCACCACTTCTTGACGATGCTTAATGTACTCCTCCAAAATCATCTTGAGATTGAGGATACGAGGCTGGAGACCATCCACCAAGGCCAACATATTATAATGACAGGTCTCTTGCAGTTGAGTTGTTTGATACAAACGGTTGAGCACCTTTTTGGGAAACGCATCTTTTTTAAGCTCGATCACAATACGCACACCGTCCTCTGTAGACTCGTCACGTAAATCACGAATCCCCTCGATCTTTTTTTCATGCACATGCTCGGCAATACGCTCGAGTAAGGCGGCTTTGTTGACCTGATGCGGAATCTCAGTTACCAAAATGACATAATTGCCTTTCGCGTCTTCCACAATCTCGGTTTTTGCACGCACCACCACTCCCCCTCTACCGGTGGCAAATGCTTGCTTGATGTCTTGAATGTTGTAAGCGATGGCGCCGGTGGGAAAATCGGGTCCTTGCACAAATTCTGCAAGTTCATCGATGGTTGCCTTGGGGTGTTTGATTAAATGTAAAATAGCCTGACACACCTCACCTAAATTATGAGTGGGAATATTGGAGGCCATACCCACGGCAATGCCCACAGTTCCGTTGATGAGCAAATTGGGAAGTTTGGCCGGAAGTACACGAGGCTCTTTGTGCGTCCCGTCAAAGTTTGGAACAAAATCCACGGTTTCTTTTTCAATATCCAATAACAATTCTTCCGCCGTACTTTCAAGCTTGGCCTCGGTGTAACGATAGGCTGCGGCTGCATCTCCATCAAGAGAACCAAAGTTTCCTTGACCGCGTACAAGCGGATAGCGCAGGGAAAAACTTTGTGCCATGCGCACAAGCGAATCATACACCGCACTGTCGCCATGTGGGTGATATTTTCCAAGCACATCTCCTACCACCGTGGCACACTTTTTGAACTTAGAATTTGAGCGCAATCCTGTCTGCCACATGGAATACAAAATGCGACGATGCACAGGCTTGAGCCCATCGCGTACATCGGGAAGCGCGCGACCCACAATCACGGACATCGCATAATCCAAATACGATGTTTGCATCTCTTCGGTGATGTTAATTGGAATCACATGTCCGGCTGCAGAATCGGGAAGCCCGGATTTCCTTTCTTCTCCTTGTTCTTCCGGTTGCTTGATTATAAGTTTTTTCTTCTTGTTCATATTACGGATTTGTTTGTTCTTGAATGAGTGGATCGCCTATCTCTTCCTTTTGGACATCCAGTGTATCTTTCATGTCTTCTACTACCTGTGAGGTAATTTGATCTTTTGCTTCCTCACTCACCGCCTCCCCGATCGTATCTTTGATCACATCAAACGTTTCGGATAATTGTGTGCGCGAGGATTGTGTTTGCTTTGAAATATCTTGCTTGGTCCCTTGCACTTCTTGCCAAAGTTCTTGAAGACCGCTCCCTCCTTCCAAAAGAGTTGAACGGATATTCCACCACCAACCCACACATACCAATACGACGAGCATAATAATAATCCCCCACATCAAGAAGTGCGGGGGTTTTGTGTGAGGATGTTGTGGAATCGGATCCTGCGGCATATCTAACGCGTCAAAACCACGATTTTTGTTTCTTCCTCTGGCAGATCTTTGCGTGTCAATTTTAATTTAGTGGTTTCCTCTCTTTGGCAAAGTCCCATTTCTTTACAAAAATCATCCACACTTGCCAATTTTTCTTTCATGTTGGTTATGGCATGCGTCATAGGAATCACGAGACGAGGTTCCACTTGCGCCATAACCGCAGCAGCCACCTTTGGCGTCATTACACGTCCTCCTCCCACAGGAAGCATTAACACATCAATATGTTGCAAATGTTCAAGTTCTTCATCGGTAAGCTCGCGATCTAAAGAACCTAAATGAGCCAAACTAATTCCTTCGATTTCGAGCCGGTACATCACATTGGCTTTAGGCTCCCCTTTGGATTCTTGCGCGCGAGGAGCACTGATGCCATAAAGAAAAATGCCTTTGACCTCGTACTCTCCCGCATGTTGGATCACAAACGGATTTCCCAAAATACTCTGTGTGTTATTAGCGTGTTCCGCATCATGCGTTACTGCCACAACCTGTGCCTCTAACGTACGAGGAAATCTTAATCCCGTACTGTTTTGATATGGATCAATGACAAGAGTTGCCTCTCCATTTAATCCTTTGGATGTGATCTCAAAACACGAAAGTCCGTGCCAAGAAATATTCATACTTTGACCATAGTTATCTCAAAAAATACGCTCAAAGTATAGCATGGAAAGAGGGAAGAAACAAGGGAAAACCTGTCAAAACAATCAAAAAAATATGACATTCAAATACTACCCTTATTTTCTGATATAAGAAAAAAATGGAGGAACCATCACAGCAAAACGACAACCGATATTCTCAAAAGAATAATGGTCAAGCGTGTGCCCTAAATACGCCGAATTATAAGATCCGCCAACACCTGCCACTGGAGTATTCCTTTCGAAAATATCTCTAAAACACATTCCTGTAAGATAGCAATTTACCCTTGCATCTAATTGCTTTCCTGTCTCCATCAAATGCGTCAGATACGCCAAAAGCCAATCTTCAGGGGTTAAACCAGATTCATGAACATAAGGGGATCCTGGATCGTCTTCTGCCTCCTGTAATAAAGAAAGACACTTCCTAAATGTTATTGCTTCTTCTATGGGTAAACGGAGTTGACCCTGACCAGCAATCACTCCTTTGCCTTTTTTTGGAATAGAAGCTATCCCTTGAGGAATATCTGAAGCATCCTTACTTGAATCAAAATTTGCCGGCTGAAAAAAACGAATAAACCATCCTGTGGTTGATTCTGCTGTGGTCTGTTTTT
>LCMS01000010.1:64953-66496 GCA_001002765.1 Candidatus Uhrbacteria bacterium GW2011_GWE2_46_68 | reverse complement strand
TTTTGAACGCCGCGAGACCCTACGCACTAAACACGACCAAGGCTTTACCAAGCTCCTCCTTGTTCCCTTTGGCATGAGCCTTGATACTCTCCGAGAAACATTCAAACAACTTCTTCTCAAATACAAAAAGGATAATCCCACTTTTAATCTCGATACTCATGAACCCCTTTGGGCATGGTCAGACTATCAAGGAGCAGATATCGAAGACTCTCCGAACCTTGTCTATTATTCACAGTCTTTTATGGAGGATGGTCATGGGGGGAAGACAAAGACACAGATACTCAAAGAACAAGCAAAAGGACAATGGACCCCTGCCTTTGCAGGGGTGGTAGGAGAGAAGGGATTGGGAACCCCAGGCTGGACTGTTCATCTTCTTCAACCATCAAACCCAGACTCACAAGACACTGAAGCTCCCATGGGCTTTGCTTCCATTCCCCGTAAAGGCCAAGGAACACCCCAAGGAGACTTTATCCCTCGACTTCCTCTTGAAGCAGGAATATCTCCCATTGAATATTTTTCCATTCTTCAAAATGCTCAAGAGGATGAAGACTCTCCCTATCATGGTGAAACAGGCATGACTCCAGAAGACTGGATCACAGCCTTTATGATTCATCTTACAGAAACAGGAAAACCTCTTGATGATGTATGGAACCCCACAAACAAAGAATGCATCTCTTACCTTACAGGAGCTTTTTTTCGTTTTTCCATCATTGTGCCTTGCGTGTCTTGGCTCCGTGACGATCGTCGGGCTTCCATCAGCGGGCTTGATCCTCATGCTCAGGCTGGGGACATTGGTTTGCGGTCTTCGGTGATGATTTAACCTTTGATATTTATGTCTCTTTTTCGACCAAGTTTGGAATCTTCTCCGTCTGCCGCCCCTGCGGAGGCAGTCCCGCCTGTGGCGGATCCCGCCGTAGGCGGGAGGATCCATCACACTTCGGAAATTCTTGGCGAAGCCGTCATGGATTCTGTTTCAAGTGTCCGCGATTCTTTACCTGAACAATATCGCGCACATTTTGAAACTCTGCGACAAGAGATTATTGATTTTACAAAAGCTCACGGGATTCCAAAAGAATCTCTTGGCAAGCCCGATCTCCTGCGCGAGGTGACCTGTAAACTTTCCACCCAAGACCTTGAACGACTCGCTCTCCTTCTCGAACGCTTTGAATATCTTCTCAAGAATGGGGAACCAAAGAAAGAAGACTATACCGAAGCCCTCGAGTATGCCGAAGAGTTTTATAATCTCTGTGAGCAATATACTTTCCAAGTCTCCCTTCTTAAGGAAGTAGGTATTCTCAAAGAAGGAGCCATCCTAGGCATAGACGGTAACACCTATCCCATCCCTACCTTGGAACAAATCGCCATGCGTCTGTTTGAACGTCGTGGTGAACTTTCCACTAAACATGACCAAGGCTTTACCAAACTTCTCCTTGTTCCTTTTGGGATGAGCCTTCATACCCTTTTTGAAACACTCGAACAATTTCTTCTCTCCTACAAACAAAAGAATCCCTCTTTTGACCTTTTTGTTGATGCCCCTCTCAAT
>LCMS01000010.1:0-64911 GCA_001002765.1 Candidatus Uhrbacteria bacterium GW2011_GWE2_46_68 | reverse complement strand
GACAAAAGCGCAGATACTCGTAGAACAAGCCCAAGGACGATGGACCCCTGCCTTTGCAGGGGTGGCAGGAGAGAAGGGATTGAGAACCCCCGGTTGGACCGTTCATCTTCTCCAGCCTTCTGATCCTTCTGATCCAGATTCCCCGGGCTTTGCTCCTATTCCCCGTAAAGGCCAAGGAACATCCCAAGGAGACCTCATCCCTCGACATTCTCTTGAGGCAGGTAAAACTCCCGATGAATATCTTTCTATTTTTCAAAATGCTCAAGGTGATAAAGACTCTCCTTATCATGGTGAAACAGGCATGACTCCCGAGGACGGGATTATAGCCTTTATGATTCATCTTACAGAAACAGGGAAACACCTTGATGATGTATGGAGCCCCACCAATAGTTCTTGTTTCATAGGAGCTTTTTTTTCTTCCATCGTTCATGTGCCGAGCACGTTTTGGGACCGTAATTTTCATTACGCTCACTTCGGCTATAATTCTCCCCATGATTTAAGTGGGAATATGGGCGTTCGCTCCTCGGTGGTGGTTTAACCTTTGATGTCCATGTCTTTTTTTCGACCAACTTCAGAATCTACTCCACACCCTCTCGGTCATCCTGAACTTGATTCAGGATCTTCACGAAAAGAAGATCCCGGGTCAAAGCCCGGGATGACGACTTCGGTTTTGGGTGAGTCAACCCTCCACGAAGCCATCATGGATTCAGTTTCAAGTGCCCGTGATTCTCTTCCCAAAGAACATCACAAACACTTTGAAACTCTGCGACAAGAGATTATTGATTTTACACAAGCTCAAGGGATTCCAAGAGAAGCGCTTGCCAAACCCGATCTCCTCCGCAAAGCTGCCGAGAAACTCTCCACTCCCAACCTCGAGCGGCTTGCCAATCTTCTTGAGCGCTTTGAACACCTCATTGTTAAGAAGGAACCTTGGACAAACAAAGAAGCCCTTGAGTATGCCGAGGAACACTATCGCCTCAAAGAACAATACGATTCTCAAGTCGAACTTCTTGAACAAGTCGGGATTCTCATGGGTGATGCGATCAAAGGCATAGATGGTAATACCTATCCCATCCCCACACTCGAACAAATCGCCATTCGTCTCTTTGAACGCCGAGAAATCCTCCGCACCAAACACGACCAAGGCTTTACCAAACTCCTTCTCGTTCCCTTTGGTATGAGCCTTGATGTTCTCATAGAAACGTTCAAACAATTTTTTCTTTCTTACAAAGAGTCTCATCCCGATCTTGATATTAGCGATTCCTATTCTTTTGCCATTCAGAAGCGTTATCAAGGAGCAGACAGAGGAGATACTCCCAGTCTTGTTTATTATCCAAAGTTTTTTGAAGAAAATGGTCATCGAGGAAAGACCAAAATGCAGATACTTGAGGGACAAGAGGATAACCAAAATTTTTTTCCAGGCTGGACGGCTCATTTCTTTCAACCCTCAAATACCAAAACTCTCAAAGGCTTTGCCACCATTTCCCAAAAAGACCAAAGAACACTCCGAGGAGACGAGAATTTCCGTCCCCCTTTTGAAGCAAACAAAACTCCCACGGAATATCTTTCCATTCTTGAAGAAGCTCGAGGCAACTCTAGCTCCCCCTACTTCCAAGAATCCGGCCTCACTCCTGAAGATTGGATCATGGTTTTTATGACACATTTTGTAGAAACGGGAAAACCCATAGATGCATCATTAACTCGCGACATAAATACCTCTTATCTTACGGGAGCTTTTTTTCCTTCTTCTCTTCGTACGCCTTTTATGGATTGGAACTCCAGTTTGTTACAGGTCTATGCGGGAAGTCATCGTTGTGATATTGCAGATATTGGATTTGGCTTACGTTCCTCAGTGATCATTTAAATAACTATGAAAGCTATTATTCTTGCCGGCGGAGCGGGGACAAGGCTGTGGCCCATGAGCCGCAGTACACACCCCAAGCAATTTACGGATTTGATAGGGGAGGAATCATTGATTTGTGATACCTATCGCCGACTTCTGCGATGGCTCCCGCAGGAAAAAATTTATTTTTCCATTTCTCCGGGGTTTGAGGAACACTTGCATACGCATCTTCCCGAGGTTCCGCCGGAGCGCATTTTTATCGAGCCGGAAAAACGCGATACCGGCCCGGCTATGGGATATGTGGCCGCCCTCCTGGAACTTTCCGATCCGGATGAACCGATCGTGTTTGTTCCATCCGATCATTACATCAAGGATGAGGAAATGTTTTTGTATTGTCTGCAAACAGGAGAGAGGTTGATTTTGGAAACAGGGAAACTTTTGGATATCAGCATCGAGCCGCAATTTCCAAGCACGGTGCTTGGCTATACGCATGTGGGAGAGGTCTTTGAAGAAAAAGAAAATATTCGCGTGTATACTTTTTTGGGACACACCGAAAAGCCGTCTTATGAAATCGCTAAACAATATTTGGCGCAAGGTGATTATTTGTGGCACGCCAATTATTACATGTGGACGCCGCGTAAATTCATGGAAGCGTTTGACACATGTGCTCCAAAGATGGGGGAAGTGTTTCGTCAGATTCAGGAATGTTTACGTGAGAAAACACAAGAAGGATGTGCACATGCTATTGTTTTGTACGGAGAGCTTCCAAAAATTTCTTTTGACTATGCAGTGACCGAAGAAATGGATCCGCAAAATGTGCTTGTGATTCGCGGAGATTTTGGGTGGAGTGATATTGGTGCTTGGGACACCTTGTACCACTGTCTTTCACAGGATGGATATCAAAACGTCGTGAAAGGGGATTGCCTTGTCCTTGATAGCACAGGATCTTTAGTTTATGGAGTTCCCGAAAAAAAAGTGACGGTATTGGGGGTACAAGATTTGATCATCGTGGATACAAAGGATGCTTTGCTCGTCTGTCGAAAAGATCAAGCACAACGTGTGAAAGAAATTGTTCAACTCTTGGCCCAAAGTGGTCATCAACATCTTTTATGATACGAGGATGTCTTGTGATTTTTGCTACTTTGCTTTTGGCGGGAACGGTCTTGAGTGGCGCCTTTGTATGGGATGCCTTTTTAGCTTCTCCTTCCGGAGATATTTCCGCTACGACTTTTGTTGTGAATAGTGGAGAAAGTGTGAAGGTGATCAGCGAGCGATTGAAACAAGAGGGCCTGCTCGTCAGTCCGCGATTTTTTGAGTGGTATGTATGGCTTACGGGAACACAAACCGATTTTCAGTCCGGTATGTTTTCCTTGGAACCCGGATTGAGTTACCGCACCCTGGTTGCTGTACTTACCAATGCGCAAGCGCAAGAGGTGCGAGTGACATTTCCCGAAGGATACACACTCAAAAATATGGAGGAGGTGATTATGGTAGCGTTCCCGAATTTTTCTTCTTCTCTTTGGGAGGTGGCCACAGGGGTCGAGAGTTCTTTGTTTGCGTCGGGAACGCATATTCTTGGAGGGATTCCGAAGGGACAAGGACTCGAAGGATATCTGTTTCCTGATACCTATCGTTTTCGTACAGATGTAACAGCCGACGTGATCGCCGAGACTATGGTTTTAACGTTAAAGCGTCGGTTGTCTGAAACGGGAGTGGTGATTCCGGATGATTTGGTGATGGAAAATGGACTTACTTTTCATGAATTATTGACCGTGGCCTCGATCGTGGAAAAAGAAGCGGCTACGGAAGAAGATATGAAAATTGTGGCCGGAATTTTTTTGAAGCGTTTGGAAATCGGTATGGCCCTGCAAGCGTGTTCAACCGTTAATTTTATTACGGGAAAAAATGATCCAGGAGTGAGTGCGGAAGATCAGGCGATCAACTCGCCGTACAACACCTATCAAGTGGTGGGCTTGCCGCCTGGCCCCATTGGTAATCCGGGGATGAATGCGCTAAACGCGGTATTGGAGCCAACACCCACCGCATATTTTTATTTTTTGACCACACCTGAAGGGGACATGAAATATGCACAGACGTATGAGGAACACATCGCGCATAAGTATAGGTATTTGAAATAATGTAGGGTCAGGTCCGGACATCGGACTTTTTGGAAAAAGTCCGATGTCCGGACCTGACCCCCCAATAGACCCCCCAATCCTTTCAGAGGTGCATCATGACTTCGTCTGCTCATTTGGTCGGGGTGCGATGGTTTACAAAGCGACGGTATGGATTTGGATTTTTTGAGCGCTATTTTTTCCACGGATGGGAAGGAAGAGAGATCGTGATTGGGGCACATGAGGAAATCTTTTTTTTCGACCAAGCGGCGTTGCGCCAATATGTTCTTTGTTCCAAAGACGGATCGGTCGAGGTGCGGCGTATGATCGCTTGCACGCACAGAAGGCGACGGATGATCGTAGATGTAGGAATACGCGATGCCCATCTCTTGGGAGAAAAAGAAAAAAGTAAGGTCTTGCTTTCTTTGATGATCCTTTGTGCACAGCATCACGAATTATCACAACGTCTTACCTATATTGCCTTTTTTCCACGCGCCCCCTGCATCTGAAGTGCTCGGGGTTTTTCTTATCCTCCAAAGACAGGTCTTAGGGGTCATAGGGGATCTGTAAATGTGTTACCATACTGTCATTATGAACCTTGTTTCCCCCATCGATTTTGAACACGAACTCAACACCGAACAATGGGGAGTTGTGCGTGATGGTGACGGACCTTGTCTTGTCCTTGCCGGAGCCGGATCAGGAAAAACAAGAACCATTACCTATCGCGTCGCTTATCTTCTTTCCAAAGGTGTGATCCCATCGCGTATTCTTTTGCTCACCTTTACCAATAAGGCAGCCAAACAAATGCTGGAGCGCGTGGAATCCCTTTTGGGATTTCATCCACAGGGATTATGGTCGGGCACATTCCATTCGATCGCTAATCGACTCTTGCGCCACTACGCTCCCAAAATCGGCTTCACGCAAAATTTTACGATTTTAGATCAGGAAGACAGCCGCAGTCTTATCAAGTCCTGCATCAAAGAGATGCAACTTGATACGTCCGCTCGTCGTTTCCCTTCTCCTTCGAGCGTACAAGATTTGATCAGTTACAGCCGCAATGCCAATCGTCCGATTCGTGAGGTTGTGGAAAAGCGTTTGCACAATTTTTATGATTTGATTCCCGTTCTCGAACGACTCGCTGATGTGTATGCCATGAAAAAACACGAGGCCGATGTCATGGATTTTGATGATTTGCTTTTGCATCTGCGCGATCTTCTTTTGAACCATCCCGAAACGGCACAGCATCTTTCCCATCAGTTTCAATACATTTTGGTGGATGAATACCAGGACACTAATATTGTGCAGGCGGATATTGTGCGCCTCTTAGCCCAAGTCCATCGCAACGTCCTTATTGTGGGAGATGATGCCCAGAGCATTTACAGTTTTCGCGCGGCCGAGATCAAAAATATTTTGCGATTTCCCGAGCTGTTTCCCGGGACACGCACCTTTCGTCTCACTACCAATTACCGATCCTCTCCCGAGATTCTCCATGTGGCCAATGCAAGTATCACCCACAATGTGCATCAGTTTGAAAAACATCTACAGGCTCATTGTCCTTCTTTTGAAAAACCGCGATTGGCCCCGGCTCTTTCCGCGGCCAAGGAGGCAGATTATATTGTCTCTCAAGTTCGTGATCATCATCGCAGGGGAGAACCACTTCGTGAGATGGCGGTTTTGTTTCGTGCGGCGTTTCATTCGCAAGCGCTCGAGTTCGAACTTATCAAACGCAATATTCCCTACGAGTATCGCGGGGGGATGAAGTTTTTTGAGCGCGCACACATTAAAGATGTGGTAAGTTTTTTGCGTCTCGTTTCCAATCCAAAAGATACGGCGTCATGGATGCGTGTATTGGAGATGTTACCCGGTGTGGGAGCGACCACCGCGCAAAAAATTATCATGCAAGTGCAGGGGATCGGAAAACTTGAAGAGATTTGTGAGAGAACATTTGTCATTGATCGTCGAGCGCAGTCCGGATGGAATCTTTTTGTCGGCGCGCTTCGTCATATCCTTTCAGGCAATCAACTTCCTTCTGATATGATCCGTGCAACCGTGGCCCATTTTTACGAAGATTATGCGCAAGGAGAATATCCCGATTTTCGCGATCGTTTGGATGATCTTGAACAGTTCGCAGTGTTTGCGGAGGGGTATAAAGAGACGCAAATATTTTTAGATGAGATTGCGCTTACGGAAACATTTCAAGCAAACGAGCAAAGAGGGGATCAGGATCGCATGGTTTTATCCACAATTCATCAAGCCAAGGGGTTGGAATGGAATACCGTGTTTTTAATACATTTGGCGCAAGATAAATTTCCGCATCCGCGCGCGCTTGAGGAAGAGGAAGGGTTGGAGGAAGAGCGCCGTCTTTTTTATGTAGCCACTACCCGCGCGCGTCGTCGTTTGTATTACACCTATCCTATGATGGGCAATGGAGAGAGCACACTTTTCCAACAGCCCTCGTTGTTTTTGGAAGAGATTCCCTCACAATTTTTGGAAGCTTCGCGTTTACCCCCTTCTCTTTCCACCGGTGCGAATTGGCAAAACGAAGATCCGGTGATTGTGCTTGATGATCTTGGGGAACGCCCATCCTCGCCCCCACGTAAATCAAAAGGGAGCTTTCTTCGCAGTGTGGAGGAGTTATAATAAACGAAGTCCCGCCAACGGCGGGACGAAGGGGGACTCTGTCTTCTGAACCTCCTTTATCCGCTACTCTCCACGAAGCCGTCATGGATTCTGTTTCAAGTGTTCGCGATTCTTTACCTGAACAATATCGCGCACATTTTGAAACTCTGCGACAAGAGATCATTGATTTTACAAAAGTTCATGGGATTTCCAGAGAATCTCTTGGCAAGCCTAACCTCCTGCGCGAGGCTACAAAAAAACTTTCTACCCAAGATCTTGAACGACTCGCTCTCCTTCTTGAACGTTTTGAATATCTGCTTAAGAATGGGGAACCAAAGAAAGAAGAACTCCCTAAACATCTTCAAGAAGTTGAGCGTCTTTACAATCTTCGTGAACAATACACTTTTCAATTTAACCTTCTTAAAGAAGTAGGCATCCTCAAAGAAGGAGCCATCCTAGGCATAGACGGTAACACTTATCCCATCCCCACCTTGGAACAAATCGCCATGCGTCTGTTTGAACGCCGTGAGACTCTCGAGACTAAACACGACCAAGGCTTTACCAAACTTCTTCTTGTTCCCTTTGGCATGAGCCTTGATACTCTCCGAGAAACCTTCAAACAATTCCTACTCAAATATAAAGAGTCCCACTCCTCATTTGATCTTGATACCGAAGATCCTCTCTGGACGGGTGAAGGATATAAAAGAGCAGACATAGGAGATTTTCCAGACATTGTCTACTATCCACAGTCTTTTGATCCGAAAGATCATCAAGGAAAGACCAAGATGGAGATGCTTAAGGAACAAGCCAAAGGACGATGGACCCTCCCGCCTACGGCGGGATCCGCCACAGGCGGGACCGCCTTTGCAGGGGTGGCAGGAGGGAAGGGATTGGGAACCCCCGGTTGGACTGTTCATCTTCTTCAACCATCAAACCCGAACGAACAAGACACTGAAACTCCCAAAGGCTTTGCTCCCATCCCCAGAGAAGGCCAAGGAACACCCCATCCCTCCCTTCGCGAAGGGAGGGATCGACCTCCTCTTGAAGCAGGTAAAATCCCCAATGGATATCTTTCCATTCTTCAAAAAGCTCAAGGTGACAAAGACTCTCCCTATCATGGTGAAACAGGCATGACTCCCGAAGATTGGATCACAGCTTTTATGATTCATCTTTCTGAAACAGGACAACCTCTTGATGATGCATGGAATCCCACAAACAAAGAAAGTATCTCTTACCTTACAGGAGTTTTTTTTCGCTTCTCCTCCCGTGTGCCTTGCGTGTCTTGGAGCCGTGATAGCTGTCGGGCTAACCTCGACAGGGGTGGTCCTCGTACTCGGGTTGGGGCCATTGGTTTGCGGTCTTCGGTGGTGGTTTAACCTTTGATATTTATGTCTCTTTGCGGGACGAAGGGGGACTCTGTCTTCTGAACCTCCTTTATCCGCTACTCTCCACGAAGCCATCATGGATTCGGTTTCAAGTGTCCGTGATTCTTTGCCCGAACAATATCGCGCACACTTTGAAACTTTACGACAAGAGATTATTGATTTTACAAAAGCTCACGGGATTTCTAGAGAATCTCTTGGTAAGCCTGACCTCCTGCGCGAGGCTACTAGCAAACTCTCCACTTCAGATCTTGAGCGACTCGCTCTCCTTCTTGAACGCTTTGAGTATCTTCTTAAGAATGGGGAACCAAAGAAAGAAAAATTCCCTGAACATCTTCAAGAAATTGAACGTCTTTATAGTCTTCGTGAACAATACACTTTTCAATTTAACCTTCTTAAGGAAGTAGGAATACTCAAAGAAGGAGCTATCCTAGGCATAGATGGTAATACCTATTCCATCCCCACCTTGGAACAAGTCGCCATGCGTCTGTTTGAACGCCGCGAGGAACTTTCTACTAAACACGACCAAGGTTTTACCAAACTCCTCCTTGTTCCATTCGGGATGAGCCTTGATGCTCTCCAAGAAACCCTCAAACAATTTCTTATTGCTTACAAACAAAAGAATTCTTTTTTTAATCTCAATGCCCATGAATCTCTTTGTGCATTGTGGGGAGGAGACACAGGAGATTCCCCAAACCTTGTTTACAAGCCACAGTCTTTTGATCTGACAGGTCATCAAGGAAAGACAAAAGCACAGATACTCAAAGAACAAGAAGACAATCAAGATTCCTTTCCAGGGTGGACTGTTCATCTTTTCCAACCCTCGAATCCTTCTGATTCAGATTCCCCGGGCTTTGCTTCCATTTCCCGCAAAGGCCAAGGAACACCCCAAGGAGACTTTGTCCCTCGACCTCCTCTTGAAGCAGGAGAATCTCCCAATGAATATCTTTCCATTCTTCAAAAAGCTCAAGGTGATAAAAACTCTCCCTATCATGGTGAAACAGGACTTACTCCCGAAGATTGGATCATTGCTTTTATGACCCACCTTACAGAAAAGGGACAACCAATGGATGATTATAAAAACGGTATGGAAAAACAATCCTATCTTATCGGGGCCTTTTTTCCTTTTGCTCTTTACTTACCTCTAGCCTATTGGGATAGAGATTGCCATGAGGCAATATTGGATGAAGGGTACGGTACTTATTGGTATAGAGGTATTCGCACCTCGGTTCTCATCTAACCTCTATGCGTTTTTTTTCGGGTTATCATCAATCCTCTCATCGTCGGTGGCGTTTCAAGCCGATTCTTGGAACAGGAGTGGCTATGTTATTGCTTGTTGTTCTTTTTGTGGTTTTGGTCGCTTGGTTTCGATCTTCCAAATCCGCTCCATCGGAAGAAATCGTGGATTCAATCACCGATGTACTCACACCCACTCCTGTTTCCGTTGAGCTTATCGAACGCGCCGTGGACATACAAAGTCGTGAAGCGATTTTGTATTGGCTTGGCACGGGAGAGGAGATAGGAGAGGCGAGACGCGGAGAAAAAGACGGGGCCTATTATCTTCGCGTCAAAACAGCACTCCCTATGATTGATCGTGAATCACAGTTTTATGAGGTGTGGCTTTTGCAACAAATTCCTTACGCTTATTTTTCCGCCGGAGAAATGATAACGAATGATCTTGGTGAGTTTGTTTTGGAATGGGATGCACCGGAGAAAGCAGTTTCCTATAATGGCTATACCCGGGTCATCATTACCCTTGAGGTTTATGATGAAAATTCCGATCCCGCATCGCATGTCGCAGAGGGGATTTTTGATGAAGAATTGTGAAGCGGTCAAGGTTTCCAATTAAGACATCCCAAGCTACAATACGAATCGTTATGCAAAGGCTGTATCGACAGATCCTCACAATTTTAAGCGTTATTTTTCTCTTTTTTCCTCTTACTACTGCGGCTTTGGTGCCAAATGATTTTTTGTATTCAGGACAATGGTATTTGGAAACGTTGCGTTCCCCGGCATCTTGGGATATGTCCACAGGTTCCTCCGATGTCATTGTAGCCGTTCTCGATTCAGGTATTGATCTGGATCATCCCGATTTGGAAGGCAATCTTTGGAAAAATGAAAATGAGATTCCCGAAGATGGTATTGATAATGATCACAATGGTTTTGAAGATGATTATGATGGATGGGATTTTGTGAGCGGGAATGGGAACCCTTCTCCCGAGATCACGGAAAATTTTTCCGACACCATTGTTTCTCACGGGACTTTGGTGGCAGGACTTATCGGTGCGGTAGGAGATAATGGAAAAGGGATTGCGGGCATTCTTTGGGATGTGGAAATTATGCCACTACGTATTTTGAACACCGATGGGACAGGGTATACGTATGATGTGCGTCAGGCGATTCGCTACGCGGTTGATAATGGCGCGGATGTCATCAATTTGAGTTTTACCACCACGCAACAAGACACTCAACTTTTGGAAACCATTCGTTGGGCGTATGACCAGGGGGTTGTGATTGTCACATCGGTTGGAAATGACAACACGGATCTTTTATTGTCTCCGGTTTTTCCCGCTTGTTATGATTTATTTCAAAGCGAGAATATGGTGATCGGGGTTGGGGCAACCGATCGCACAGATGCGAAAGTTTCTTTTTCCAATTATGGAAAAGGTTGCGTGGATATTTCCGCTCCGGGAATAGATATACTCGGCACGGTGTATCATGATCCGGATTATCTTTTGCTTTCCACTCCCTATGGCGGACCTTGGGAGGGGACATCGGTCGCGGCTCCTTTAGTTGCCGGAGCGGCTGCACTCATGAAAGCCGCCTATCCCACGTTGACACCCGAGCAGATTATTCGCTTATTGCGTCTTTCCGCTGACCCTGTGGAAGAATCTTCAGCTTTGGCGCGCCAAGCTATGGGAAATGGTCGTCTTGATATTGCCAGTGCCTTGGATGTGTCCAGACAATTGATGGAAAAAGGAGAGGGTCGCGTTGTCACTGATGGTTATCTTTCTTCTCAGCTTATCTTTGCTCAAGGTGCAGGATCTGCTCCGTTGATTTTTGAGGTAACAAAAGATGGGGATGTGTTGCATTCTTTTTTCGCCTATGCGGAATCATTTTTGGGAGGAGTGCGCATGACCGTTACCGATACCGACGGGGACGGAGACGGAGAGATTGTGACAGTACCAGGTCCGGGAGGAGGTCCGCAGGTGCGCGTGTTTGATCCAAGTGGTCGAGTGCTTTCACAATTTTTTGCTTTTGATGAAGATGATCGATCGGGATTGTTTGTGACAACCGGGGATATCAATGGAGATGGATTGCAAGAAATTATTGTGTCGCAAGATGAGGGTGGAACAGGACAAGTTCGTTATTTTACAAAAGATGGAGTATTGATTGGATTTTTCAGTCCTTTTGATCGGACGAGCGCATCTGTTCGTGTGGAGGCTGGAAATTTGGACGAGGATAGCGCGGACGAACTTGTTGTCTGTCGGGGGGGGAGCGAGGGGGCTGTGCGCGTGTACGAAGGGACAGGAAAGTATGTGTCCACGCTCGATGATCCTCTGGGGTTACACACAAGCGAGCGTTTGGTGAGCGTGGGAGACGTGGATCGAGACGGACACAATGATATTGTGATTTCTTTTGGTCAGGGAACGGTTTCACGCGTGTTTGTGCATGATGCGTTTGGAGCGCTGCAGCAATCTTTCATTACCTATCCCATCGATTTTTTAGGCGGGGTGCAGACAGTTGTGGGTGATCTTGATCAAAATGGGGAGAGTGAAATTTACACGATTCCCGTTTCAAGCGGAGGACCGCATGTCCGAGTGTTTAATAAAAACGGTGATGTCATCGGTGGATTTTTTGTGGGAGATGAGTCATCCCGTTTCGGCGGAACCATTGCATTATAAGTATGAAGTATTTTCAAAAAAGTTTTTTTCTTCTTGTGATTTTTTTTCTTGTGGCACATCCTGTCTTCGCTCAAGTGCCCAATGATTTTTATTATCTCGATCAATGGTATTTGAATTTTATCGGTGTTTCAAACGTGTGGGATACGACGACAGGATCCGATGAGATCATAGTGGCGGTTTTAGATACAGGTGTGGATTTGGATCACGAGGATTTGGAAGAGCATATATGGATTAATGAAGAAGAAAAAATGGGGGACGGAATCGATAATGATGACAATGGATATATTGATGATGTCTATGGTTGGGATTTTGTGGGAGAAGACGCAACGCCTACTCCGGACGTGGAAGAAGGGTTTGATGAGGGTTCGGTTCCTCATGGCACGATGATTGCAGGTGTCATTGCAGCTGTGACAGATAATGACAAGGGGGTGGCGGGTATGAGTTGGAATTCAAAAATTATGGCGTTGCGCGTGATGGATAATTATGGAGCCGGATTATCCACAGATGTAACCGAGGCGATTGAGTATGCTGTGGCACAGGGGGCGAAGATCATTAATTTGAGTTTTTCCGGGTATGACGCAGATAACCGTTTGCGTGCAGCTGTGCGCGAGGCGTATGAGGCCGGTGTTTTGGTGGTCGCTGCGGTCGGTAATTTAAGTTCGGGTGGTGTAAACACAAATGTACAACCCGTCTACCCCGCATGTTTTGGAAGTCAAAGTGATGATGATTGGGTACTGGGAGTTGCGGCTACAAATGCAGAGGATGAGAAGACGATATTTTCCAATTATGGTTCCACCTGTGTGGATATTTCCGCACCCGGAGAGAATTTTTATTCCACCTATTATTTTGATGAGGATTGGGAAGGGTTTGATGAAGAAGAATACATGGGGCAGTGGTCAGGAACCTCTTTGGCCGCACCTGTGATTTCCGGGGCCGCCGCGCTTTTGTGGAGTTATTATCCCAGTCTCACTGTGGGGGAGATACAGACTATTTTGAAAATATCCGTGGATCCTGTGGTGGAGTCGGGTCCGATTAAACACGCAGATATGGGGGCAGGGCGTGTGAATGTGGAGCGTGCGTTTGAGATTGCGGCAAATTTTGCCGAGCCCGTTTCTTCGGTCAGTGTGGATGAGGTCACCATTATTCCAAGCACAAATATTATTGTCGTGCCGGCCGCAGGTGCTCCGCCATTGATCCGTGTATTTGCAAAGTCTGGTGTTTTGCTCAAAGAATTTCTTGCGTACGATTCTACGTTTACGGGTGGGGTGCGTGTGGCTGTGGGAGATGTGGATGGGGACGGAGAAGATGAAATTGTTTCCGCTCCAGGGCCAGGAGGCGGACCGGATATCCGCGTGTTTGAACAAGATGGAACTATGCAAAAAGGGTTTGATGCGTTCAAATACACAATGACATCAGGATGCTATATAGCGACAGGGGATGTGGATCAAGATGGAAAAGAGGAGATTGTGGTGAGTACCGAGGCGGGCGGATCGAGCGAGGTGCGTGTGTTTAATGAGGAAGGTGAAGAAGTCTCACAGATTTCGGTTGATCGTTACGAAGATGCGGCCGTTCGTGTTGCCACGGGGGACATGGATGGTGATAAACGTGATGAGATTATTTTGAGTTATGGTCCGGGAACCGAGCCGTGGATTGATGTGTATAAAGCTGACGGAACAAAGACCGCTTCCTTTCTTGTCTATGCACAAACGTATAGTAACGGTGTGTATGTTTCTTCCGGAGATATCAATGGGGATGGACTTGATGAAATTGTCACAGGAACTGATCAAGGGGGAGGACCCCATGTGCAAATCTATACGGGCTTCGGTCAACACATGGGAACATTTTTTGCTTATGATGAAGCGTTTCGCGGAGGGGTGCGCGTAGCGGTGGGGAATTTGAGCGATGAAGTGGAAGGCGCGGCTTCTATTATCACAGCTGCGGGACCCGGAGGTGGACCGCATATTCGCGTGTTTAATGATCATGCCGCTTTGATCGGTACATTTTTTACAGATGTGGAGGAAGATCGTGGTGGTATTTTTGTGGGGGCATGGAGCTATTAGACCTATTGAGAGAGCGTCTCTTTTCTCGTACACTGAAGTGAGACCTTGTAATTTTTTTCCTATGATCAACCAAATCGTGCAAACAAAAAATATTCTTGTCACAGGAGGTGCAGGATTTATCGGCTCCCATCTGTGCGAACAATTTCTCCGCGAGGGGCATCGGGTTATCTGTCTCGATAATCTTTCCACCAGTTCCTCCGCCAATATCAATCCGTTGTTGCAACATCCTGCTTTTCGTTTTTTACGACAGGATATCAACACATCGTTTGACTTGGAGATGTTTCAAGAGTTGTCCGCATTTAAGATTCCTTTTCAAGGTATTCAAGAAATTTATCATCTTGCTTGTCCCACCTCGATTGCCCGCTTTGATCAATTTAAAGTTCAGACCTTATTGGCAAATTCCGTGGGCACATCTTCTATTTTGGAATTGGCGCGCACCTATCGTGCAAAAATTTTATTGACTTCCAGTTCGGTGGTGTATGGGGGGAGACAAAAGGAAGAACCGTTTGTCGAGGAAAGCGCAATCGGGTGCGTGGATCATCTTTCCGGACGTGCATGTTATGACGAAGGAAAGCGTTTTGCCGAAACCATGTTTGAAACGTACCGTCAGGTCTATGGACTGGATACCCGTATCGCACGCATTTTTCGTACCTATGGACCGCGGATGCCGTTGTCGGACGGACATTTGATTCCCGATTTTATTTTGAACGCACTCGATGGAAAAGATTTGGTGCTCAACGGAGGATTGGATTTTCGTACGTCTCTTTTGTATGTCACGGACGTCACTGACGGTATTGTACGTCTCATGAAGTCGCCATCCTATGATGGCCCGGTGAATATCGGAAGCGATGTGGATTTGCGTCTTGAAGATATTGCCAAGAAAATTATCGCCATGATTGGATCTTCTTCAAAGATTGTGGCCGGAGAAAATTATGTATTTTTGTCCGAGCTTGCCTTGCCGTGTACAACGAAGGCGAAACAATTGGGATGGATTCCCCTTGTGCGTTTGGAAGATGGATTGGCGCGTACGATTGAATATCTTAAAGCCAATAACATTCTTTTGACCGAAGCCTAGAGTATGCGTGTGATCGCCTTGATACCTGCTTACAATGAAGCGACAACGATCGCGGAGGTCATCAAACGCACCAAACCGTTTGTGGATAGGGTGATTGTGATTGATGATGGATCAAGTGATGAAACAAAAAAGATCGCCAAGGAGAGTGGCGCATACGTGGTTTCTCATTCAATGAATCGTGGATTGGGAGCAGCGATCGGTACGGGGATGGAAGTGGCAAAACGTTTGAATGCGGATGTGGCCGTTACCTTGGATGCGGATGGACAGCATGATCCCTCCGAAATTCCTCGTTTTGTAGATGCTCTTGAGGAGGGGGCTGAAATGGTCGTAGGGTCTCGTATGCTCACGCGCACAGGAATGCCTTGGTATCGTCAAGTCGCGAATTTTTTGGGAAATATCGTCACCTTTATTTTATTTGGGATGTGGGTCACAGATAGCCAATCGGGATTTCGCGCATTTTCACGACGCGCACTTGAACAAATCGAGGTACGCACTAATCGCATGGAGGTTTCCTCCGAGTTGATCGCGCAAGCAAAACAAAAACGGTTGCGATTTGCGGAAATTCCCATCCGTGCGATTTACACCACATATTCATTATCAAAAGGACAGAATTTTTTTGTCGGATTGAAAACTTTGGGCAAATTGGTTCTGCGCCGGTTCATGTAAACCCTTATGTCATTTCTTCAAATCTTTCTTCTTTTCTTTTTTGTCTTTGCGCTTTTGCGCACGATGAAACAATTTCGCGCTCACCAACTTCCCGTGCATTGGACATTGCTCTGGGTTATTGTTTGGGTCGGAGCGGGAGTCATGGTTTTATTGCCACAAACGACAGACATAGCCGCGCGGTTGGTCGGCGTAGGAAGAGGAGTGGACGTTGTGATATATCTGGCCATCGTCAGTTTATTTTATTTGCTTTTTCGTTTATATGCGCGGCTTGAGGGAGTGGAGCGCGAGATCACAAAACTTGTACGCATGATCGCTTTGAATGCAAAGGAGGATGCATCGAAAAAAGATCTATGAAACCATTGGTTGCCATCGTGTATCTTTCCTACAATGCGGTTCCTTATCTTGATGAAGTATTTACTTCTTTGGAGAGATTACAGTATCCGAAAGATCGGCTGCGTCTTATTGTCGTTGACAACGCATCGTCTGACGGAAGCGCAGAGCGTATCCGCAAAGAGTATCTCCCAAAATCTCAAGGGACACTTCCACAAATGATTCTGTTGCCGCAAGAAAAAAATACCGGGTTTGCCAGGGGGAATAATATCGGGATAGAGCGTGCCCTTTTGGATGGATGTGATTATGTCTATCTTCTCAATAATGACGCCAAGCTTCATCCCGAGGCAATGGATCGCGCCGTTGCCATGGCGGAAAGTGATCCGACGATTGGATCTGTTCAATCGTTGTTGTTGTTGTGGCAACAACCGGACGTCATCAATAGCTCTGGAGGTATGCAACATTTTTTGGGATTGGGATATGCGAGACATAATGGCATTCCTTTGAACCAAGTTTCTATGAGTGATGGGGAAGAAATCGCTTACGCAAGCGGCGCGGGTGTGCTCTTGCGCGCACACGTACTGCAAACCGTGGGATTATTAGACCCGTTTCTTTTTTTGTATCACGAAGATTTGGAATTGGGTTGGCGCATGAGACTGGCCGGATACCGCAATGTACTTTGTGCGTCCTCCATTGCATATCATCATTACGAGTTTCAACGATCCATTAAAAAATATTTTTGGATGGAGCGTAATCGCGGGCTCGTGCTTTGTTCTCATGGCCGTTATTCCACATTGATTCTTTTGGCTCCTTGGCTTTTAGGACTGGAAGTCACACTTTTTATTTTGGCGATCAAAGGAGGGTGGATGAAAGAGAAGCTTTTAGCCTGGTGTATATGGTTTTCTCCAAAGACCTGGACGTATCTCAAAAAGAAACGTCGAGACTCTGCGTTGTTGCGTACGATTTCCGATCGAGAAATTGTTCGTATCTGGACAGGGGCGATTGCCTATCAAGAACTTCCTTTTTCACGATTAACGAAAATGGGAGACAAGGCGCTTTCTTTTTTGTGGATATGTTTAAAACCCCTGATTCGTTAATGTGAAAATCGCGCATGTCACCTGCACCTATCCTCCGTACGCCGGCGGTATTGGCCGAGTCGCTTTTGAATATACCGAGCGTTTACGCGCACGCGGACACCATGTACATGTATACACACCACGCTACGCATCAGTGAGTGGAGATCCCGACTACGTGCATCGCGTTCCTTCTCCTTTACATGTGGGAAACGCCGGGGTTACTCCTTCTTTATTTTATCGACTGAAAGGTTTCGATCTTGTTCATTTGCACTACCCTTTTTTTGGTGGGGCCGAACCTGTGATTGTGCGCAAAGCTCTGCAAGCACATCAGGGGCTTGTCATCACCTATCATCACGATGCGTGTGTGACCGGAATTCGTGGGGTGATTCATAGTGCTCATCGTCGATTATTGTTTCCTTGGCTTATGAATCGGGCAGATCGTATTTTGGTGAGCTCTAAAGAGTACGCCGAGACGTCAGCCCTTTGCGATATTCCACATATTTTTGATCGCGTGGAAGTCCATCCGTTTGGAGTGGATCTTGATCGGTTTCATCCAAGGAAAGATGAGGAGATAAAAAAACAGTGGAAGATTCCAAAAGAGGCACCTGTTTTTTTGTTTGTCGGCGGCATGGACGAGGCGCATCATTTCAAGGGAGTGCCGATTCTTTTGGAGGCATTGGAACGTCTAGGACAAAAAGATTGGCATCTTTTACTTGTGGGAGAGGGGAGCTTGAAAACGGGGTATGAAGCAATCGTACATGGGCTGCCCTACGCTTCACGCGTGCATTTTACAGGAAAGGTTTCCGAAGAACATCTTCCAAGATATTATCAAGCTGCGGATGTGCATCTGTTTCCTTCCACAAAACGTGCAGAGGCTTTTGGTATGGTGGCATTGGAGGCAGCGGCCAGCGGTCTTCCCACGATCGCATCGGATTTGCCAGGTGTGCGCGGAGTGGTGCTTAATGGAGAAACCGGACTTTTGGAACCCGCTGGGGATGCACGCGCTCTTGCACGCGCTTTGTCTCTTCTTTTGGAACAACCATTATTGCGGGAACGGTTGGGAAGGTCAGCTCGCTTGCGATCTGAACAAGTTTTTGCCTGGGATCCTTTGATTACAAAACTTGAGCAAACATATTTGTCTGTGACACAACAACAAAGCAAACGTTTTTATCCCGTATGAACATTCTTCTTCTTTCCAATTTGTATCGTCCATATGCGCGTGGGGGTGCGGAGATTATTGCACGACGCGTGGCACAGGAACTCCTTGGACGCGGGCATAAAGTGACGATTGTTTCCTCCATGCCTTTTGACGGATTTTGGTCTTTTTTTCCCCGAGTGACCGAGCAACAGATCGAAAAAATTTATCGTTTTTATCCGTTGAATTTGTATCACACACTTTCTGACACATCAGTTCCTTTTGTATTCCGTGCATTTTGGCATTTGATTGATCTTTGGAATCCGCAAACGACGTGGTGTGTACGAAAGATTTTAGCCAAAGAAAAACCGGATGTTATTTTGACACATAACTTGAAAGGATTGGGCATGCAGGCCTTTCGCGTGGCGCATGAAAGCGGGATCCGGCATATCCACACCATTCATGATGTGCAACTTTCTCTTCCAAGCGGACTTTTACTTGCCGGACAAGAACAAGCGTGGATTCAAACTTCTTTTTTACGGAAGTGGTATGAGCGACAAGTGCAAAAAATGGTGCGGTCACCCGATGTGGTGATTTCTCCTTCCCATTTTTTAGCGGAGTTTTATAAGAAACGACATTTTTTTACCGACAGTCGAATAGAGACTATTCCCAATCCGGCGCCGGACATCAAACTTCCCACAAGGACTTGTTGTCCTCAAACCAAAAAAGCCCTGCACGTTTTATTTGCGGGACAATTGGAAAAACATAAAGGGATTTTGTTACTCATGGATGTGGCGCGGCAGATGGAGGGAAAGATTGAACTCCATATTGCAGGAGAGGGATCCCTTGCGGATTTTATTACAGAGCGATCCAATCTCGATGTTCATGTGCATTATCACGGATTTGTTTCTTTTGAGCATCTAGAGGATTTATTTGGGATTTGTGATGTCAGTGTGGTTCCTTCTTTATGTTATGAAAATTCTCCGACCGTGATTTATGAAAGTCTTCAGGCGGGCGTGCCGGTTGTGGCTTCACATATCGGAGGAGTGGGAGAGTTGGTGCATGATGGGAAAAATGGATTTTTGGTTCCGGCCGGAGACGGCGAGGCACTCAAGAAAGCTTTTTTGCGTTTTCTCGATTCTCCGTGGCCCTTGTCGCAAACCTGCGTAGAGTTTCAAGAAGAGATCCAACATCATTCTCTCAAGGCATATGTGGATCGACTGGAGCAATTGATCAAAGGGGCATAACCATGCTCCTTTTTTGTTAGAGATCAGTTAGGGGGTCAGGTCGTGAATCGTAGCGTCTTATATAAACTCCGGGTTGCAAAAATAACTCATTATTTGAGTATTTTCAAGAAAAAAATAACAAACAGAATGGCCGTGAATTTTATTGAAGAGTTAAAGGAGTAAAATTTTAATGTTTTATAGTTCAAAATAAACGCATGCTACGATTCACGACCTGACCCCCTCTTTGACCCCCTCTTCGTAACCGTTTAGATGCTTACACACGGTTGATCCTCTACAAGATCAACTTTACTCAAGATCATATCGAAAAATATAATTTTTTCCGTTTCCCGCACTCATCCATTTGTTAGCTGTTCCTTTTGCCGTTTCAATGATGCGTGCACTATCCCACCAATACGTATTTACAATAAAGTACACATGGATCACACGATCTTGTGTGCAGGAAAGATCGGTCGCACAAAGTCCACGCACCAATGACGCAGATTGGAGTGCTGTCTCTTGCGAGGGGTTCTCATTCATTGCAAGAAAAAAATGATACAACGTTCCGCCCGTGGGAATCGGATAACGATATTGTGATCCGAAGTAGTGTTCTTCAAAACCAAGCAAGCGGATGGCGGCAGCGGAAACACTTTGGTTTGCAAGTACAAGATAAGAATCATCTCCCGCATCGGAAGCGACAAGAGACACAGCCTCCATATCCGCTTGGCTCGTGTTGATATTATGTCCCGTGATACACGCATCATCGCGCGGATAGGTGAGATAGAGATTTGAAAGTGCAAGGCCACATAAAAAAATCAGAAACAGGGCACGCAAAGAAATCGGCCATGTTTTCGCTTTTGCCATGGCCATGCCAAGACCCGCAATCACAAAAGGAGTGAGGAAAAAAAGTAATAGCGGCAGTAAACGATCTGCATAATTAGCGCGTTCGTATTCAATCAAAAAAGTGAACTCCACGACCGTGGACAAGAAGACATAATTCAAAAAGAGAGCCATGGAGATAAGGCCAAGTGGTCGCAGTCGTCCATCAAGTGATCGTTTACCAATCCACCAAGCCACAAGAGCGATTGCGCAGAAGATAAGAGGAAGTGCGGAGCCGAAAGAATAGACGCCATCAAGAAGTGGAGTAAAGATACGATGGAACGAAAAAAAGGAAACCAGGGTTTCCATACCTTCAAGATGCCAAAGTCGATCCCATGAAAAGGCAATGGTTTGATGGGCCACGAGAGCATTCAAGAGAAAACTTAAAGGAAGTGCCAGACAGGTAAGCACAAAAATAATCACGGAGAAGATGCGTGCAAAACGTTCTTGCTGTTTTTGAACCTCGGAAGGTCGACTCAATAAGAACGCGAGATACAGAAGAAGGGGAATACCGGCAAGGGGATGGATGAGCAAAGTGGCCAGTGTGGGCAGTAACAGCTGGAACGGTCGCGGCCCTTCTCTTGCGATCAAAAGAGGGGCCGAAGCCAAGATCGTCAAAAGTACAAAAAGATTTGCCAATCCTTGTGGAGTCGTCACAATCCAAGAAGAAAGAGGAAGAAGGAAAAGGCCGATCAGTGAAGCGGTGGCAATGCGTTTATCATGAAGGAGTCGCAGAGCCGCATGATACCAAGCCAACGGGAGCAGGAGAGCGGCCAGGAGTGGAACGAGGAGTTTATCTGCCCAAATGACAGGAAGAAAAAAGAGATGATGGGTGAGTAATACAAGCACGTATTGTCCGGTGTAATAAAGAGGTTGGGGAGTGATGGAACCAAAAGTGGCGATATGTTGTTCGGTCGCTTGATGAATAAAGGTATCAAACCCGTATCCAAGCGGATAGATAATGAGAGCGATTGTTAAAAAGAGAAAAAGCATTCCGCTGGTAAGAAGATGTGTGACAGATCGACCTTGTCCCAAAAAAAGAAGGCCGGATAAAAGAAGGAAGCTCAAGAAGATGATGAGAAAAAATGCCGAGGGTATTTGATCCCAAGGAGTGCGAATGGCTTCTGTTGTCGTGTGTGTGACAAGAAGGAAAAATCCTGCCACGCATCCAAGCGCAACAAAGGCAGTGGCGATCCAAAACCACATGGGAAGTTTTTGTTGCGTAGGAGAGGATTCTTTTTCCTGCGGATGCCCGTGCGATCCGAACCATAACCAAAGGGGGAGACAAAAAAGAAAAACAGCCAGCGCAACTTCGGAGGTAAAGGGGAGAAGATAATAAGCAAACGATCCGACGCAGACAAGAGAACTTAAAAGGAAAAAGATACCGAGCCAAAGATGTTTGGGGGAAAGGCGGTGTGCCAAGAGTTTTCCGTAAAAGAGGAGAGCGGTTCCCAATAAGATTCCTCCAAGAAGCGGTTGATGAAAAATTAAGACATTCGCAAGAAAGATTCCTAGAAACAGGAAAGTGAACGTGGTAGAGTAGAGGCGAAGAAACATAGTAAATGTATTGTATCATTGCAAGTTGTATGGAGAAAATGCACCGCGATCCCTCCAAGTGGTATCCGCATGATTATGTCATGCGTTATACCATTATTCCTCTCATTCCTCGTTTTATTTCTCCCAACATGGTCACCGTGTTGCGTTTTCTCACCATCCCGTTTGTGCTCTATTTTTTGTATATTGGAAATTATGCGGTTGGGGCGCCGCTTTTTTTATTTTCCGCACTGACCGATGCGGTGGATGGAAGTCTGGCACGTATTCGTAAACAAATCACGGATTGGGGAACCCTGTATGATCCTGTGGCGGACAAGCTTTTAATTTCCACGGTCGTGCTTCTCATTGTTGTCAAACATATCAATATTGTTTTTGGGATTTTGATCGTGATGATCGAATCCATTATTGTGTTTGTCGGATATTTTCGAAAGAGCAATGGAACTATCACTTCGGCCAACGTGTTTGGAAAAATAAAAATGGTGTTGCAAGTGATCGGAGTCGCACTGCTTCTTATTGCTGTCTGGGCGGGGATTGATTTGTTCATTCCTTTTTCCATCGGCACATTTTCTTTGGCCATCGTGTTTGCAATTATCAGTTTATTTACTTACTCGCTTTAAGGAGGAGACACTATGTCTTTCGTTCGTTCATCTCCTGAATTTTCTCCTCGTTCCTCCGTTACCCCTGTGGAGTCACACTCTTCCCGCAACCGTCATCCCCGCACAGGCGGGGATCCGGTGTCTTCTGCACTTCTTGGTGAAGCCATCATGGATTCTGTTTCAAGTGTCCGCGATTCTCTTCCCGAACAACACCGAGCGCATTTTGAAACTCTGCGACATGAGATCATTGATTTTACAAAGGTTCATGGGATTTTCAAAGACACACTTTCCAAACCCTCCGCTCTCCGCGAGGCCGCCGGCAAACTCTCCACTCCAGATCTCAAACGACTTGCCGATCTTCTCGAACGTTTTGAATACCTTCTCAAGAACGGGGAACCAAAGAAAGAAAAACTTCCGAAACATCTTCAAGAAATTGAACGTCTTTACAATCTTCGTGAACAATATAATTTTCAAGTAGAGCTTCTTGAGGAAGCAGGAATACTTAAAGAAGGAGCTATCCTAGGTATAGACGGTAAAATCTATCCCATCCCCACTTTGGAACAAATCGCCATACGTCTGTTTGAACGCCGTGAGGAACTTAAAACCAAACACGACCAAGGTTTTACCAAACTTCTTCTTGTTCCCTTTGGGATGAGTCTTGATACTCTCAGAGAAACACTCAAACAATTTCTCATCAAATATAAAGAGTCCCACTCCTCTTTTGGTCTTGATACCAGTATTCCTCTCTGGACATGGCCAAGATATCAAGGAGCAGACACAGGGGATTCCCCAAATCTTGTCTATTATCCACAGTCTTTTACAAGAGAGGGTCATGGGGGGAAGACCAAGATGGAGATACTTAAGGAACAAGCCCAAGGACGATGGACCCCTGCCTTTGCAGGGGTGGCAGGAGAGAAGGGAGAGGGAACCCCCGGTTGGACCGTTCATCTTCTCCAGCCTTCTGATCCTTCCAATCCACATTCCCCGGGCTTTTCTTCTATTCCCAGAGAAGGACAAGGAACACCTCAAGGAGACCTCGTCCCTCGACCTCCTCTTGAAACAGGAAAATCTCCCATTGAATATCTTTCCATTCTTCAAAAAGCTCAAGGTGATAAAGACTCTTCCTATCACGGTGAAACAGGCATGACTCCGGAAGATTGGATCATGGCCTTTATGATTCATCTTTCTGAAACAGGAAAACCATTGGATAACTGGCAAAATAATAAAGAAAGCATTTCTTGTCTTGCAGGAGTTTTTTTCCCTCTTTCCATTCCTACATCGAATGCATGTTGGGGGCGTTTTGAACGACAAGCTTGCCTCAGTAGGAGCAGTCTTCGTGATGACGACAAGAACGCCGGCGCTCGTTCCTCGGTGATCATTTAACCTTTGATATCTATGTCTTTTTTTCGACCAACTTCAGAATCTTTTTCCTCTGCCGTCCCTGCGGAGGCAGGGGTTAGACGCACTTCGGAAATCCTTGGTGAGGCCATCATGGATTCGGTTTCAAGTGTCCGTGATTCTTTGCCCGAACAACATCGCGCGCACTTTGAAACTCTGCGACAAGAGATCATCACTTTTACCGAGGTTCACGGGATTCCAAGAGAATCTCTTGGCAAGCCTGATCTCCTGCGCGAGGTGACCGGCAAACTCTCCACCCAAGACCTTGAACGACTCGCTCTCCTTCTCGAACGCTTTGAATATCTTCTCAAGAATGGAGAACCAAAGAAAGAAGAGATAGACCCTGCCAAAGCCATTGAGTATGGAGAGAAGTTTTATCATCTTCGTGAGCAATACGATTCTCAAGTAGAGCTTCTTGAGGAAGTGGGCATCCTCAAAGAAGGAGTCATCCTAGGTATAGACGGTCATGAATATCCCGTGCCAACTCTCGAACAAATAGCTTCTCGTCTGTTTGAACGCCGCGAGACTCTCAAAACCAAACACGACCAAGGTTTTACCAAACTTCTTCTCGTTCCTTTTGGGATGAGCCTTGATGCTCTCCAAGAAACCATCAAACAATTTTTCATCAAATATAAAAAGTCCCACTCTTTTGATCTTGATACCAGCATGCCTCTCTTCACATCGGGAGACTATCAAGGAGCAGACACGGGGGATTCTCCAAATCTTTTCTATTATCCACAGTCTTTTGATGAAAAGGGTCATCAAGGAAAGACCAAGATGGAGATACTTAGGGAACAAGAAGACAATCAAGATTCCTTTCCCGGTTGGACGGTTCATCTTTTTCAACCATCAAACTCTGACTCACAAGATACTGAAGCTCCCATGGGCTTTGCTCATATTCCCCGACAAGGTAAAGGAACATCCCAAGGAGACCTCGTCCCTCGTCCTTCTCTTGAAGCAAGCAAAACTCCCAATGAATATCTTTCCATTCTTCAAAATGCTCAAGACGATAAAGATTCTCCCTATCATGGTGAAACAGGTATGACTCCGGAAGATTGGATCACAGCCTTTATGATTCATCTTTCCGAAACAGGAAAACCACTGGATGACTATCTAAATGGCATAGAGAGCGCCTCTAATCTTACAGGTGCTTTTTTTCTTTTCTCCTACCTTGTGCCAAGAGCGCGTTGGAGCCGTGGCAGTCGTCGGATTCATCTCTTCGGGAATAGTCTTCTTGGTTGGGTTGTGGATACTGGTGTGCGTTCCTCGGTGATGCTTTAACTTTTGATATCTATGTCTCTTTTTCGACCAAGTTTGGAATCTTCCCCGTCTGCCGCCCTTGCGGAGGTAGGGGTTAGACGCACTTCGGAAATCCTTGGCGAAGCCATTATGGATTCGGTTTCAAGTATTCGTGATTCTCTTCCTGAACAACACCGCGCGCATTTTGAAACTCTGCGACAAGAGATCATTAATTTTACAAAAGCTCACGGGATCACAAAAAAATCCCTCGCCAAACCCGACCTCCTGCGCGAGGTGACCAGCAAACTTTCCATCCCAGACCTTGAGAGACTCACTTATCTTCTTGAGCACTTTCAGTATCTGATTGTAAAGAAAGAACCCAAAGAACCTACCGATCCTCTTGAATATGCCGAGAAATACTATCACCTCAAGGAACAATATAATTCTCAGGTTTCCTTTTTTGAACAAGTCGGTATTCTCGAAGAAGGAGCCATCCGAGGTATAGATAAACGTACCTATCCCATCCCCACTTTGGAACAAATCGCTGTTCGTTTGTTTGAGCGTCGTGAGAAACTAAAAACCAAGCATGACCAAGGTTTCACCAAACTCCTTCTTGTTCCCTTTGGCATGAGCATCGAAGTTCTTGCGGATGTTCTTAAACAATTTCTTCGTGACTACAAAGAGGTTCACCCCTCTTTTGATCTCAATGCAAATAATCCTTTTTTTATAAGTTTTTCCGAAAGAGTGGATACCAAAGGATCTAACGTAATTATTTACGATCCATTGTTTCTCGATAGGTCTCATCAGGGTCAAACGAAGACAGAGATTCTTAACAAACAAAGAGATGCTGAAGATTTTTTTTCAGGTTGGACGGTTCATCTTTTTCAACCCTCGGATCCCTCCGATCAGTATTCCAAAGGTTTTGTTTCTATTCCTCGCGAAGGTCAAGGGACATCCCAAGGAGGTCGCCCTTCTCTTGAGGCGGGAAAGTCGCCCTCGGAGTATTTTTCTATTTTTCGGGAGGTTCAAAACAATTCTGATTCCCCTTATTTTCTAGAGTCCGGATTAACTCCCATGGATTGGATTATAGCCTTTATGATTCATCTTCAAGAAACAGGAAAACCTTTGGATAATATTGTAAACAATACAGAAAGCGCTTCTTATCTTATGAGATCTCTTTTTCCTTACGCTGTCTCTTTATCAGACGCGTGTTGGAATCATACATGGCGACGGGTAGAGATTGGTCAGAGTGGCACCAACCGTCGAAGCGAGCTTTTTGGTGTTCACACCTCGGTGATGATTTAAAATTTTTTTCATGCGCCAACTTTTTTCACAAAAAAAAGAAGTTCTGTGGATTATAGCATTTCTGCTCATCGCTTTTTTTGGTGCGGGAGTTTTGTTGCGTCATCAAGGGATGTATGTGTCGCCCGATGAAACCGCGAATGCTTTTTTTTCCGAGACGTTTGCCGCAACCGGACATGTATTTTCTTTTGACAGTCTCTCATCCACGTTTGATGACTTGATTCATCCTCGCAGCATTCTTTCCAAAGAAGGTCGTTTGGTTCCTGCGGGTTTTTTAGGACTTCCTGTTTTGTATGGATGGGTGATCAACATGTTAAGTACAGACGTTCTCCCTTGGATCACTCCTTTTATTGCACTTTTGGCTGTTTTGGCTTGGTATGCAATTGTTCGCAAAAGTTTTGATCAAACCGTGGCGTTTTATGCCACACTTCTTCTTGCTCTTCATCCGGCTTGGTGGTATTACAGCGCGCGCAGTCTCATGCCCAATGTATTATTTACAAGCTTGCTTATTTTTGCTTGCTGTTTTTTGATCGTCCGACCTTGGAGGGAAAAAGTCACCCCGCATCTTCACATTTTACGATTTCCTTTTTTCTCTACACACATTTTTGATTTCTTTTTTGCCGGAGTGTTTTTAGGACTTTGTTTTTTTGTGAGGCCTTCCGAGTTTATCTGGATCGCGGGAGCCCTTGGACTTCTTGCTCTCTCATTTCGTCATACATGGAAATGGAAAGATTTGGTAGCTTTGCTTTTTGGATGGATTCTTTGCGGTTTTGTGCCGCTTCTTCTGTTTCAATATTGGACCTACGGAGGCTGGTTTACCACAGGATATACTTTGGGGGGAAACACAACGTCAGCTCTTGAAACAGTCACTATATCTCTTTCTGCATGGGAGCGTTTCAGCACCACTCCTCCCGCCACTTGGATTTTTCCTTTTGGGATTCATCTGTGGAGCGTAGCGACCCATGTATGGCAGTACGGTCTGCAATTATTTTGGTGGATGACCGTGCTTTGCTTGGGTGGATTTGCTCTTCTGTTTTTTCCACGTCAACATCGCTCTCCCGAACGTCGCCAACGATACAGCACCTATGGTTTACTTTTTCTGTTTGTCGGATCATGGCTCGCGCTTCTCTATGGGAGTTGGACGTTTTATGACAATCCCGATCCCACACAAATCACCATTGCCAATTCCTATGTCCGCTATTGGTTGCCGATGTTTGTGCTAAGCACTCCACTTGCCGCTCTTTTTATTGATTGGTTTGCGCGACATGCCAATACAGGATGGCTTAAGAAAGCCACCGTCGTTTTTTTTCTTACGGTATGTTTTTTTCTCAACGTCTATACGGTTTTTTTCCGTGGAGATGACGGACTCTTTCGCGTTGCTTCCACCTGGAGAGAAGATGCCGAGGTGCGGGAATATGTGCTTGGAATCACGGATTCCGAATCTGTGATTGTGGTGGATCGCGCGGACAAAATTTTTTTTCCGTATCGTCATGTCATCTATCCACTGCGCAGTGATACGACCTATGATCTTTTGCCGCGACTTATCCTACACAGCTCGGTATATTATTATGGCATCACCTTGCCGCAGGAGGATGTGGATTATTTGAATACTCGCAAGCTTAAGGAATACGGACTTCAGATCGAACAGGTAGAAACGTTTTACGAAGAGTCTTTGTATCATTTTTATTCTTTGTGAAGACCCAACTTTTTTTACGGTTTACTCAAGGGTTGATCATAGGGGCTCCTTTTATTTTTGGGGGCTGGTTGTTGTGGCAAGAGTTGGTTCCTTCCGGAGTTTTTGTTGTGGAAAAAACTCCAGGCACTTCTTCACCTTTTTTGGATGATCTTATTCCGGGATCTCGTGCCTCATCATCCAAAACAGATGCGCAAGGGGATCTCGTACAAGTGTTAACCGGAGATCCGGTGTATCTTTTTGTTCATCCTCATCGATCTTTTGAGACCATCACCGCGGAGATTTGGTTTAAGAATGCAAACGTTCCCATTATCGAGTTTGGAGGATTGGTTTTTGCAGATCATCAGGCGTTTGATTTGCATCCTCTTCAAAATCTTTTATTGGATCAATCTTCTTGGTCGCGGATTCAAGAAGGGGATCGTCTCTTATTGCAACGCGAGCTTACCTATCATTCTTTGGAAGATTTTTTTGCATCCCCGCCTCCGGTCGAACAAGTTGCAACCTATCATGATGATTGGTCGATTTCCTATGAGCCGGTGTTTTACACTTCATCTTCTGTGATGCAAATCACGGATTTGAGTTTTCGCGGGCATCATACGATCAAGACATATGTGAAAGACGAAACGCTCTCTTTTTCCTTTGCCTATATGGATATGAATAGAGAAGAGGGGGATGATTCTGTGCAAATTCTTGTATTTAATGAGGAAGATCAGGCCGTGGCAGAAGCACGCATGACCGATGATGGAGTCACCAAGGCAACCGCCCTTCCTTCCTTTTTACAGACGATCACTGTCAGTGCTTCAGATTTGTCCGAAGGCGTGTACAAAATAGAACTCAATGTGGGGCGGGATATTTTTTTCCGTTCGATTGCGACCCCGCAACAAAAATGGGTGTTTGTCCGATCACTATTTTTGGCCGATGAGGTGGGATATCGCGATACGCCGATGGGAACGCAATTGGTGACAAACGGCAAACAGTTTTCTTTTGAAACGAGGCATGCGGAAGGAGTGCAAGAGGTGGAGATTGGAGGGCAAAGCGTGTCCGTGACTGCTCCTTTTGAAACTGTGACGCAGACGATTATCCAACCCGGGCTTGCGATTCTTTCCGTGCCATTGGGAGACATAGAAATACAAAGTGATGGCATGATTGCAACATCGGCAGGAACATTTTTTCAACCCGATCCCGTTTCACTTGTTGCATCAAGTGATTTGGACACCTTGGGAGTGGATTATATTTTGGCAACTTATATGCCTCCACGTCGTGAAGGGGAATGGTGGGTGGCGGAAGCGAGTTTTGACGCCTCGATGTTGGCACAAGAACAAGGCGCGTGGAAGTTTGCGTTTTCTTTACCGAGAATTTTAGAACAAGAAGGATCTGTGGATGTAGGGAAGATTCGCATGATATGGATGCGCGAGGCTTTCACATGGTCCTCTTTTTGGCAATTTTTGAGAGCTTATGTTTTTCCATAAACAACATACGATCAGTGAACAATTGGCAGGCACGATTTTTTTCACAAGCCTTGTGAGCTACATCGTGTTTTGGATTTTAGATGCACTGCGACCGGGGTTTGTCTCGCGCTACCTTTCTGTTCACCTTTTTTTACTTGTGGGTATTTTGTCTGGTGCCTGGTTTGGGAGTGCGGTATCCTCATGGAAGGAGCGATCTTGGCTTTCTTATGTTTTTTGCTGTTTTTTCTCGATTTTGGTCGGGATTTTGTGTTGGATCGTGGGAGTGGATTTGGGAATACTGCGTGTCTGGCTTGTCTTATTCGGCCTCCTCACCCCCTGGATTTTTTATCTACTTATCCGCCGCGTTTCGTGATATATGTCTTTTTCTCGACCGTCTCCCGAATCCGCTCATTCCATAGAACCGGCTCTCCATGAAGCCGTCCTTGCCTCGGTTTCAAGTGTCCGTGATTCTCTTCCCAAAGAACACCACGAACATTTTAACATTCTGCGACAAGAGATTATTGATTTTGCAGCATCTCACGATATTCCAAGAGAATTACTTTCCAAACCTGATGCTCTCCGCGAGGCTGCCAGCAAACTCCCCACTTCCGATCTTGAACGACTAGCCAATCTTCTCGAACGCTTTAAGTATCTGATTGTCAAAAAAGAACCCATGAAAGAGAAACTTTCCGAAGCTCGTGAGTATGCCGAAGAGTTTTATCATCTCGAAAAACAATACACTTCCCAAGTCGCTCTCCTTGAACAAGCAGGTATTCTCAAAGAAGGAGCGATTACAGGGATAGACGGTAAGAAGTACCCCATCCCCACTCTCGAACAAATCGCTTCCCGTCTTTTCGAACGCCGTGAGACTCTCCAAACCAAACACGAACAAGGTTTCACTAAACTTCTTCTGGTTCCCTTTGGCATGAGCCTTGACGTCCTTATAAAAACCCTTGATCAATTCTTACTCTCTTACAAACAATTTCATCCAACCTTTGCCCCTAAAACCAATGATTCTTTTTTGATACAAGAAGAAGGATATCAAGGAGCAGATACAGGAAATTTTCCCAATCTTGTCTATAAGCCACAGTCTTTTACAGAAGATAGACATGGAGGGAAGACAAAGGCACAGATACTTGAGACACAAGACAACAATCCAGATTCTTTCAATGGCTGGACGGTTCATCTTCTCCAACCCTCAAATCCGTCAGATTCAAACTCTTTAGGTTTTGCTTTTATTCCTCCTCAAGGTAAAGGAAAACTCCAAGGAGACCTCACCCCGCGTCCTCCTCTTGAGATAGGTCAATCCGCCAATGAATATTTTTCTACTCTTCAAGCATGCAAAGACAAGGAAGATTCCCCTTACTCCCATGAATCCGGTATGACTCTCGAGGATTGGATCATAGCTTTTATGACTCATCTTCAAGAAACAGGAAAACCTCTTGATGATATATGGAACCCTACAAGAATAGAAGGTCATAGTTGTTTCTTAGGAGCTGTATATTCTTTTATCAGTTCAGTACCGTGTGCATACTGGGACTGTAATGATCAGAAAGTGAATTTCGTCTGGTCTAACTATCGCAGTCGTTCCGGGTACCTTGGTATACGTACCTCGGTAATCGTTTAACTTTTGATTATTTTTTTATGTCCGACTGTCTTTTTTGCAAAATTATTGCCGGGGACATTCCCAGCTACAAAGTGTACGAAGATGAGAAAGTCCTGGCTTTTTTAGATATTCATCCGGTCAATCTGGGTCACGTCCTGGTGGTGCCCAAAGCACATTCGGAAAATTTTTTGGAAATGGAAGCGGAAGACCGTGAGGTGGTGATGATGGTCGTAGCAAAAATAAGCAAAGGGGTGATGAAGTCAGTGGGAGCCGAGGCCTGCAATTTTATGTGCAATATCGGACAAGGATCAGGTCAAATGATTTTTCACACGCATATCCACATCATTCCTCGTTTCTCTGGAGATGGTCATACGCTTTGGGGAGAAATGAAGGAGGTGCCCGATTTTGTTGCCATCGCAGAACAGATTCGCATGTCCCTATGATTCAATCTTGGAAACAACTTTCTTCAAAAACCGTTCATGAAAATCCTTGGTGGAAATATCAGCTTGATGAGTTTGAATTACCAAATGGAGCGAAGGGAGAATATCATTACATGAAAACTCGAGGATCGGTTGCGATTATCGCGATTGATGCAGGGGGGAAGATTTTGTTGCATCGACAATATCGTTATATTTTTGACCGAGAGAGTCTAGAATGTCCTGCCGGAGGCATTAAACCGGATCAGACTCCACGTGAAGCAGCAACCGCCGAGCTGGCCGAAGAAATCGGAGTGAGAGCGAAAATTTTAGAAGAGGTTGGAAGTTTTGCCGTTGGAACCGGTTTGTTAGATGATGTCGTGAAGGTTTTTATAGCGAAAGATTTATCGTTTATGACTTCAGAAAAAGATGAGACTGAAGAATTTGAACACATGCGTTTATCGCCCGAGGAAATTGACACAGCCATTTTTCGAGGCGAGATGTGGGATGGAGTTTCTATCTCCGCATGGGCCATTGCTAAACTTTTTTTTAAAAAATAATTTTTTATCTATGACCATACTTGTAACCGGTGGAGCCGGATTTATTGGCTCCAACTTCGTACATTATTGGGTGGCGCATCATCCGGAGGATCGTATCATTGTTTTGGATAAGCTCACGTATGCGGGCAATTTGCGCAATTTGGAATCGGTCGCGAACAAGATCCGTTTTGTCAAAGGTGATATTTGTGATCACGAGTTGGTTTTTTCCCTTGTGAAAGATGTTGATAGGATCGTTCATTTTGCTGCAGAGTCTCACAATGACCGAGCGGCAATGGATCCGGAATCGTTTTTACGCACCAACATTTTCGGCACGTATAACCTGTTGGATGCCGCACGACAACACCAGATAAAACGTTTCCATCATGTGTCCACAGATGAGGTTTTTGGTCATCTTCCTCTTGATGGAGGCAGTTTTAACGAGCAAAGCCTTTATGCTCCGCGCAGCATTTATCCCGCTTCCAAAGCGGCTTCTGATCATTTTGTGCGAGCGTTCTATCACACCCACGGTTTACCTATCACGATTTCCAATTGTTCCAATAATTACGGTCCCTATCATTTTCCGGAAAAAATCATTCCACTTTTTATCTGTAACTTGAGAGAAGGAAAAAAGGTACCCGTGTATGGGGACGGTCTGTATGTGCGCGATTGGATTCATGTGGAAGATCATTGCCGAGGCATCGAGGCGATTTTGTTAAAGGGTCGGGTGGGCGAAACGTATTGTCTGGGCGGAAAGGAAAGTGAGATTTCCAATTTGGAACTTACGAAAAAACTTTTGGCGCTGACTGATCGTGATGAGAGTTTTATTGAGTATGTGAAAGACCGTCCTGGGCACGATCGTCGTTATTCAATCGATTATTCCAAAGCGCAACGTGAACTTGGTTGGGAACCGACGATTGGGATTGATGAGGGTTTAAAAAATACCGTGGATTGGTATGCCAATCATCAGGCCTGGGTGGATGAGGTGCGTTCAGGTGCGTATCAAGATTATTATGAAAAACAATATGTTACACGTTAATCTATGAAGATTTTAATTTTTGGTGCGGGGTATTTGGGGAATCGTTGTGCAGAGGAATGGATACATGAGGGACATGAAGTGATCGTTTCTCCCATCCGCGTTCAATCCGTCGAAGATGCGCTCCGCGGGATTCATACGCACAAGCCCGAAGCGGTTTTTAATGCCGCAGGAGTGAAAGGAACACCCAATGTGGATTGGTGTGAAGATCATGTCCTGGAAACGATTCGTGGGAACACAGTTTTACCTTTGCTGATCGCCGACGCTTGCCAACAAGAAAATGTTTATTTTTTGCATATCGGATCCGGTTGTGTGTACTACGGGGATTCTTCCCATGCGGATAAATTGTGGCGTGAGCACGATCACGCCAATCCAAGTGTTGTGTATTCACGATCAAAATATGCGGCCGATCTTGCCTTGGCGACATTTAAGAATGTGGGCATTGCGCGCATTCGCATGCCGCTTGATAGCAAACCCAGCCCGGGAAATCTCATTGATAAAATCGTGAGCTACCCTGAAGTGATCGATGTGGAAAACAGTGTGACGATTGTCGATGATATGGTCGAGGTATTTCGTCAGCTTATCGAAAAGAAAGGGGAGGGGATTTTTCATGTGACCAATCCCGGAACGATTCGCCATCGCGAGATTTTGGATCTGTATCATGAAATTGTGGATCCCGAGCATACCTGTCATTGGATAACGAATGAAGATCTCGTGAAACGAGGACTGGCAAAGAAAGGGCGATCCAATAATTTTTTGGCCTCAGAACGTTTGGCCGAATTGGGGATCACGATGCGCCCTATCAAAGAAGCTTTGAGAGACACACTTGAAAAATATGCACGGGCAAAACAAAGCTGCCGATGTGAAGATTGTGATGGGGGATGTGGGTGTTGCGGATCATAGGCGCGGTTGACGTGCAAGGGACGGTTCGAGTAACCTTTGAACATCACTATGAAAGCACTTATTGCGGCCGGTGGACGGGCCACACGTTTGCGCCCCATCACCTGGACCATCAATAAACATTTGATTCCGCTTGCCAATAAACCCATGCTTTGGCATGTCATAACAAAAATTGTTGAGGCCGGCATCAAGGATATTTATGTCAATGTGAATCCGGGAGAACAGGAGGTGATGCGGGAAGCCCTGGGAGATGGGGAAGCTTGGGGAGCGCATATTACCTATGTGGAACAGCGAGGTGGTGCGCGCGGAGTCGCCCATGTGGTTGCCAATGCAGAGGAATATTTGCGCGGGGACAAGTTTCTTTTCTTTTTGGGAGACAATATTATTTTAGGAAGTTTGCGACCGTTTGTGGAACGATTTTTACGGGAGGATTTGGACTGTCTTCTCGCATTTTCCCGCGTGAAAGACCCGCAGCGTTTTGGTGTGCCCGAGTTTCGCGAAGACGGCACACTCAAACGTGTGGTTGAAAAACCCGTGCAACCTCCTTCCGATTTTGCAGTCACAGGAATTTATTTTTACAACGATCGATTTTTTGAGGCGTATCAAAACATCCAACCTTCCGCACGCGGAGAATACGAGATTACTGATGTGAATACCTGGTTTATTGATCACGGGCGCGTGGGATATGAGGAAATTACCGGATGGTGGAAAGATACGGGAACTCCGGAAGCGTTACTCGAAGGCAACGCGCTCATCAAAGATGATTTACCGAAGAATCATTATGCGGTGGAAAGCGAAGTGCCGATCGAAGCACAGGTGCAAGGGTTGGTGAAGATTGGAATCAATACAGTGATCACACCGGATTGTTTGATTCGTGGACCCGTGGTTATTGGAAGCAACTGTCACATTGAAGGATCGTATATCGGACCGTATACATCGATTGGGGATGGAGCAAAGATTGTGCGATCCGAAGTCGAACACTCCATTGTGTTTCCAAACGTGTTTATTGATACACGTCGTCGCATCATTGATAGCATTATCGGAAAGAATGCACAGGTGGTGGATGTGCAAGGAACCCATCCTCGATCCGGCCACCGCATGGTGATTGGAGAAAACAGCAGTGTGGAGTTATAAAAAATATCCGCCCGGAATTGAACCGAGCGGATTTTTTTACTGTGGATGTTATTCCTGCATCTTTTTTTCAAACCACCCCCGTTCCCCCCCAATCGTTCCAAAGAATGAAAGTGTTTTTCCGTCCGTATCCATCCAAAGATTGGTGCAAGAAGTATCGACGGCAAGAAGAGGGGCATGGCGCGATCCGCGTTCATCGATTTCCACAGCCTGAATAGTCGAAGGGAGACAAAAGACGACATCGGTTCCTGTGGCATACCAGATCAAAGCGGACATGTGTTCACTGGTACGGGTGAGAAGGGTGTCTGTATGCGCGTAGCTGTCATAGACATGCAGATCAAATCCATCACTTACCAAAAGGTGTCCTTGTTGATTCCACTGCCATAATGTCGCCTCGTCGTTCAATAAGATTGGTTGGTCACCGCCACGGGCATCCAGAAGAAGGATGCGTTGGTGTCGAGTATCTTCCAAAAGAAATACATGATCCGGAGAGGAGTGAAATTGATAATTTCCGGAAGGAAGATAAGCGAGAATCGTGGATTCTCCGTTTTGGGTACGGATGAGTGAGGCGCGTTCTATGGTCTGTTGAACTATGACGAGGCCTTGTGAGACAGTGCGAGCAGCTTCACAAGGAAGATCGAGGAAATCAAAAAGACCATTGGCGATATTGAGGCGAACCTGTTTCGTATCCGTTGTCAAAAAAAGAAAACCGTCTTGTCCCACATCCCACCAAAGCGCAGTAATTGTTTCAAAAAGTTGAGAAGGATTGAGGAGAGAATCGCCATCGCGTGTGTAAATTGAAAAAGGTTTTTCCAAGTCGGTTGTTTGAAGGAGCAAATACCGTGCCTCGGGTGACCACAGAATTTTGGTTATTTTTTTGGAAGAGGGAAATGAGGCGATAAGAAAAGGAGATGTCGCATTTGCCGTGAGTCGCCAGACATCAGTGGTTTCCTCGTTTCTTGTTACAAAGGCGACTTCTTCTCGATTGGGTGATGTCGTTGCAAATGTGGGGGTAAGCGAGGAAAAGAGCTGTGGAGCATCGACAAGAAAAAGTGTGGCAGAGGCAAAGGTTGTCTGATTACTTTGAACCCTGAGCGTTTTTTCCCATGGGAGATAGCCGTCTTTTATGATTTGAACGTCATGTTCTCCGGGGATGATAGTATTAATAATCGCAGGAGTTTTTTCTTTTGCCTCAATATCATCAATACGTACGGTGGCTCCTTTGGGAGCGCTTTCAAGTGAGAGCACACCGGTTTTTATGACCATGCCCGAACCGACATCATACCGATAACCGGCAGTATAAAGCACAGCCAGCGGAGCGGAGATAAGAAAGCAAAAAAGAAAGAGATAAAAGAGAATACGTCGGAAAAGGGGAGGCATAGAAAGAATATTGGCATTGTAGCGAACCTCTACGCTTTCGTCACGCTTAATTTTTCTTTTTGACGCACCTTGTTTCACACGGTATCCTGGGAGCATATTTTTATGATCCATTCACATTCACGCATCTCTTTTTCCATTCTTCTTCTTTTTTTTCTTTTCAGCACCATCACGTCATTTGGTGTGGGGTGGTACACAGGCGAATTACACGAGCGTCGTAGTGAAGTTCCTGCGGGAGAGGGAGAGGTTGTTAATAAAAACGATACGCCCAAAGATATATCCGAAGATATTGATTTTCAACAATTTTGGGATGTCTGGAATTACATCAAAGAACAATATTACAAACAGCCGGTTTCGGAAACTGATTTGTATTACGGCGCCATGCAAGGAATGCTCAACGGACTTGAAGATGATTACTCCACTTTTTTTACTCCGGAGGAGGCGGAAAAGTTTATCAATGAGATCAACGGAACCTTTGAAGGAATTGGAGCAGAGATTGGTGTGAAAAACGATCAACTCCAAATCGTCTCTCCGCTTCCAGGGACTCCTGCAGAAAAAGCGGGGCTTCTAATCGGAGATTGGATTCTGGCGATCGATGACGTTATGACAACGGGAATGGCTGTGGAAGAAGCAGTTTCAAAAATTCGCGGAGAGGGTGGAACTCAAGTTGTTCTTACGATTGGCCGTCAAGGAGGGGTGGAGATTGTAGAAGTTTCCGTCACTCGAGATACCATTGTCGTGGATAGTGTGCGATGGGAAACAGATGAGAACCGTCTCATGACTATAAAAATTTCCACTTTTAATTCTGATACACTGGCGTTATTCCAAGAGGCCGTGAATGAAGCTCTCACATCCAATGTCCAAGGAATCATTTTAGATGTACGTGGAAATCCGGGAGGTCTTCTCACTTCGGCAATCGACATTGCCTCTCTTTGGGTGGGAGACGAAATAATCGTAATCGAGAAAGCGCAAGAAAACGCTCAAGCCTATGCGGGCTTTCTTTCCGCACGTCTTGAGGGGGTCCCCACCGTTATTTTAGTGAATGAAGGGAGCGCTTCTGCCTCTGAAATTGTTTCCGGGGCTTTGCAAGATTATCATGTCGCAATTTTGGTCGGGGCACAGACGTTTGGAAAAGGGTCGGTTCAGGACTATCAAGAGTTGCCGGACGGTTCGGCTGTCAAAGTGACGATTGCACAGTGGTATACGCCAAATGGTCGTTCCATTAACGAAACAGGAATTGCTCCTGATATTGAAGTGGAGTATACGCTTGAGGAATATCAAGCAGGGATTGATCCTCAAAAAGATAAAGCCATCGACATTCTTTTGCACAGTTATGAAAGCACCCTCGAAAGCACGTTTGCCCAAGAATAAACAAGCGTTACCTCCACGACGCCGACCTCCTCATGTATCCGAAATTTCTGCCGGCGGAATAGTCGTCAAGCGATGGAGAGACGGTTTTGTGTTCGCGATTATGAAAGATTCTTACGGCCAATGGTCTTTTCCAAAAGGTCGAGTGGAAAAGGGCGAGGAACTTGAGGATGCTGCAGCGCGTGAAACCATGGAAGAGCTTGGACTTGAACGGATTCAGCTCGTTGAGTATTTAGGGAAGATTGATATTTGGTTTAAAGATCGATTTGAGAAAAAAGGAGCGCTTGTACATAAGGATATCCACTACTTTCTTTTTGAAGCGCCAGAGGATGCCAAGATCCATCCCGTTCCTTCCGAACATACCTATGAAACGCGTTGGGTCCCCGCACAAGATGTGCTTAAAGAGTCAAGTTATGTGGATGTGCGACCGATTATCCACCTTGCTTTGGAAAGAGTGAAAACATGGAAAAGATGAAGGGGATTGTGGATATTTTTGGAGATTTTAGAAAAAAGGAAAGAGAAAAGTGGATAAAATATTTTCAAGAAAGATTTTTAAAAGTATGAGATAAAATGGCTCTTTTTAGCCATTTTTTGTTTACAAAACCTTTTTATCCATACGTTTTTCCTTTTGGAATTATTTTTTGTTTATACCCTCCGACAGTTTACCCTTGCTTTTTGATAGGCAGGAATCTCGCAATATGTTACGATATTTGCGTAATTTTTAAGTTTTTCATATATGGCAAAGATGACCAAAGGTCAATTCATGAACGCATTATCCGAGACGCTCGGCGTTCCAAAAAAGACAGCCACCACGGCGTGGGACAAGCTTGTTGAAATGGCATATCGCGAAGTGCGAGCCAGCGGCGAGTTTAGTCTCCCAGGACTTGGAAAGCTTGTAAAAAAGTCACGTGCTGCTCGCATGGGCCGCAATCCAGCCACAGGAGCCACGATCAATATTCCAGCCAAGACTGTCGTGAAGTTCCGTGTTGCAAAGCAGGTGAAGGACGCCGTTCTTTAACACAAAGAAAAAAGCAGAGGCCCAAAGCCTCTGCTTTTGTGAGACTGGCGTTATATGCGTAAGGCAATTTTAGCAGATGTGATTCATCCTTGTATGCGTGGAGTGCAGAGTTTGGAGCGCATGCAAGAATTGGAAGAACTCGTTTCCACCTACGGAGGCATTGTTGTCGTAAAAACATTTCAGCGGCGATTTGCTCCTCATCCAAAAACTTTTTTGGGAACAGGAAAAATCAAACAGCTAGGAGAGGAAGGGAAACTTCTGCACGCTGATCTTTTGGTTATCAACGATCTTTTGAAGCCAAGACAGATTTATGAAATCAGCGAACAATTGCGTTCGGTAAAAATTGAAGTGTGGGACCGCATTGATCTTATTTTAAAGATTTTTGCCAAGCATGCACATACGACAGAAGCGAAGTTGGAAATCGAACTCGCAAGCATTCGTCACATGGGGCCGCGGATATTTGGCATGGGGATGGAATTATCTCGCCAGGGAGGAGGTATTGGCACCTCGGGCATTGGAGAAACCAATACCGAGATTATGCGGAGACATTTAAGCGAACGAGAAAAGTTGATCAAAGAAAAGCTTGATAAGTGTCAGGTGGTGCGCGAAGGTCATCGTATTTTTCGCCGCAGGAAAGGATTAAAGACCATTTCCATTGTCGGTTATACCAATGCGGGCAAAACCACTTTACTAAATGCGCTTACCGGTCGTCGCGAATATGCGGCCAATAAATTGTTTGCTACGCTTGATACTCGTGTAGGATCTCTTTGGCTTCCTCATGTGCAATCCAAGATTTTGGTTTCTGATACCATCGGTTTTATCAAACAACTTCCACCCGAATTGATCAGTGCTTTTACCTCCACACTTTCTGAGGCTGTCGAGGCGGACATCCTTCTTCAGGTTCTTGATGCTTCAGATTCTCATCTTTGGCAACATCTTCAGGTGGTGGAAGACATTCTTAAACGATTGGGGATTAGTGATAAACCTCGTATCTTGATTTGTCACAAGTCCGATCAAGTCACTTCAAAGCAACGTAAAATAATAGATCAAAAATTGGGAGATACTGTGCACGTTTGGGTTTCTTCTCAAGAAGAAAAGGGGATAGGAGATTTGATAGAAATGATTGAATCAAAACTGTAGGTAACAAAAGCTGCCGGTTTCCCGGCAGTTTGTTTATAGACCCTTTTTTGCCATTTCAGCAAGATTGTAGATTTTTCCTTCCCGTTGCCATTTTTTGAGTGTGCGCAGACCGCGGGAGGAGATGACTACGGTGACCATACGTCCCGTGGCAGGATTTAATAGGCTACGTTTGATTTGATTGGGGCGTAAAATCTTTTTGGTGTGGCGCTTGGAATGGCTCACATTGAATCCCATAGTGATTTTTTTACCGGTAACAACGCAAGTTTTTGTCATAAATATGTTCGATAGTATGGCAGGAGTATAACCAAAGGTCTTTGTTTTGGCAAGGGATTTAGGCTGGATTGTGAAGAAAACGCATGACCTTCAGGATTTTTTTCTGTACCATAGAGATGCTCCTTAATTTGAGAAAATATTTTTAAGGTTGCTATCTTAATTTTATGTCTCTTTTTCGACCAACAGTTTTCACAAAAAGTGAAAACTGTCCCTCCGAAGTCCCGCCAACGGCGGGACGAAGGGGGACGCTGTCTTCTGAACCTCCTTTATCCGCTACTCTCCATGAGGCCATCATGGATTCGGTTTCAAGTGTTCGTGATTCTTTGCCCGAACAATATCGCGCACACTTTGAAACTCTGCGACAAGAGATCATTGATTTTACAAAAGCTCATGGGATTCCCAAAGCTGCTCTTGCTAAACCTGCCGCTCTCCGTGAGGCTACTAGCAAACTCTCCACCCAAGACCTTGAACGACTTGCCAATCTTCTCGAACGTTTTGAATATCTTCTCAAGAATGGGGAACCAAAGAAAGAAGACTATGCCGAAGCCCTCGAGTATGCCGAAGAGTTTTACCATCTTCGTGAACAATACACTTTTCAATTCAACCTTCTTAAAGAAGCGGGAATACTTAAAGAAGGAGTATCGCCATGCGTCTGTTTGAACGCCGTGAGACTCTCCACACCAAACACGATCAAGGCTTTACTAAACTCCTCCTTGTTCCCTTTGGTATGAGCCTTGATTCCCTTTGTGAAACGTTTAAACGATTCATTCTTAGATATAAGGGGTCCCATCCTGATTTTTATTTGGATATCAACAATCCTCTCTGGACGTGGGAAGACTATCAAGGAGCAGACATGGGGGATTCTCCAAACCTTGTCTATTATCCACAGTCTTTTACAAAAAAAAGGTCATGGGGGAAAACAAAAGCACAGATACTCGAAGAACAAACAGAAGGACGATGGACCCCTGCCTCCGCAGGGGTGGCAGGAGAGAAGGGATTGGGAACCCCCGGTTGGACCGTTCATCTTTTTCAACCTTCAAACCTAGATGACCAAGACATGGAGACTCCCATAGGTTTTTCTTCTATTCCCCGACAAGGTCAAGGAACACCCCAAGGAAAGCTCACTTCACGTCCTCCTCTTGAAGCAAACAAAACCCCCAATGAATATCTTTCCATTCTTCAAAACGCTCAAGACGATCCAGACTCACCTTACTTTCAAGAGTTCGGTATGACTCCAGAGGACTGGATCATGGCTTTTATGACACACTTTTCTGAGAGAGAGGAGCCGCTTGATGATGCATATAATGTAATAAACACTGAAAGTTACAGTTGTCTTACAGGCGCTTTTTTTTCTTCCTCCGTCCTTGTACTAAGCGCGTTTTGGAATCATGGCGTTCGTTGTGTTTGCCTCGGTATAGAAGGTTCTGGTGATCAGAATGAGAACATCGGCGTTCGCTCCTCTGTGATCGTTTAACCCCCGTCCCTTATGTTTTTCAAAAAACAACCCATCATTCCTTTGACGTGGACTTTATGGCTTGGTGTCATTGCGATTGCGATTATCGGAATTCTTCTAAGCCAACCCTCGGTTCCCATAAGTGATCCCACAAAAGATGCACTCGATGAAACCCAGTGGCAATTGCGCGAAGATCATTATGCGTCCATGATCACACAGACAAGATCAGGTGTATTGATGGCTGATCAACCAGAAGGACAAGAAGTAACCGTTGCATCGGTTACGATATCCCAAACAGGATTTATAGCGATTTTTGATAATGACGACGGTGCGCCGGGAAAACTGATCGGGTCGGCAGCATTGAAAGAAGGATTGCACGAAGATGTTTCCATCTCGCTCCAGCGAAAAGTTTTTGCAGGAGAAGTCTGTTATGCCGTTGTCACAACATCGAACGAAGAAATTCCTTTGACCGACGCAGAAGGTGTATGGATTCTCATGTCTTTTCTGATCCAAGAAGAATAATTCTGTACACAGAGGGAAAGGGGCGGTGTGGTATCATGGGAGCGTATGTTTCATAAAAAAAATCATCACAAAGAGTTGGAAAAGACCATGGAAAAGATAGAAGGCTCTGTGCGCATTCCTCTTCCAACCATGGAGCACGAAGAGACAAAACAGCCGCCCAACATGAATGACATCACTTGGCGTATTTTTCGTATTATGGCCGAGTTTGTGGAAGGGTTTCAATTTTTATCCGAGTCGAGCCGTGAGGTAACAATTTTTGGCTCGGCACGCACAAGAGAAGGAAGTCGTTGGTATAACGAGGCATACACTCTTGGCAGTCTGTTGGCTAGGCATAAGTTTACGGTGATCACTGGCGGAGGCCCGGGTATCATGGAAGCAGCCAATCGAGGAGCGTTTGAGAACGGAGGAGAATCCATCGGACTTAATATTCAATTACCTACCGAACAGCGCATCAATCCGTATGTAAAGCGCAGTCGGGGGTTTTATTATTTTTTCACTCGCAAAGTGATGCTTGCCGCTTCGGCTCAAGCCTATATTTATTTTCCCGGCGGGTTTGGAACTTTGGATGAATGTTTTGAAATCATCACCTTGATCCAAACACACAAAATGCAAAAGACCCCGGTTATTTTGGTGGGGAAGGAGTATTGGGATCCTCTATGGGCTTGGATAAAGACACAAGTATTGGAAACTCAACAAGCGATTGCGCCCGGTGATCTGGATCTTGTCTCCATCGTGGATACGGCAGAGGAGGCATTTGCTTTTATTAAAGATTCCGAGGAACGCACGTTATTTTAATTTTTATGGCCGTCAAAAAAACAACGCGTCAGGCTTGGGTGGTGGATGTGGACATGGGCTATGGGCATAGCCGTGCTGCGCACGCACTACGCGATCTTGGAGGTGGGGAAGTGATTTCCGCGAATAATTATGAAGGGATTCCGGATGAAGACAAAGAACGTTGGCGTAAAAGCCGTGAAGCGTATGAAAAGATTTCCAGACTCAAACCTCTTCCGGTTGTAGGTGATATGCTTTTTGGCGCTATGGATCGTTTGCAGCAGATTCCGTCTTTTTATCCTCGGCGCGATCTTTCAAGACCAAATATTCAGTTGCGGGAAATGTATCATTTGATTAAGAAAGGCATGGGCAAACATTTGATTGAAAAGATAAGCGAAAATCCCGTGCCACTGGTGACGACGTTTTTTCTTCCCGCCTTTGCCGCGGATTATTTTGACTATCCCGGGAAGATTTATTGCATCACAACCGACGCAGATGTCAGTCGTTCTTGGGCGCCCCTGGATCCTAAACGGAGTCGCATTATTTATTTTGCATCCAATGGTCGCGTCGCCGAGCGGTTGAAACTGTATGGTGTACGTTCCGAACAAATTCATTTAACGGGTTTTCCTCTTCCAAAAGAATTAATTGGCGGTCCTCGCGCAGGCGCGCTTAAAGAACGGATGCGCGAGCGTCTGTGTCACTTGGATCCGCAAGGTATTTTTACAGATCGTTATCTCAAAACGCTTCAGGCCGAACTGGGAAAATCGTTTTGCATCACACAAGACGGTCATCGTCCACTTACGCTTTTGTATAGCGTGGGAGGAGCCGGAGCGCAGCGAAAAATCGCCGTGGATATTTTGAACAGTTTGAAGGGCGAACTTAAACAGGGGAAACTTCGTTTGATATTGATGGCGGGCACTCGCAAAGATGTCGCGCGTTTTTTTCAAGATGCTGTTTTGGATCTTGGGCTCAAACAAGAGTTGGGACAATCGATCCTCATTCCCTCCTATTCATCGCGCAAAGAATATTTTGATGGGTTTACCGATTGGCTTAAGGAAACCGATATTCTTTGGACCAAACCAAGTGAGCTGTCTTTTTATACCGGGCTTGGAATTCCCATTATCATTGCACCCCCCATCGGGTCTCAAGAAGTGTTCAACCAAGTATGGTTGCAGTATGTGGGGGGCGGAATTCCGCAAGCCGATCCTCGGTACACAAACGAATGGTTATTTGATTGGATCCAGTCAGGGGGTGTGGCGCGCATGGCTTGGAGCGGATTTGTTGAGGCGCCGACCCACGGCACGTATCGCATTGAAAATATTGTTTTGGGAAAACCGGATGTTATCCATCCTCTTCCTTTGATCGTTTAGATGTTTTATATGGATCAAACACTCCACCACCTACTGCGCACCATTGTGCGGGTAAAACAAGATGCGCAAGAGGCTCCCAAAGAAGAAGTCATTACAGTCAATGAGACACTCTCGGTTGCGGCCTCAGCCTATGAGATTGTGCGCAATACACTTGAGTATGATGAGGATCATTTGTTGCGGCGCAATGCGATTCGCCGCATTTTGAAACGACGTATGGGAGAGGGGATGGACCGCAATCTTGCCACCAATCTGTTGCGTGAGCTCATTTGGGCCCGTTATTTTCCCAATAAAAAAATTCCGGAGAGAAAGATTGAGGAGCTTGCGCAAATTCTTTCCAAATATCAAGGACTTTTTGCAGGACTCCCCGAAGATTCCAAAAAAGGTCAGGACCATTATGATTGGCTCCTTGACGTGCTTACGTGTGAAATCGAATATCTGTTGGATCCTCCGCTTGTTGATGAGGCACTGACACAATATGCGTATCAGGAGATGCGTAAACGTGTGCAATGGAGCACAAAGATTGTGACCGAAGAGGATCGCGATCTTCAATTGTTCATCGCGATTCATCGCTCTGTTTTAAAAGCCAATCCCGCTATGTTACGGTTTCGCTTGCTCACGTTGTATTTTCCCACGTGGCGCAAAGCTCAAGCCGGAGATCCCGTTGTGGCAGAAGTAGAACAAAACTTCAGTGCGTTTGTGGAAACCGCAGAGCATCAATTACAACATCCCGGGAGCGATTCTTTGTATCGTCTTATGCGCCGTCACGCCGTCGTGTTCCATCTATTGCGCGACATCACTCAAGATGATCCGGACGCATTTAATCAGGCATTTGAAAATACACAAAAAGAAAAAATCGAGACGGCGCTTACGCGCGCGGCGCAAGAACGATATAGTCGTTTTCGTTCTCGATTGGCGCGTGGAGTGATTCGCGCTACCGTGTTCCTCTTTTTTACCAAGATGTTGTTGGCCCTTGTTTTGGAAGCACCATACGAAACGTTCATCTTGCACACCACCAACTACGTCCCGCTGTTTGTGAATATTATTTTTCCTCCGGCTCTTTTGGCATTTCTTGGATTTACCGTTCAAGTTCCGGGAAAACGTAATACGGAAAAGATTTTGGAAGAAGCGCGAGGATTATTCGGATGGGGAGAAGATTTTTTAGTGCTCTTTAAGATGCGTCGTTCTTGGACCAAAGGGGCTTTGGGTATGGTGTTCAATGTGTTGTACGTTGGCGCGTTTATTCTCACATTAAGCGTGATTTCTTTTATTCTTCATTTGTTTGCTTTTAACGTTGTTTCCATTCTCTTTTTCATTTTCTTTTTTATGTTGGTGGCGTTTTTCGGTCTCAAGATCCGGCAGACGAAAAAAGATTTGGTGGTCGTGGAAACCGCCGGAGGACTTTTCACCTTTATCGCCGATATTGTCTTTTTGCCCATTGTGCGTGCCGGGCGATGGATGGCCATGCGTGCACCACGTGTGAACATTTTTCTTTTCTTTTTTGATTTTATCGTGGAAGCGCCGTTTAAAGCTGCCATTGGGATTATCGAAAGTTGGCTCGCCTTTTTACGAGAAAAGAAAGAGGAGATTTAAGGCCTGCTATGTTTTGTTGCCAACGTTTTCAAAAACATCTCTGGATCATAGGAGGAGCGGTGCTTTTTTTTCTTTTGGCCGGAGGAATGATGTGGTGGATTTTTCATCCCCAACCTTTGCCAAAGTTTGGCATCACTTTTTCTTCCGCGTATGCGCGAGAACTTGGATTGAGTCCAGAGGAAGTTTTTAGCGCTCTTGCAAAGGAAGAAAACGTCCGATTTGCACGCATACCTCTCTACTGGAATCACATTGAACAAGAGGAGGGACAGTATGATTGGAAAGAAATGGATGCGCTTCTGGCGATCGCAGAGGATTATGACATGAAGATTACTCTTGTCATTGGTCAAAAAGTTCCGCGTTGGCCTGAATGTCATATTCCATCTTGGGCGCTGTCTCTTCCCGACCATGAGCGTTGGGAGTCGTTTTCCATCTATGTGCAACAAGCGATCACACGTTATAAAAATTCTCCAGCTCTTGTGCGTTGGCAAGTAGAAAATGAACCACTTTTTGATTATGGAGTGTGTCCGACGATTGACTCTGAGAATCTTCAAGAAACTTTGGCTCTTGTGCGCGCACAAGATGATCATCCCATTCAATTGACTGTGAGCGGGGAATTAGAGTTTTGGTGGCCGCTTGCACGCATGAGCGATGTACTGGGATTTTCTCTTTATCAAGTCACCTGGAGTGATACGACAGGATATTTTGTGTATCCCATTTCTCCTTTGTTTTATCGCCTGCGTGTGCTTGCAGCTTCTTTTTGGACCGATCAGGTCGTTGTTTCCGAGCTTCAAGCCGAGCCATGGTTTACGATGTCATTGGGAGATCGGCCGCTTGAGGAATGGTATGGGTTGTTTGATGAGAAAGCCTTGCGTGATCGTGTTCATTTTTCCGAAGAGATAGGTGTGTCCGAGGTGTATTTGTGGGGAGCGGAGTGGTGGTATTATTTGAAGGTTCATGGATTTGATGGGCTATGGAATGAAGCTGGAAAGATATTTGGAGGACAAACGAATTGAATATGGTTTCTTTTTTTCGACCAACTTCAGAATCTTTTTCCTCTGCCACCCCTGCGGAGGTGGGGGTCAAACGCACTTCGGAAATTCTTGGCGAAGCCATCATGGATTCGGTTTCAAGTGTCCGTGATTCTTTGCCCGAACAACATCGCGCACACTTTGAAACTCTGCGGCAAGAGATCATTGATTTTACAAAAGCTCACGGGATTTCCAAAGAATCCCTTACCAAACCTGCCGCTCTCCGTGAGGCGACCAGTAAACTCTCCACTCCAGATCTCGAACGACTTGCCGATCTTCTTGAGCGTTTTGAATATCTCGTGAAACACAAAGAACCGGCAAAAGAAGAGTTGAGTCTGGCAGAGACTCTCGAGTATGCCGAGAATTTTTACAATCTTCGTGAACAATACGAGGATCAAATTGAACTTTTACATAAGGAAGGTTTTTTGGATCACATGAAAAATCTTTCCCGACCCGTGCCCACTTTGGAGCAAATCGCCAAACGATTGTACGAACGTCGCGAAACACTCGAAATCAAACAAGATCAAGGATTCACACGGCTCCTCCTCGTTCCTTTTGCCACGGGATTAGGCTTTTTTGTTTCTGTGGTGCAAGAGTTTTTGGTGGAATATAGAAAGAAACATCCTGATTTTGTCTTAACTCATTTTCGTTTTATTTTTAAAGATCATGACTTGATTATAGATAACGTCGTGTATCATCCAACGTCTGCCGGTTTTTACGTTCCCGGGCATGGTGGAAAAACAAAAAAAGAAATCCTTGAAGCCGAAGATCAAGATCAAGGGAAACTCGCTTCCGGCTGGCGAGTCCTTCTTCTCCAGGCTCCACACGATGATGCCCCGGGATTTTGCGGTATTACAAAAGAAAAGATCGGAATGGTGCGGGGGGGGGGAACCCACGGCCTGATCGAGAGGGAAGATACGCACCTCAGCATGACATTGATTTTCTTGAAGCCTCCAGACAAGACCCCAGCTCTCCTTATTTTGGTGAGTCGGGTATGACGCTTGAGGATTGGATCACGGCTTTCATGACCCATCTTGAGGTTACAGGAAAACCTTTGGACGAGTATGAATATCAAAAGAGCTTGGCAATGAATGTAGCGGGGTGTATGTCCCTTATGGCAAAAGGTGTTCCAAATATTTTTTGGGATCACACCGATAAGCGGATTGTTACAAGAGTAGACAATCCGGAGGATTACGTTTCGACCGATGCGGGTTCGCGTTTTGTTGTGGAGATTTGATTTTGATCCAATCGCTTCCTTGCGTTATACTGTGCCGCGTATGAAGCACGAAGTGGTATTGGACATTGAAACGCAAAATAGTTTTGCCGACGTCGAGAATGACTACACAAAGTTTAAAATCTCGGTTGTCGGCGTTTATTTTTACGAGACCAATACGTTCGAGGTCTTTGAGGAACATGAATTGTCTCGCCTTTGGGCGCGGTTGGAGCGTTGTGATCGAGTGATCGGGTATAACTCTCGCAGTTTTGATTTGCCTATCATGAATAACTATTATGCAGGCGATCTCCTCAAGCTTCCACAACTCGATATTTTGGAGGAAATCCAAAAGGCCTTGGGGTTTCGGCTCAAGCTGGATGATGTAGCCGCCGCAAGTGTGGGGCATCGAAAAACAGGGCATGGCCTACAGGCAATCGAGTGGTGGAAACAGGGAGAAGTGGACAAGATCAAACAATACTGTTTGGACGATGTGCGGGTTACCAAAGAGGTGTATGAGTATGGACTTAAGTATCAAGCCCTCGCGTTTGAGGACAGGAGCGGAGAAAGAAAGGCGATTCCCGTGGATTTTGCCTTAAAAATAGCCCCTCAACCTGTTATCAATCTCACCATGCCGTTTTGATTTTGAGCGTCGTTTTTTGTGCGATTCTGTGGATAAGTTTTTCTTTTGACACCCCATATGTCGTGGTCTAAAATAAGAGCAGACCACAACATATGGTAGAACGTACGGACGAGTGGTTTGTCGCTTCGATGGAGGAAAAGAAGAAAGACGTCCTTCTTTCTTCATGACATAAAAAGATAATCCGTGGGGATTGTCTTTTCGTGTCTTAGGGGGAGTTTTTCAACCTTCCAAAGGGAGGGAGATAAAAGAAGAATCACGAAGATCTTTTCTTATCTCTTACTCTTTCTTTCGTACTCGCCGTATGTCTGACACAACGTTTCGTTCCGCAGAGACCGAAGTGCAAACCCAAGCCGGGGATGTCACTGAGTCCGTTTGGGATTATCTGACATCTGTCAAAATGATTCGTAAACGCGACGGACGCGAGGAGCCTTTTGAGCTCCAGAAACTTTCCCGTTCCATTCGTGCAACCATGAAGGAGGCGGGTATTGAAGACGAGCGCAGTGTCAAAGAAATGGTGGAACAAATCGTGAGTCGACTGGTGCGACGGTTTAACGGGCATATGACACCGTGTTTTTCCGATATCCGCGACGTGATTACTCTTACTTTTATTGATCACAACCTTCCTCATGTGGCCAGACACTATGCCATGTACGAGAGTCTGGCGGCCATTGGTACACGTGAGCCGGTGTATGGAGATGGGCTTGTGATTTCCAGATTTTTTACCCGCCAAGGAGTGCATCCTTTTGATGAAATGGTTTGGGATATTCGCGATGCGCGCATCACAAACGAAAAAGGAGAGGCCGTGTTTGAACAAAAAGGCGTGGAGGTTCCGGCATCGTGGTCGCAGTCTGCCACCAATATCGTGGTGTCAAAATATTTTCGTGGAAAAGTGGGGGAGTCGGAACGCGAATCTTCGGTCAAACAACTCATGACCCGTGTTGCCAATACGATTGCAAAATGGGGGCGTTGTGACGGATATTTTCAAACCAAGGAAGATGCGGACGTGTATGAGCACGAACTTTTGTATATTCTTACCAATCAAATGGCCGCATTTAATTCTCCGGTTTGGTTTAATGTGGGTGTGAATTCGTATCCGCAATGTTCTGCGTGTTTTATCAATGCGGTGCAAGACGACATGCGGTCCATTTTGAATTTGTGTGTGACCGAAGGCATGTTGTTTAAAGGAGGATCTGGGGCTGGAGTGAATCTTTCCATTTTACGTTCCAAACAAGAATATTTGCGCGGGAGCAACGGGCGCGCTTCAGGTCCGGTTTCTTTTATGCGTGGGTTTGACGCTTTTGCCGGGGTGATAAAAAGCGGTGGTAAAACGCGTCGTGCGGCCAAGATGGTTATTTTGAATATCGATCATCCTGATATTGAAGATTTTATTACGGCAAAAGCGATTGAAGAAAAAAAAGCTTGGGCGCTTATGGATGCCGGGTATGACGGTTCGATTGATGGCAACGCCTACAGTTCCGTGTTTTTTCAAAATGCCAATCACTCTGTACGTGTGACCGATGAGTTTATGCGCGCAGTGGAAGATGATCGCGAATGGGTCACTCATGAAGTCGTGGGAGGGAAAGAAAGTTTGCGTTATCGTGCTAAAGATCTCATGAAAAAAATGTGTGATGCGGCTTGGCAGTGCGGAGACCCCGGGATTCAATACGATACAACCATCAATACGTGGCATACCTGCAAAGGAACCGATCGCATTCATGCGAGCAATCCTTGCAGTGAATATATGTTCCTTAACGACACAGCGTGTAATCTCGCCTCGCTGAATCTCATGAAGTTGCGCAAAGAGGTGAACGGTCGCATGGAGTTTGATGTAAAGGCATTTGAGCATGTGAGCCGCATTATTATTACAGCCATGGAAATCATTGTGGGAAATTCAAGTTATCCAACCCCTGCGATTGAACGCAACAGTCATGATTATCGTTCCTTGGGGATTGGGTATGCAAATCTCGGTGCGCTTTTGATGAGTCACGGATATGCTTATGATTCGCAAGAAGGTCGCAATCTTGCCGCAGCGATCACAGCACTGTTGAGCGGATATTGTTATCATCAATCGACAAAGATTGCGGAAAAGCGCGGAGCGTTTGCGGGATATAAAAAGAATCGCGATTCGTTTTTGCAAGTGATGCGCATGCATCGCGACGAAGCGTGTCATTTGCAAGAGAAGGGGATTGATCCCGCTTTGCTCAAAGAATCTTGTCTCATTTGGAATAAAGTTGTCGAGGATGGAGAAGTGCATGGATCGCGCAATGCGCAAATTTCCGTTTTGGCTCCCACCGGCACTATTGCTTTTTTGATGGACTGCGATACGACCGGAGTGGAGCCCGACATTGCGCTTGTTAAATATAAGTGGCTTGTGGGTGGTGGCATGATGAAAATTGTGAATCGTTGTGTGAAAGAAGCTTTACAGCGATTGGGATATACCGAGGAACAGCAACGCGATATCACGACTTACATTGATACCAATGATACGATCGAAGGTGCACCACATCTCAAAGAAGAGCATTTGTCCGTCTTTGATTGCGCGTTCAAACCCGTCAACGGAAAGCGCACAATTCACTATATGGGGCATTTGCGCATGATGGCGGCTGTACAACCGTTTATTTCCGGAGCCATTTCCAAGACCGTCAATTTGCCGCACGACTCTACTCCGGAGGATATCGGAAAAGTGTATATGGAAGGATGGAAAATGGGGATCAAAGCGATTGCGGTATATCGTGATGGATCTAAACGTCAACAAGCGTTGACGACGACAAAAGAAAAAGATTCCAAAAAGGTAAACGAGGATCGACAAAAAGAAGAGGGGATTAGAGAGGCGGAAAAAACCACGGCATCCGTGATTTCCGTAGTGCCAAAAGTTACCCCATCCATTGTGGATAAACCGCGCCGTCGCCGCTTGCCCGATGAGCGCCGTTCGATCACGCATAAGTTTAGTGTGGGTAGTCATGAGGGCTATATCAATGTGGGGCTCTATGATGATGGGACGCCGGGGGAAATTTTTATCACGATGTCCAAGCAAGGGTCAGTGATTCGAGGGTTGATGGATTGTTTTGCCACATCGGTTTCGATCGGATTGCAATATGGGGTGCCGCTGGAAGTGTTGGTCAATAAATTTGTGCATATGCGTTTTGAGCCATCAGGCTATACGAATAACCCACAAATTCGAATCGCCAAATCCATTATTGATTATTTGTTTCGTTGGTTGGCCATGAAATTTTTACCTCGGGATGTGCAGATGACCGTGGGCGTGCATGTCACCGAAGACCCGACTGACAGTAATATCATGGCTGAGCCCGTGAACAAGCCACAGGTCGTGACCGTGGCGGTGGAAGAAAGTCCTGAAGCACAATCCACGTTATTTGCGCAGTCGGAGAAAACAACAACCGGTCTTACCTCCACGTTTGATAATCAATCCGATGCTCCTGCCTGTATGACCTGCGGATCAATCATGGTGCGAAACGGTTCATGCTATAAATGTCTGAATTGTGGAGCAACAAGCGGGTGCAGCTAAATTTTTACTTAAAAAAACAAAACCCCGAAGTATTTCTCGGGGTTTTCTCGTTTATGAAAGCTGATGAAAAGAAATATATCTACACTGATGAGATTGAGTATGCCGACCTTTCTCATTCTTCTGTTTGGGGGACGGAAGATTTGGCTACGACAAATTTACTAAACCACATGGAGACGGGAGGCAAATGGTTGAATCTCTGCGCCGGCGATGGGAGATTTAATCATGTGTTATTGGAAAAAGCTGATGAGGTTGTGGCTGTGGATATTGACGAAGGCGCTTTACAAAAACTGGTTCGTGTCACACCTGACCATCTCAAAAACAAACTCATCACAAAGACCATGAATGTGGTTGAGCCTTTTCCTTTTGAGGACGGCGAATTTGTTGGAGTCTTTTCTGTGGGTACGATGCATCTTTTTCCAAGGCAGGTGTTTCAAATCATTTTTTTGGAAATGAGACGTGTTTTGAAATCTGGAGGGCGTATCATTATGGATTTCGCAGCAGACATTAAACGTACTTATCCTGATGGTAGTCTTTGGATTGTGGAAAACGAGCCGAATTATACACAGGAAGAAGCTTTGAGTTTTTTGAAGGAAGTTTTCAAAGATGAGCGAACCAATTTTACCGTTGCATTCGTTCCACCGGAAAAGGTGACGTTAGGAGATAAAGAATATCTATTCACTTCAAATTTTATTCTTGTGGATGCGGTAAAAAAATAACGCTATGATCCAAGCGTTTATCGCACAAAAAGTTCTTTTAGTGAATCCTTTGGGAAAGATTTTGCTGTTGATGGAAAATAAGGGTGCGCATCAATGGGAGTTGCCCGGAGGAAGAATGGAGGAGGGGGATCACCCTTTGGAAACATTGGCTCGTGAGATTGCAGAGGAGACCGGTCTCGTGACAGATCCGCAGGCCGCGCAGATCATTCATACTGATCTTTGGTCTTTTCAGAGAAATGAAGAAACTCATTGCGTGTTTGGAGTTTTTTATGCGATCAAGGTTCTTGACGTTGAAGTTTTGTTAAGCGAGGAACATGGTCAATATCTTTGGCATGATCCTAAAGACGCGGATCCCGAGGAGATCAAAGAAAATGTGCGAGAGGTTTTGAAGGTGTATCGTCGCATGAGCGGAATCCCAAAAGCAGATGATCGTATCGCCGGGCGACAAGGATATGGGCTTGTGCAAATTTTTACAGGTGAAGGGAAAGGAAAGACTACGGCGGCGCTTGGAGAAATTATTCGTGCCTATGGGGCGGGGAAAAAAGCAGGGGTCGTGTATTTTGATAAAGGAGGATCACATTACAGCGAACGTTTTTCTCTCGATCGTTTGGGAATTTCCTATGTGGTGACGGGTCGCGATCGGGTGGATGCGACCACAGGGCGATTTGATTTTTCTTTAACTCCAAAAGATCACGAAGAGGCGCAGAGAGGGTTGAGGGCCGCACAAGATTTTTTTGCGTCCGAGTGTGATGTGGTATTACTGGATGAGATTAATAGCTGTATAGCGCTCGGGTTGATAACCATGGAGGAAGTGCTATCGCTTATAAAAAATAAGCCCGAAGGAGTCGAGCTTATTTTAACCGGACGTCATGCCCCTACCGCGTTATTAGATGTCGCACATCTTGTCTCTGATGTGCAGATGAAAAAACATTATTTTTATTCTGGAGTGAAAGCGCGGGAAGGTTTGGATTATTGATGAGAGAAAAGGAGGAGAGGAAAGAAGATAAACGAGAGTATTCCCACAAGGGCGCACCCTACGATCCAGACAAGTAAAAGATTGATCAGTCGTTTGGTCTTATAGGTTTTTTCGAGATCAAGAATGATCTCATGAAGAGAGTCTTCCATAGATTTTCAGTATACAATATTTGATCGGTTCCGTTGATTTTTGAAAGGAGGACGGATATGATGGGGGGCATCCGGAGAAAATAAAATTTTTTATATCGGGCTGTAGCTCAGCAGGTAGAGCGCTGCGTTCGGGACGCAGAGGCCGTGGGTTCGAGTCCCGCCAGCCCGACCAACTATCTAAAATTTACGGTGTGTGCACCCGTGAGAAGATACCCTATGTTGCAGGTACGTCCACACAAATCATCTGATATTCCTCTTCGCGTAAAGTGGCTCAATAACCCACAGGTCAGTCAGTATATTGGAGATTGTTCTGGGGAGAAAACAACTCTTGCCAAAGAAAGAAAATGGTTTGAGGCTTATAAAAAGAATTCACAAAAAAAGTTTTTTACTTTTTGTGTGGACGATGAACCCATTGGTTTTATGGGCTTATCGAATATCCAGAAGATGAACAGGAACGCGGAACTTTTTATCGCAATCGGAGAGGATGCGTATCGCGGAAAAGGATATGGGAAGCAAGCATTGATTTGGCTTTTGGATTATGCATTTTGCACACTCAAATTACACAAGGTGAACTTGGGAGTTGTGGATGCAAATAAACGAGCGATATGTTTGTATAAGTTTTTGGGGTTTGTAGAGGAGGGGCGGATGAGAGAGGAAATATTCATAAACAAAAGATGGCATGACTTATTTTCCATGGCCATTTTTCAAAAGAACTGGAAGCCTCCTTATGTTCCATTTTGAATCACAACTTTCTTTTGTCCGTTCACTTGGTTGGGGAGAAGTGTTTGCAGGATGGAAAGAGCGCGAGGCACACAATTTTTCATGGGTTGAGTGTGCGACCAGGATCAAAGGGTGGCCAAATTGGGAGAGTTGGCGCGTGCACACCGCTTTGCAACTTCATCTTCAAGATCGTGCTTGGGCATTATACGAAGTGAAAGATCCACAAGTTTTTTTGCCAAATCTTTTGATGGGGCCGTTTAACGGATGGCAGAAATATACAGAAGAGAAAAATACAGTATCGTTTGCCGAGTTGCTGGCCCTGCCCGAACCGCAAGATTTTTTTCTTCATCATTCGGCCGTTGTGTCACTCATGAAGCAGTTTCCTGCTCCGACCGAGTTGATAGGCCTTGTGCGTGAAGATCATAAAAAAATTGTTTGTGTCGAAGGACATCATCGTGCGGCAGCCGTGACATTAGGACAAATTCTTAAAACTCCCGTGAGGTTGTCCGGATCAGTTTTCATCGCACTTGCTTCACTTGCAGGAGACGAAACGTTCCTTTTAGATAAAACGTTAGAGCAAGGGTCGTCCAAAAGGGAATAGAAATTTTCAAAGAGAGCCTATAGGTTCTTTTTTGTTTTGCCTTGTATTCTTGTATTTTGGTGTCAGACCTGACACCACATCTGTAGCTATCCTAAAAGATCACGAACATTATCAGACCAAATATTCAAAGTGGAATTTTTTTACAAACATTGCTGTTTTATCCTGTGTGATAAAGGGATAAACAAGAAGAGGCCAAAAATGGGCTTTTTTTGTTTTTTTCCTTAAAGATTCGCCTACAGATCGTTGACATTTTAGGCAAAAAACCCTAAGGTCTCGCGTTCAGAACGAAGGGGTTTGGAGACAAAAAACCTCTCTTCTGACGCTCCTTACAAGGGGTCAACAACTCACCAATCGGACACTTCGTCCGTTTCCCAAGGAGGCGCCATGTGCACTCGTTATTTTTCCTGTTCCTACCTCCGTTTTTTTCTGGCGATCCTGATCTTCGTCCTTGTCGGCTGCATGCCGATCGACAACTCGCAGCCAGGAACCTCTCAGAACGTTTCTCCCGAGATCAAGCCTTCACAGGAGCAGGCAGTCGCACCAAGCGACGTCGCTTTCCTCCAAGGGAAGGTGTTTGACGGCACTCCCATCCAGACCGGCTTCATCGCCTGGGGTGGGGACTACGCCACCTTCTACGGCAACGGCGGTTTTCGCACGCGCGAAGGCACGATCTTTGCAAAGCACGGCCTCAACCTGCAGCTGGCTGCCGGCGATGACATGAAGCTCCAGGCGCAGGCCTACAAGGAAGGGCGTACACCCTATCTGCGCGGCACCTATGAGATGGTCACCAATGCCATCTTCGAGCAGGGGCTGTGCGCGGATCCCGCGACCTGCCCCCTCTACGCGTTCCAGATGACCTGGTCGCAGGGCGACCATCTGGTTGTGCAAGAGGGGATCAAGTCCATCAAGGATCTGAAGGGTAAGCGCGTCGCGCTCCAGCGCGGCGGCCCGCACATGTCCATGCTCTATGGGATTTTGACCGACGATCATCTGTCGTGGACCGATGTGCAGATCGTGTGGTGCGATACCCTGACGGGCAAGGGAAGTCCGATCGAAGCGCTGCGCAGCGGCCAGGCCGACGCGGCCTTTGCGATCACGCCCGACATGATCGGTTTGACCGGCGGTCTCGATGTGGTTGGCACAGGTGCTGAAGGCACGGTCAAGAACGCCCGTGTTCTCGTGTCCACGGCCCAGCGCGTGTTCACGATCGCCGATACCTACTGGGTCAACCCGACCTATTATCGTGACCATGTCAATGAGGTGCGCGCCTTTGCGGTCGCTTACCTCGAAGCCGTGGAAGCCGTGATCAGGCTTCGCAAGGCGCATGAGGTCTCCGGCTCGACCGAGTATCAGGGGCTCCTCGCCCTGTCCCAGGAAATCCTGGGCACGGGTGTGCTCCCCACCTCCGAGGATGCTCACGGACTTCTCCTTGATGCCCAGTTCGTCGGCTATGCCGGCAACCTGGCGTTCATCGATCCCAAAAACGAACACGGATTCGATGCGCTCGCCACCCAAGCAAACAGGATGGCCGAGAGCTTGGGACAGACCACCAAGTCCATTGCCTTTGCCCGCGTGCCGGATACCTTCTGGCAAGACGAGATCTTCAAGCAGTCCTTGTCTGAGTCTCTCACGGTAGAGGCCAAGCCCAGGTTCAATGCCGAAGCGGTTCGCACCGAGATCAGCGGCCTTGACTCCGAAGGTTTCGGCAGCCGCAGCATGCTTTCCTTCACGATCAGCTTTGAGCCCAATCAGATGACGTTTTCGGAGGATCAGTATCGCGATCAGTATGATCGTGCTCTCACGCTTCTCGACAAGTATCCCCGCGCGGTCCTCGTCATTCGCGGACATGCGGATCCTACGGCTGTGCTGCGTGACTTCGTCAATGCAGCGATCGAAAACGGTATGCTCAAGCGCACAGGCACGAGCCCGACGGACTACCAGTACTTCTACAATGGTGAACCGCTTGCTTTGGAGGCCATTGCCAAGGTGATTGCGATTGTTTCAAGCGGAACGTTCAAGACCGGAGGCGCCAATCCTCGTGAGACCTTGCAGGAAGCACAGAAGCTCACCCGTGACCGGGCAGAGGCCGTGCGTTCCTCCTTCCTTCAGTTTGCGGAAGAGAAAGGGAAGCGGATCGACGAGAGTCAGATCGCCTTTGATGGTGTAGGTGTTGGCGAGCCCATGGTCGCCCGCCCACGCAGTGAGCAAGAAGCTGCAGCCAATCGCCGCGTGGAGTTCGTTCTCACGCGTGTGACCGGCGAGGCATCCACCACCGCAGACTTCGATTTCTAAGGAGGCAGTCATGGGAGGCATCAGTCGCATCCTTTGTCTGCTTTTCGTCTCGATGCTTTTCTGTCTTCCGACCTTCGCAGGTTTGGAAATGGATGGAATGATGGTCACGCGGCCAATCGAAAAGACGAGTGTCCACGATTGCATTGTCGTGCTTCTCGATGCCTCGGGGAGCATGAACGAGCGTATGGGAGGAGAGGCATCAGAAAGCAGGATGGACGCTGCCAAGCGCATCCTGGAGCAAGCGATCCGCAATGCACCACCGGAGACCTATATCGGCGTCCTCGTCATGAGCGGTGTACAACGGTATGAATGGATCCAAAAGCTCGGACCTTCGGATCACGCTGCACTTCTCCAATCTCTCCAGGCGATCAATCCGGACAGATCCACGCCGCTTGGTACCTTCATGAAGGCGGCTGCCGATGAACTCCTGTACATGCGGGAGGCACAACACAATGAGGGAATGTACACCCTCTTGGTGCTCACCGATGGCCAGGCCAATCCGGCACGAGAAGAAAAAATGGTCGAAAGGTTCACGCCCGAGATTCGCTCGCGCGGGATCCTGATTCACGCGGTCGGTATCGACATGAATACTGAACACACTTTGGCCACCCAGGCCGACACCTATCAGAATGCAAACAATGCGCAGGCACTCGAAGAGCGCGTGCGTCAGGTGTTTGCTGAGGTTTCCTCTGTGCGGGATCCGCAACTCGCCACTGATGCCTACTTGACCATCGCGCCACTTTCAACCGATGTGGCCATGGCGGTTGTGAAGGGGCTTGGCACTTCGGTGCAAGGCAACCATCCGATCGGGGAAGATCCTCCCGAGGAAGTGGATCAGGCGGCCGCTCCATCCCAGCCGAGTGCGGAAGCGGTCAAAGAAGAGGAGACTCCGTTTCTGGTGATTCTTTTTTTCATGATCGTTATTTGCGGGGTATTCGGCGTCCTTCTCTGGATAATCCTCGAAGGTTAGACCCCCAAAGCCATCACAGACGGTGATGGCCTTTCTCCCGAGACCATAGGTTTTCCTGTGAGCTCGGGTTAAAGAAATGTTCCTTTCAATCCGAAACTTTTTTTGCCGGCTGATACCCGGCTTTCTTTCCCACTCAAGGAGTCCTTCCATGGAACCTACCTCTCAAGGTCGTCGTTCACTTCGTCTCATTGTAGGTGCTGCGATCATCATTCTGCTTGCCTTTGTGAGCATCCTCGTGTGGAAGTTTGTGATTCATCCTTCAGCGCAAGACAATCTGATCGCACAGACAAGCGTGAAGAAAACGTCATCTGACGAGCATGCCATTCGTATTGCCACCGACAGCTTCAAGGGCTATTCGGTTTTCCGTTCTGATGGGTTTGCGGGTGAACTTCGCGAAAGTGGTTTTTCCCTCGAGCTCGTTGACGACGGCGGTGATTACGCGGCACGTCAAAAGGCATTGCGTAAGGGTGATGTGGATATGGCTGTGATCACGATTGATGCCAACTTGAAGACTGGTGCCAAACTCGAACAGTTCCCAGGAACCATTGTCCTGGCGATCGATGAAAGCGCCGGAGCAGACGGTATGGTCGCCTACAAGCAGGCACTTGCCGCAATCGAAGACCTGGATCACTCAACCGCTCATGTGGTTGCCATGCCTGACTCGCCCAGCGAGACATTCGTCCAAGTGGTGCGCGCAGACATGAGCCTTCCCCAGATGCCCGAAGATTGGTTTGTCCCCGAGACCAGCCAGGAGCGGATTTACAATCTCTTGCGCGCCACCTCGCCGACCGAACGCAAGGCGTTTGTTCTGTGGGAGCCCTATCTTTCCAAGTCGCTCAAGATTCCCGGCGTGCATCGTCTGCTGGATACCTCCCAGGTACGCGGCATCATCGTTGATGTGTTGTTGGCCCGTCGCGAATTTTTGCGCGATCACCCTGAACAGGTAAAGGTTGTTCTTGCCGCTTATCTTCGAACCCTCTACTCCTACCAGTCGCGAGGGGATGAAGGGTTTGCTGCTCTTCTCATCGAAGACGGTCAAAAGACCGGAGAAATCATTTCAAGCGATGAAGCGCATAACATGGTCAAGGGAATTCGCTTTTGGAACACCACGGAAAACTATGCCCTGTTTGGTCTGCTTCCCACCGGAGAGTCTGCGGGTCTTCCGACCTTGCACGACACGATTCTCAATATCGGGCGTATGCTCACAGCTTCAGGTGCGTTTGCCGCCATGCCGGTTGCAGACCCAAGCGAACTCTATTTCGACGGCGTGCTGCGTGATCTCTACAGTGGAGGATTTCATCCTCGCTCCAAGCTTGGGGTTGTGGATGTTCCCAAGGGAGATTTGGGAGCTGTTCGTGTAGCCGAGACTCTTCCCGAGCTTTCGGCCGAGGATTGGGACAAGCTTTCGACCGTGGGGCACTTGCGCATTTGTGCGATCGAGTTTCGTCGGGCATCCAGTGCGCTTAGCCTTCAGGGCCAGCGCAGCGTGGATGAGATCGCGCGCCAACTGCATAGCTACCCCACGTTCTACTTGACCGTGGTGGGACATGCGCGTGCAGACGGCGATCAGGTTGAAAACGAAAAGCTGGCGCTTGCCCGCGCACAGAGCGTTTCCGATCAGATCATCTCCCGAGGCATTCCCACTCACCGGATCCGCGTCAAAGCGGCTCCTCCCGTGGGCATGGGTGGCGAGTCCCAAAGCGTCAGTTTCCTTTTGGGCCAAAAGTCCTACTAAGGAGCAGCCATGCGAACCCGCGAACAACGGAAGCGAGAGGTGTACAAGCGCCTCTTGGGTCATCCTCTGACCCTGGCACCGTTTACGGGCGGGATGCTGGGGTTTATGGCGATTCTCGTGGCTGCCAATCCGGCGATTCCGCTGGCGGTAGGGATTCTGGGTACAACCGGAGCCATAGCTGCCGTGGCATTGCGCGTCTTGTTTGCCAGAGAAAAGATCACCGAGGGCGTGTTGGCTGAAGAAGAACATGAAGTGCAAGAAGCGCGCAAGCAGGCCATGATTGATCTCAAAGAAAAATTGTCGCGCGATCGTGATGATCGAACCGAAACCATCATGGGTGATTTGGAAACGATTGCCGGCCGTTTGCATGAGGATCGTCTTTGGAAGGGTGTCAATGATGAACTGCGGGCAGATCTTCTTACCTTGTTTGATAAGCTTTTTGCCCATGCCGTGCGTTATCTCGAGATCTCCTATGATTTGTTTGAAGATGCCGAGGGGATTGTGCAGCGCGAAGTGCGCCGCAAGATCCAATCGCGCAGAGAAGAAGTGATAGGAGAAGTTCAGGCAAGTGTGGAGCGTCTTGGAGATCTTCTAACTCGCATTCGCACGCTTCAACATGCGGAAAGTGTGGATATGGAATTGCATGGCATTGTGGATGAAATGGAACGCTGTGTGCAAGCCGGAGCGCAAACATTGGATCAAAGTCAGCGATCGCATGCCATCAGGCAAGAAGGGTATAGGCAAACCGTTTCGTGAGGGAGATTACGTTCTTCCTCTTTTTACCACCTGCGTTGGGGAAACCCTCCAACTATGGTGATCAACCGTCCCTCATGGGCTTTCCAAAGCCCTTCGTTCATTTCACCAAAGCGGAGCCTGGTCGCTTCGCGTCGCAGAAGGAGTGTTCCATGCGTCGTCTGTTCTCTCTGACTCTCATGGGTTTCCTCATCGCCTGTTCTTCGAAGACTGCGGATGCGCCGGCAACCGATCCTGGGGCTTCACAGCCTTCGGCCGAGTTTCCGAGCTTCTCGCTCGCCTGGAGCGAGTACCCGTCTTGGTCCGTCTTCGGGGTTGCCTCCGAGATCGGGATCATCGATGGTGACAAGGGCAAGGTCGGTCCGATCGAAGAGCGCTGGGGCGTGGATATCGTCCTGCGCGAAGCTGACTACGACACCTGCATCAACCTCTATGGCAACGGAGAGGTCGATGCCGCAGCCCTCACCAACATGGACAGCCTGATCCCCGCCGCCTCGCGACCCACGGTCGCGATCCTTCCGACTTCCACATCCTTCGGGGCCGACGCTCTGATCGTGGATGGCGGGATCAAGAGCGTGGATGACCTGAAGGGTGTGCCTGTGTACGGGCTGGCGAAGAGCGTGTCCGAGTACGTGTTCGCCCGCAACCTGGTCATCCAGGGTCTCAACCCTGCGGATTTCACCTTCACGAACATGGATCCGGGCGCGGCCGCCACGGCTCTTCAACAGAAGCAGGAGATCCGAGCCATCATGGTTTGGAATCCGTTCGTGCTCGAGACCCTGCGGCGGCGTGCTGACACGCATGTGCTCTTCGACAGCACCACGATTCCCGGCGAGGTGATCGACATGGTGGTCATGGCGCGGGGAAGCCTCGAGAAGCCGGGCGGTGAGAACTTCGCTCGTGCGGTCATCGATGCCTACTACGCCTTCAACCTGGTCATGGCTGACCCTGCCCGTCACAACGAGATGCTCGTTGCGCTCGGCTCCAAGTTCAGCAACCTGGGGCTTGAGGACATGGAAACCGTGGTCAAGCAGACCAAGTTCTACGCTACCCCAGACCTGGGGCTTGGCGTGTATGATGGAAGTAGACTCCCCGGGACCATGGGTCTTGTGAGCCAGTTCTGCGTGGGGCGCCAGATCGTGTCTTTGTCTCCGACGATCGGATATGGGCATCAGTGGAGCACACCCGAGGCGACTGCTCCTTCCTATGTCTTCGATTCCTCCTACATGCTCGATGTCCAGAGGGGGGGAGTCTACACGCAGGATGTCCCGATCATTCCTCCGCCTGACAAGTAGGCCAATCACGCCTACACGCGGGTTAGAGCAAACCTCTAACCCTTTTCCTTAAGACTTGAACTAATTTTGTGTTCAGGGCTTAAGGGAAAACCGTTCTTTCCAACCGGAGGTTCTTGTGACCACAAAACGTTTTTTTCTTTTCCGATGCTTTACAGGTATTCGGGCGCCTATGAGCCGTAAGGCAACATGGGTAATCGGTACCGCAAGCATCTTGCTTCTTCTTGCGCTCTACACCAGGCTTTCGATTCATCAGCATATGATCAACCCCACAGACACGACGATTCCCACATGGATGCAAATGAGTGAGGGGATCTCCAAGATCTTTGCGGCCCAGCCGCGCACAGGCGACCGATGGATCGTTGAAGATGTGCTTGCCACGCTTTCACGTCTGGGATTTGGTCTTGGAATTGGAGTCTTTATCGCCTTTGCTCTTGGTATGAGCATGGGGGTGTGGCGATGGATGGAAGCCTTTTTCCTCCCGATCCTTTCTCTGTTTGCAAAGATTCCTCCCACAGCCATGATGGCAGTGTTCTTCACTTTGTTTGGAACCGAACTCAAGATGTACGGAGCGATCATTGCCTTTGGGGTGATCCCCACTTTGGCTCAGACCATTTATTTGGGGCTTAAGGATATTGCTGAGGAGCGTATTGATAAGGCCCGTACCCTTGGGGCGAGTACGACTGAGATTATTTTTTGTATCATGTTCCCCCAGATTCTTCCCAAGCTTCTCGATGCCATCAGGCTTCAGATCGGACCGGCCATGGTGTTTCTCATTGCGGCTGAAGTCTTGGTGGGAGATGTGGGATTCGGGTATCGGATCCGTCTGCAATCTCGATTGCTCAACATGAACGTGGTCTACCCTTATCTTGCTTATCTTGCCCTGTTTGGATTTGGTATGGACATGGGGATGCGATGGATTCAATGCAAGCTCTGCCCCTGGTACGCAAAGGGGGGTGTCTCGTGAAGCCCATCCTTACAGTCTCAAACGCATCGTTTCAGGTGAGGAAGCAGCATATTTTGCATGGGGTGGATTTCACAATCGGTCGCGGACAAATCGTTGGAGTGCTTGGTGCAAGTGGGTGTGGAAAGACATCTTTGCTAAACCTCATCGCCGGCATCACACGTTCTACGTCAGGAATTGTAAGTGTGAATTATGATGGGCAAGAGACCGAGATTGTTGGGCCAGGTCCGGATCGTGGCATTGTGTATCAGGCCTACGGGCTCTATCCATTTTTGACCAGCGTGGAAAATGTGGCGTTTGGCCTCAAGCTTCACCTGACCACCATTCCAAGGAGAATGTGGGGTCAAGTGACAGGATTTTGGCGACGCTTGCGGCGCGAACATCTCAAACATGCAGAAGAACTCTTGGTGCGATTTGGTCTTGGGGATGCGGTGCACAAATATCCACACGAGCTTTCCGGAGGTATGCGACAGCGCGTGGCGATTGCCCAGGCCCTGATTATGAAACCACAAATCCTTCTTTTGGATGAGCCGTTTGGTGCACTAGATGAGGCCACGCGTGAAGATTTGCAGCGTATGCTCCTTGTTCTCTACGAGGAAAATATTCAAGCTGTGGGGCAGGGGAAACCTGCACCTCATACCATTCTCCTTGTGACTCATGCTATTTCTGAAGCGATTTTTGTGGGAGATCGTGTGATGGGACTTTCCCGTCACTGGAATTGGGAGGAGCAAGGATTTTCTTCATGTCCGGGTGCCACGGTCGTGTACGACAAGGTGGCTCCGGTATTCAATTCGACAGATTCTGTGGATTTCGAGAAATTTTTCGGACAAAAGAATGAGATTGCGCAATTGGTTTTTGATGAAAAAGTAAGGGTTCGGCCGCAAGATCATTGCACATTTTGGTCGCAAGTCCGTGTCAATCATGGTCACGGGGTTACTCACGACGTATAGGGGACAGCAAGACTGTCCCTTTTTCACCGCTGCTTTAAGGGGACACTCTTGAAGTGACGATCCATTTTAGTTCTTTCCAAAGGAGTCAGGCATGCCCAGCAAACTTCACACAGCTGTTCTTCGCGGAACAAAAGAAGGTGATAAGACCTACGGGTTTGATGATCAAAGAACCTTACGCGAACCGGTCACATATTTTTTTCAAGAATCGCATGAGGGGGTCATTTTGTTCATCGTATTTCGCACACCACCTTGCCGACATTCCAAATGTACATTCTGTCCGCTCCCGCAAACCGGCACTCTGCGCCCAGTATCGTTTTGGCATTATGGCGAGCAAATCGAAGC
>LCMS01000009.1 GCA_001002765.1 Candidatus Uhrbacteria bacterium GW2011_GWE2_46_68 | reverse complement strand
CGATCTGTTCCTTTGTGAATGTTCTTTTGCTCATATGATAGTAGTTTAACAGAATCAAAAAGCGGACACTTTTGTGTCCACTTTTTGGGGTACGGATCAGGGAACGCGTGGTTTTTTAAATGGGGGTTAGGTCAGGCTTTGGGTTTTTTTCTACAAGAGAACGAGGGGGAAAGATAGGATTGAGAATAAAATGGATGGAGCCACTGGGCGGAATCGAACCGCCGACCTCTACTTTACGAAAGTATTGCTCTACCAGCTGAGCTACAGTGGCACAAAGGATGCGCGAAAATCATAACAAACGAAGGAGGGGTTGGCAAACAAAAAAGCCCCGATGTGAGGGGCTAGGCGCCAGTGGCGCGCAGAACGATCAATTCACCTTCCTCTTCCTCGTGTTCTTCCTTTTCCTCGAGGAAATCTTCGGTGATTGCATTGTCCGCGATCTTGCTGAAGGTCTTGATGTAGACCATACCATTGGTGTGGAATTCCACCGCCACGGTGCGCAGGAAGATGAAGGGTGTTCCGTGTTGTGACGTACGGAGCTCATCGGCATGCAGGACAAACAGACACTCTCCGTTTCCGGAATAGAGCACCTCGACGAGGAACCCTTCAGCCAGGCGTATAAGCCTGGGAAAGAAAGGATCTTGTTCACCCATGATTTCGATGTGTTGAGGGTGGATGAGGTCTTCTCCTTGCGCGATGCGCTGAAGGAGATTGCTTTGAAGTCGAGTAAAAGTGAATCCAAAGCTCGTGTGGTCCCACTCAAAGTCACGGATGTCAAAGTCACGCTGCAGGTTGGGCATGAGGTCTCCTTGGGGAAAAGAACGCGTGCAAAAATGTACGCGTTTTTTTTGAAAAAGTCAATGGTACGAGCTATTTTTTTTGGGTTCGATTCCCGTTTTTTATCTCCTCCAATTAAAAATATCCGACCAAGGTCAGATATTTTTAATTGGAGCGGGAAACGGGGATCGAACCCGCGGCCTTCTGCTTGGGAAGCAGACGCTCTACCACTGAGCTACTCCCGCAAAAATTTGTTATACACTTGTCCCTCTCCTATGTGCCAGGTATCATAAAGAATAATGATTTCCTTGACAAGATATGATCCGATGCAAAAATATTTCCAAAATATATCATCCTGACATCGTGGCGCTCAAGAATGTCAGCTTGCATATTCAACCGGGAGAATTTGTTTCCATTGTCGGACAAAGCGGAACAGGAAAGACCACTTTGGCAAAACTTCTTTTTGCCGAAGAGCGTCCGACCAAAGGAGTGATTGAAATTGGAGGGTGGGATATTTCCAAAATTCCCAATCGCGATATTCCTGTACTACGCCGACAAATCGGAGTGGTGTTTCAGGATTTTAAATTGTTGCCAAAAAAGACTGTGGGAGAAAATGTTGCCTTTGCGCTTGAAGTTTCGGGTGAACGTCCCAAGCGCATTGCCGAAGTTGTACCCCAGGTATTGCGTATCGTAGGTTTGGGTGACCGCGCACATCGCTATCCTCATCAACTCTCTGGCGGAGAGCAACAACGCGTTGTCATTGCCCGCGCTCTCGTTCATCGTCCGAAGATTTTTGTCGCAGACGAACCGACCGGCAATCTTGATACACTCAACACACGCGAAATCATCGATCTTCTTTTGCGCATCAATGAGTTTGGAACAACCGTTGTTTTGGTTACTCACAATCGTGAGGTCGTGAACGCGCTTAAAAAACGCGTGATCACCATTGATCATGGCGAGGTGGTGTCCGATGTCGAGGAAGGTCGTTATCGCATTTAACCAAGGAGGATATGTTTATCGCTTTTTATCGTGCAAGTAAGTTCGCGGTGCAGAATTTTTGGCGCAACGTTTGGTTGTCGCTCATGACGGTGAGTATTTTGTTGCTCACCTTACTCAGTATCAATGTGCTCCTTGTTTTGAATGTGGTGACTGACCGTGCGATTACGTATGTCGAGCAACGGGTGGATGTCTCGGTTTATTTTTACGAGACCGTCACCGAGGATCAACTCACCAGCGTGGTGTCTTATCTGCGAACCCTCACCCAAGTCAAAGATGTCCAAGTGGTGACAGCCCAGGAGGCCCTTGCTCGATTTCAAACTCAACATGAAGGAGATGAGGAAATTTTGCAGTCTTTGAACGAGTACGGAGGCAATCCGTTTGGATCCACCTTGGTTGTCCAGGCCTATCATGTTGATGATTTCGATTTTATTATCAGCGCCTTGGATCACCCCGATTATGAGGAGTGGATTCGCGAAAAAGATTTTTCCAATTATCAAGACATCATCAACAGTATTGAGGCGAGTACAGATCGGGTGCGTTGGTTTGGGTACGGACTCTCAGGTTTATTTTTGTTGATTACCGCGTTGATCGTTTTCAACACGGTGCGCATGGGGATTTTTATTCATCGAGAAGAGATTGGGATCATGCGTCTTGTGGGAGCGTCCAGTTGGTTTATTCGTTCTCCGTTTTTGCTTGAGGCGATTTTGTACAGCTTTTTGGCAACCGTCCTTGCGGGCGCTTTGCTTTACCCCATTTTGCTTCAAGTGGAGCCAAAAGTGGATGCATATTTTGGAAGCGTAACAGGTTTGACCGTTTACTTTATACAAAATGGTTTGTGGATTTTTGGAGGACAGTTTTTGTTGCTTGCCCTGCTCAATATGATCGCGACCACTTTTGCCATGCGACGGTATCTAAAGATTTAGATCGTCATTTTTTTTGACCCATAACAGGATCACACCTCATAATCACGAAGCCCATTGGGGCTTTTCTCTTATGCGCATTCCCACACGACGATCACAAACATTAAAAGCAACGCAAGGCGAAGATGTTTGTTATGTGACAAAACAGGGGTTGCAGGAGTTGCAAGATCGGTTGCAGCGTTTGGAAGCGCAACACAAGCAGGCGATTGTGGACGTGCAGATTACGGCCGAGCGTGGAGATTTTTCGGAAAATGCGGAGTATCAAGAAGCGAAAGCTCGGATGCGGCGACTGGACGCGAGCATCTTTACTCTCAAAGATAAATTGAAACGTGTGACCGTGATTCAGGCGCAGGAAAATGGTCGTGTACAATTAGGATCTGTGGTTGTTTTGGAAGGGGAGGGAGGACCGCGAACATTTCAAATCGTAGGACCGCAAGAAACAAATCCCATGCGCGGGAGGATTTCTCATCTTTCTCCATTGGGCGCATCGCTCATGGGTAAACGAGAGGGAGAATTGCTGGAAGTGGAAATGGGGAAAAAGAAGATGACCTTTCTTGTGAAGGGAATACAAAATACATAAACAAAAAAGAAGCCCTGACAGGGCCTCTTTTTTTAGTGGAGTTTGAGTTTGTGAAGAGATGCAAGGAGAGGAATATGAAGGAGGCTCGTGAGAAGGAGACCGTAGCGAAGCGTCGTGGTGGGAGCAAAGATTGTAGAAACGAGAAGCGCTAAGAGGATAGTCAGGCGGCCGATATTGAGAAAGATTTCCCGATCCAGCAAATAGGCAAATCGATTTTTTTGCGTGCGCGCCACTTCTTCATCCACTATACGGTAGATAATCGACATCATAGCAGTTGCACGAAAACCATTGATAAGTCCAAAAGCGGCAAAGCAGACGATCACACTCCAAGCATTGAAAAAAAAGGCAAAGATCGCCGCACTTCCTCCAATCAACAGCAGGGAGAGTTGTATCACTCGCGCATAATCTTTTGTCCGAATCCGTTTTCCAAAAAAATACATCATGACGGCGGCCAGGATGGCAACGCCGCTTTTTGTTCCACCCACAGCATCTTCCATTCCAAGAAAAACCAAGATCATCATCAAAGAGAGTAAGCCTTCATTAGCTGTGATGACTCCATCAAAAAATTCAAACCAACGCAGATGATTCCAAAAAGTAGAGGCATGGGTAATCCAAGCTGAGGAAAGTTTTACGTGTGGGATTTTTATTTTCAGAGAAAGGATCAAGGCGCCGGCAATAAGAAGAAAACTAAACGCCAAAACGGTGACAATAAGATATCTTATGTTTATACCTCCGGAAAAACTTGTAAGATAGATACCGACAAAAATGGGGATGATCATTCCCACCGCCGTATTTTGAAAACTTTCCATGCTCAAAAAATTTATACGATGTTGACCTTCGGTGATACGCAAGGTTATGAGATTTCTGTTGCCCCAATACAAACCCATAGGAAGACCCAGACAGGTGCCGAGGATAGTGATGATTATGTAAGAGGAGGGATTTATGAGAGTAAGAAGTAACGGACCGATTCCCTGCAAAATGCATCCGAAAAAGAAAAGTGTTTTGGAAGGAAAGCGATGAAGAAGAGCGGAGTTTATAAGAAAGCCAAGAGGGAGACCCAGGTACAGACCAAGGTTAAAAACAATAACCGTAAAAATATCTTGAGAGTGACGCCACAAGAAGGTATTGGTGAATACGCTAAAAACAGGCCAGGCAATAATGAAAAATAGAAATGAAAGAAGGAGGCGACGTTCGTTTGCTGAGAAGGAAGAGTAGAAGCGCATAAAAGAGGAGTGAGATAACGGAGGCGATGTGTTTTATTCTATCATTTTTGTACGAAAAAACGACCGGTGAGGGTCGTTTGCGTGAAAAGAGGATCAGGGAGAAGAGGGGGCCTCGGCGGCGATGTTGTCGAGATCGCGGCGGATGCAAGCGATGAGTTCGACAAGAGGTTGTCTGTCGTGCTTCACAACTTCCACAGCTTCTCTTGCCTCAAGAGGCAGAACTCGCGGGCTACGGACGTGTCCCTCCTGTGGGTTTGCATAGGCCGTCCACATCCCCATAGCTTCGTGGGACTTTCGCAGTCCTTCACCATCGAGGAAATAGACCGTACCATGCGCACCATCGCGTTCCTCGGCGAGGATGATGTGACGACCACTTGCCTTGAGGAGCTCCAAGGCCGCTTGTCCTTCAGGGCTGTCGAGGAACTGCTGAAGTTCTCTCGCGATCTGATGCACAAGCGCATCTTCTTCCTGCTTCTTGGCAGCAGGGGAATGGCGGTTATACTTTTCCGCCGCTTCGAGCCAGCTGAGTTTGGGCATGAGGGTCTCCTTGAGGGTAGTGTTCATTCACTCTTGTGGAGGAGGGTTTTTTTTCGGAAGGAACGTGAAGAGGATGATTGCAATCCACAGGATGATGTTCGTTGCCCATCGTTCAGCCCTGGGGCCAAACCACTGGTTGAGCAGATCTCCCACAGGATCGTAGTTGAAGAGAAGCAAGGCTGTTCCAACGAAGAGCAGAATCCACATCCAGGGTCGAAAAGTAAAGGGCATTTGTCCGTTCATGAGAGCCTCCGAATGATGAGGGGTATATCAATGAGGGACAATTTGTATCTTGGGGGAAGAGGGGATAAATGTAAAGTGGGGTCAGGTCGTGCTTCGTGCTTTTTGCTATAATGATTGATATGTCCAGACCAATCCGTGTCGAGTATTCAAATGCTCTTTACCATGTCATAACCAGGGGTAATGCTTTTCAGGACATCTACCTAGATGATAAGGATAGAAAAAAATTTCTTGATTGGTTGCGGAAAGCTGTTGAAACCTATCATCTTATTTGTCATGCCTATTGTCTTATGGACAATCATTACCATTTACTTATCGAAACGCCAGATGCAAATCTTTCCAAAGCAATGAGGGATCTCAATGGTAACTATACACAATGGTTTAATGCTCGCCATAGACGTATTGGACATTTGTTTCAAGGTCGTTATAAGGCATTTGTTATCGAAAAGGAATCTTATCTCCTTGGTGTTTCCCGTTACATTATATTGAACCCAGTGCGTGCAAAATTGGTTTCTCATCCACGATTTTGGAAATGGAGTAGCTATCGAGCAACCGTTGGGTCCGTTTGTTGTCCTGATTGGTTATCCATCAATTGGATGCTCAGCTTATTTTCAAAAAGTAAAAATAAAGCTCAAAAGGAATATCATCGTTTCATTTCGGAAGGAACTTGTGTTGAGGATCCTTATCGTGATTTGACACATCGTTTTATTTTAGGCACCCCACAATTTGTTCATTGGATTTGGAAAAAAACAAAAAGTTCCGAGCACATTAAAGAACATTCCAGAGAAGAAAGAATAGTAGGAAAACCAAACCTTCAAGAACTTTTTGAAGATATTTCAACGAAGAACGAACGAAATGAGGCGATAGTATTTGCTCGATTTCTTTGCGGGTATTCTGCGTCGGAAATAGCCAGATTTCTTCATTTAGATCGATCTGTCGTTAGTAAAATCAGCCGAGGAGTATACAAAAAAATAAAAAAAGCACGAAGCACGACCTGACCCCAATTTGGGGATAACAAAAATCCCCAGGTGAAACTGAGGATGTTTGTTGGTTCCCGGACAGGGATGAACGCTCACTCTCGAGAGCAAGCTCTCTTTGCTCGCTATATCCCTGTCTGGCAAACGGATGTTACAAAATGCGGACATCCGTTTGGGAAAGCTGTCGCTTTCCTTACCACATAAAAACCACAGACATGTCTGTGGTTTTTATGTGGTTCCCGGACAGGGATTCGAACCCCGATACCCAGGACCAAAACCTGGTGTCCTGCCTTTAGACGATCCGGGAAGGCAGATATTCTTTAGCAGTGTAGCGTGGAAAGTATAACAAAATAAAATCGGAAATCAAGTCGCCCTCATCAATGTCTTTACAAAAAAGCCGTCCGAGATGGACAGCGCGTGCGCGTGTGAAGAAAACGAGGCGTGTGATTATGCCCGGGGCATTTCGTTGCAGATTTCTTGAAGGTCTTCATGCTCCACAGGGAGACGGTTGGGGTGGCGTCGATGTGGGAGCGGTTCGGTTGCTTCCTTCACCCTCTCAACGTAGTCAGCATCGATCCCGTCGATCTGACCGACTTCCATTCCATGTTCTCCATCTGCAGTGACGAGATCGGTCGGCCTGAGCCAACCATTTCTCAAACCATCACGAAGTTCATCGAGGCTTTGGAGGTCGAAGTACAACCCCTGATGGTTTCTGACTTGAAGGAGGGGGCGTTTGCGACACGAACGTTTTTGACTCATGAACGGACTCCTCTGTCCGGTGTGGGTTGATGTTCGCGAGCACATCGTATCAAAACCGATGTCCCTATTCAACCATGGATATTCACTTGTTCAAAATTGATTTCTGATCCATAAAATCGTGTGGCGAGTTGCGAAATACCAGCAGAAGATGTGGTGCAGTATTTTCGCATTCCATTTTGATTCAATCGACCCATCATCTCTGGGTGCCGCTCAAGATAGGTTTCCAATTTTTGTGCGACTACTTCTCCTTGTGTCAACACATCCACCCCCTTGGGCAACGATTTTCCAAAGAGATGTTTGATAAGCGGGTAATGAGTGCAGGCCAACAACACACGCTGGACATGTGGATCTTGCGTAAGCATGTCAGAGACAAAATGTTTTACCAACTGTGCGGTTTCTTCTGTTTCCTCTTTTCCCGCTTCAATCAAATTTGTCAAACCAGGACAAGCCACTTGAGTGAGCATGACAGAATTTTTTGCAAGAAGTTTATGAAGCTCTAGTTCATAACTGCGAGAATCGACCGTCGCCTGTGTGGCAAAAATTCCTAAATGATGAGCACGATCAGATCCCGCAAGATATTCCACAGTCGGTCGTGTGACTCCCAATACACGGCGATCAGGAAATCGTATAGGCAAAATCGTTTGTTGAATTCTTCGCAACGCGTGGGCGCTCGCCGTATTACAAGCAAAGATCACCAGTGGACATCCTTGTGCAAATAAAAAAGACAATCCTTCCAAAGCAAATTGAAAGATTTCTTCTTGCGATCGATCGCCATAGGGAGCGCGCGCATTGTCACCAAGATAAAGAGTGGAAAGATGAGGAAGGCGACGGTGGATTTCTCTCAACACAGTGAGCCCCCCAAATCCTGAATCAAAAATACCAAGCATAAAGGAGTTTTTAGTGTAGCTCAGCATCCGAGGCAAATCAAACGATCATGATATAATAACAAGCGTTATGGTTTTTGTTGCTCTCCATAAAGGGATACAGCGTCGCACTAATATCGTGCAGGTTTTGCGTTTGCTCCCACCCGAAAGTTGGCAAAATTTGGAGCAGGCTAAAACCGTACTTATAAAGATAAATCTCGTTCACCATCTTTTTCAATTGGCTTCTACACATGTAGATGCTGTTCGTGGCGTTTTAGATTTTTTTCGTCCAAAGACACAAGCAAAAATTTTCATAGGGGACGCTTCATATCATGGAACCAAGGCCGCTTTTCGTCATTTTGGATATGAACGACTTCTGGAAGAATATCCCGGTGTAGTGCTTGTAGATTTGAATGATGATGAGACAGTGGAAGGATGGGGCATCAAACAAGATGGAACACGTACTCCTTTGCGCATTTCCAAAATCGCGGCAGAGGCTGATGTTCGTCTCAATCTTGCCGTCATGAAAACTCATCGGGACACAGGTGTCTCTCTGGGAATGAAAAATTGGGCGGCAGGAATCATCATCGTTCCTCCTTCTCATACAGCAAGTGGTCGCAAATGGGCGCGTGTTGATTATTTGCATCACCAAGGTTCGCAAGCACGCGACGCGACACTTGCGGAAATTTTTCATACATTTTCTCCATCACTTACCATTATTGACGCTTGGGATGCTATGGAAGGAGATGGCCCCACACGAGGAACCTTGGTAGAAACGAGGTTTGCACTCGCGGGCGTTGATACCATTGCCGTTGACACGATCGGTTGTCGTCTTATGAACATCCATCCTGGGGATATTGGACATCTTGCGATTGCCGCGCAAGCGGGTTATGGTGAAGGGGACCAAAAGCAGATCACGATTCTCGGAACACAAGATATTTCTTCTTTGATTTATCCGTTTGCACATCCTTAGAGATATGTCCGAACAATTTTTTTCTCATGATATGCCGTCAGAAAAATCAGCACCCGCGTCCGTACACACACGCACGCTCGAACAGCCCCCTGTACGAATACCGGAAACTTCCACACAAGTGGAACAAGATATAGATCGTTGTACACGGGTGGTAAGCGGAATGAAAACTTTATTGGAACGTGCATCTTCTGGCGCATCGTTGCGCACTGCCAGTCTTTTACGTATCGGAAGCCTCCTCATTGCCTTGGGAGCTGGAACAGCCGGAAGTTTGCGAGAGGCTCATGCAGACACCATTCATTATCCTGATGTGGGAGGAATTGATATACCCGAAGGAGGGACCATAGATATTTATCCTGATCAACGGCTGGAAGCGGCTCAAGATTTTTTACAACAAGCGCGAAGTGAACTCATTCATCTTCAAGAACAAGAAGAATCATTGCGAGGACATGAGGAAAATCCGGATGTGGCCTATGTGATGCGTCAGCGTTTGCGAGAAAATCTTCGTCGTCAGCAACATCTTATTTCAATGATTGTTCAAAAAGAGGCCTTGGTTGATCAGTTGTCTCAAACCCTTGAGGATCAAGAAATCGAGCGTGTGGAAGGACTCATGGAACGCGCGCAAACATTGAGAGAAAAAGGAAGAGGAGAACGAGCGGAAATATTGGAAGAAAAAGCTTCCATCCGTTTATACGGCACAGCCAATACTGAGATAGATGTGTATATGGCAAGCATTGGTGTGCGTGAGGAAGGAAGGAAAATAGCCATGTATGATGAAGCCGGAACATTCCAAGTGTTTGTCATTGCTCCCGGTCTTCAACCAAATGGATTTTATCGAGACGCGCGTCATGACACATTTACGATCGTTTTAAAAAGCCCTACAAATTATTACGGATTTTTTCTCAAAGAAGGGAAGCTGTATGCACACGGTGTTTGCACCGAGCAAGGCCGACCATTACATCCTTAGATATGGAATCCTCTCTTGTTTCACAAGCTATAAAAAAATTGCAGCAATCAGATTTGGCAAGCATGGATATTGCCCAAATGATCACGTTACTTAATGGTGCCGGCGGGGAAACCCAAGAAGTTTTGGCACGATTTATTCTTTCCGAGCATCCGGATATCGTACGTTCTCTTTTGTCTCGCTACGGAGAGATCAAGCAATCAGTTCAAGATTCCACAGGCAAGGCTCCGGAGGCCATCATCCAATCAATCATTGAAGATTATCAAGGTAATATTTCTTATGAGTAAACCCGTCGGATTATTTGTGGGACGGTTTCAACCGTTTCATCGCGGACATCTTTTGGTACTGCAAGGCATGGTTAAAATGTGTCGAAAGATTTATATCGTGATTGGAGGATCTTCGACACAAGATAAGGAGAATCCTTTTACGTTTGCCGAGCGCAAGGAAATGATTCAACGCGCTTTGCAAGAAGAAGACATCATTCCTCTGTTTGATGTGGAATTTGAGACGGTAGCCGATCAAGAAGGAGATGAAATATGGACACAAGAAGTTTTGGAAAAAACACCCGGGGTGGAAAAAGTTTGGACCGGGAACGAACAGGTGGAAAAATGTTTTGCAGGAAAAGGAATAGAAATACAAAAAATCAAAGAAGTACCGGGGATCAGTGCAACTGAAGTGCGGAGACTTATGAAAGAGGGAGGGGATTGGGAAGAATTGGTTCCCGAGGATGCCGCGAGGTATATGAAGGAAATCGAGGGAGTCAAACGCATAAAGATACTGAAGTGAAAAAATAAGGACCCGCGCGGGTCCTTTTTGATAGGCCCTATGGGACCCATAAGATCTATTTTTCCAAAACAGAAAAGCCGCCCTTGGTCGAGAGGGGCGGCTTGCGCGTGAGTGGGTGGACTAGGCGTCCGGGGGACGGATCCACCGATTGAGTGGGGAGTTTTCGGGCAGGAGAAGCCCGAAGACGATGGCCATGACGACCGCGAATACTCCCAGGAGGAAGACCGCGATATGGCTTCCGGGGAACACGGGCATGGCAGCCATGCCAATCATACACAGGAACACAAAGGCCCCCGTGGCGATCATGGCGAGGAGCTTCCTCTCCTCGAGGTTCCCGGCGGAGCGGAGAACTTTGGACAGCGACAGCAGCTTTTGCATCAGCTTCTCCTGGTGTGGGTTGGCCTTTTTGGGGCCTTCGTGGTGTGGGGAAAGAGCGATTCAAACGAATAGAATCATACCACAAAAAAGATGTTTTGTCAACGGAAAGATGGGTTATTTTGGCTAAGATAAGCCATTGCCATCCATAACCTCCGTTGACGTAATTTCAAGACAGTGCTACGTTTTTGTGTCAAAAACCTGTGCATAAAAGGAGTTTTCACATGCACGCTGACCCACAGGTTGTTGTTCTTTTCCCGGGAGCTTGGGGCAACCTTTCTTCCAAATATATCGATTTTTGGATGGCAAATCCGGAAAAAGCGTTCCGGCGATTTTTCGGAAGCCACATCAAGATCATCAAGATCGTCTATAGCGGTAGTTCCATGGACGAAATCGTACAAGGCGCTTTTGTTCAACTTCAAAGAGAAAAGGTGACAAGCGCCATCGCATTTGGATACAGCCTCGGTGTTTCGATTATGGCCTTGGCCTGCAGCCGACGTCCCGATCTTTTTACTCATTGCATCAAGTTTGAAGGGGATGATGATGGAATAGGATGGGCAGGATATGCACGGGGCATGTGTGCTCTGATTGTCCCGTTTACGATCGCCTTGTTTACAGGCTGGATGCGGATTACATCCAAGCAAGCCGTGCGCCGCGTGTTTTTCACAGGCGAGCGGTTGCAAGACGCGACCGAAAGACAAGTCGAATTGGTCATGACCTATCTGGGGCTCAACGCGATTTACCCGCTTCTGGAGCTCGCCTTTCCTCCGATGAAAAGGAGGGTTCCAAGCATTCGCGTTCCTACGGCCTCAATTCTGGGTGGAAAAGATATTTTTTATCGCAAGATACCAGAGCGTCCGAATCAGAAAGTGTACTTTTTTCCCCATTGGGGACATGGAGCGATCCTCGAATACACATTTGTGGAGCAGGCCATTTGGAATGCTCTGATCGACTTCGGGTTTACCCCCGAGACCGCTGACGAACCCACGCAGCACTAGACATCGGTCTGGTGCTTTTTCGTATCCTTCATTTTTTGCGACATGATTTTCCGCGAATTGACAACGACCATTCGTTTCTCTACTGTTGTCGCAGTTCCTTCCACTTCCACCCAAGGGGTCAACCATGGTTTCCAAAATCGACCTTCCTCCTTCTTTCCGTTCCGGTGCTGAAGCGTTTGAAAAAGCGTGGATCAATGAAGAATGTCTTCGGAGGCATCACGAATACGAGCTTCGCATGGTGGAAGATCCGAAAACACGATTGATCAAAAATTCCATTTTCCTTTCTCTCTCTATTATTTTCGTTGGAGTTTCTTCTTTCCTTCACTGGTTTTTTCTGCTCTTTACCTGTTTTCTCCTTTTCTTCATGTTGATTTTTTTTCTCATGTCCTTACTTAATGTCTATTGTGATCACAAATCAAAGAAGATATGGGCGAAACTCAATAGTGAAGAATCCAAACAAGAGCGCGAACAGATCTTGAAAAATGATGCGTATCATCTCGCCTGGGTGATGATGATCCGTATCAATGCGTTCAATGCATCTTTTGATCTTTTGACCGGTTCAAGTTCGGATGAGTGGAATGATTGGGTACAAAAGAGGTTTTTCCTTCAGCATCAAGAGATCTTGGAAGAAATCAAGGCATGCCCATTTTTCAAGGCTCCGGTGCGTGACCTCGCCCTTGTTCCAGCCACAGATCGCTTGCGGCATTATCTGCTTTTGGAACCCAGCGAGTTCCAGCGTCTTTATCAAAGGTAAGTTATACGACACGAGACCGTTTCCACGGTCTTTTTTTTTATCAAAAAATCCGCCCATCTTGGGGCGGATCATCAAATTTATTCTTCCACTGGTTCCACAATGAGCTCAATGGGCTGATCATTGGAACCACCGAGTTCCACATTGTAGATGGGAATCGTGTCTTGAAGGACCGGGGTCGCACGATTGGCATCCGGATCCTCAAGTTTTGGAGACGTACATCCCGCTCCTAAAAAAATAAGGAAAGCAAAGGGAAGAATCAAAAAGAAATAACGCATAGTGCTTGTATCATACGGAGAAGAAAAAAAGAGGGCAAGTACTCTTTGGGGGTCAGGTCGTGAATCGTAGCGTTTTCACCAAACGCTACGATTCACGACTTGACCCCCACTTCAGTGGAAATTTTTTCTCTTCCTTGCTATCCTTTTGATGTTGATGGGAAGACCCTGATACCTCTCACTCCCCTAAGGATACAAGCTCCTTAGGCACTTTGCTTTATGCATCTATCTCCCTTTATTTTGGAATCACCCTATAAACCCGCGGGCGATCAGCCTCAAGCGATCGCCGCACTCACCCAAGGCCTGAGCGAAGGCCAGCGTTTTCAAACCCTTCTTGGTGTGACCGGTTCGGGTAAGACTTTCACCGTGGCAAACGTTATTGCCAAAACACAGCGGCCGACCTTGGTCATTGCACACAACAAAACGTTGGCCGCGCAATTGTGCAATGAGTTTCGTCAATTTTTTCCGCATAATGCTGTGGAATATTTTGTCAGTTATTATGATTATTATCAGCCCGAGGCCTATATGCCTCGGACGGATACGTATATTGAAAAAGAAGCGCAGATCAACGAAGAGATCGATCGCCTGCGTCATGCCTGCACACAATCGTTGTTGTCACGTCGAGATGTCATTGTGGTGGCATCCGTTTCTTGCATTTATAACATTGGTTCTCCGCAAGAGTATGAACAAACCGTGCTCCATATTCGTGCGGGTGAGGAGGGAATGGATCGCGCCACGTTATTACGTCGTCTCGTGTCCATGCAGTATGAGCGTACTAATGCCGATGTCTTGCGTGGTCATTTTCGTTCTCATGGCGAGGTGGTAGAAGTGATGCCGGTGAGCGAAGAGAAGATCTACCGTATTCTTTTTGAAAATGAAATCGTACAAGATATTCAATGCCTCGAGGCCGTGAGTAAAAAATTACTTTTTTCTGAAAAAGATTTATGGCTGTTCCCGGCCAAACATTATGTGGTGGATGCTGATCGTAAAAGCGAAGCTATCCGCGCGATTCGTCAAGAACTTGAAGAACGTCTTGCTGAATTGGATAAGGAAGGGAAAGTGTTGGAAGCCGAGCGTTTGAGTCGTCGCACACGTTATGATTTGGAAATGATGGAAGAAATCGGGTATTGCAATGGAATCGAAAATTATTCTCGATATTTTGACGGTCGTGCTTCGGGGCAACCTGCCTATACGTTGCTTGATTATTTTCCCAAAGATTTTTTGGTCGTAATCGACGAGTCTCATGTCACGGTGCCGCAGATCGGTGGCATGTATGAAGGAGATCGTTCGCGCAAGCAAACCTTGGTGGATCATGGATTCCGTTTGCCTTCCGCTCGCGACAATCGCCCGCTTAAGTTTGGAGAATTTGAGGAGCGATTGGGTCAGACCATTTGTATGAGCGCCACTCCCGGTGCCTATGAAAAAATAAAAAGCACGCAGGTCGTGGAACAAATCATTCGTCCCACAGGATTGGTTGACCCGGAAATCATCATACGTCCCGTGTCTCCACAGGAGTCGTATGATGGACAGGTGGAAGATGTGATCCGAGAGATCGAGAAGCGCGTTGCAAAAAAAGAGCGTGTGTTGATTACGACACTCACGAAAAAAATGTCCGAGGATTTGTCATCGTATTTACGCGAAAAAAATTTTCGTGTGCAGTATTTGCACAGTGATGTGGAGACCTTGGATCGTATTACGATTTTATCCGATCTGCGTCGAGGCGTGTATGACATTTTGGTGGGAGTGAACTTATTGCGTGAAGGATTGGATTTGCCCGAAGTCACCTTGGTCGCCATTTTGGATGCAGACAAGGAAGGATTTTTACGATCTGAAACCTCGATGATTCAAACGATCGGTCGCGCCGCCCGTCACATTCATGGACAGGTGCTGCTCTATGCGGATGTCATGACCGGATCGATCAAACGTGCGGTTGATGAAACGAAACGTCGTCGTACGCTCCAGCTTGCATATAACAAAAAACATCACATCACCCCGAAAAGTATTCAAAAAGAAATTGGAGATATTCGAGCGATGTTGGGGGGAGAAGCCATGGACACCAAAGATGTTTTGGCGATCGAAATGACGGCGGAACCACACGAGATCGCACAGGTCATCAAAGAAAAAGAAAAGGAAATGCGCGAGGCAGCGCGAACATTGGATTTTGAAACGGCCGCGCTTCTGCGTGATCAAATTAAAATTCTCAAAGAAGAATGGGCACATAAAAAGATATGAACGACCAGATCATCATCAAAGGAGCGCGAGAACATAACCTCAAAAACATTTCCCTCAGTCTTCCACGTAATAAAATGATTTGTGTGACCGGCGTTTCCGGTTCGGGAAAATCCAGTCTTGCGTTTGATACGATTTTTGCCGAGGGACAACGGCGTTATGTGGAATCTCTTTCCGCCTATGCGCGACAATTTTTGGGACAAATGGAAAAACCCGATGTGGACGAGATCGAAGGATTGTCTCCCGCCATCTCGATCGATCAAAAAGCACATTCTTCCAATCCGCGTTCCACCGTGGCAACGATCACGGAAATTTATGATTATTTGCGGGTCTTGTATGCGCGTGCGGGTACTCCTCATTGTGTAACGTGCGGGCGTGAGATTCAAAAACTCACCAATGAAGAAATGGTGGATGTGGTATGGAAACGGATGATCCCCGATCTTGTTTCCCTTGAAGCGGCCAAAGGGAAGCAGGTGAAAATTATGGCTCCGGTAGTGCGTGGCCGCAAAGGTGAGTATTATCAACTTTTGTATGATCTCTATAATGCCGGGTTTGTCCATGTGCGCATTGACGGAAAGTCTCATCGCTTGGATCAACCGCTTAAACTCACGCGCTATCAACAACATACGATCGAGCTTGTGGTAGATACCATTCCCTATAGCGCTTTTTTGGCGGACGAGAAAGTGACGCGTCAGCGTTTGGCCGAGGCATTGGAAACTGCGGTGAATCGCGGGGGTGATGCGGCATTGATCGGATATCCGGACGAAACCGAGCAAACACTTTCCTCAAAATTCAGTTGTCCGGATGATGGATTTGCGTTTCCCGAAATCGAGCCGCGTCTTTTTTCTTTCAATTCGCCGTATGGCGCCTGCCAGGCTTGTACCGGACTTGGAACCAAGGAATTATTTAGTGAGGAGCTGTGTCCTGTCTGCCAAGGTGCGCGTTTGCGCCCTGAATCTTTAGCCGTGCATCTTCCTCCACTCAAAGGATCAGAAGGATTGTCTATTGTGGATGTGACCGCCATGTCGGTGGCAGAGGCTCACACATATTTTTCAAATGCCGCATTTTCCGATCGTCAAAAAGAAATCGCCGGTACTGCATTGCGTGAAATTCAAAATCGTTTGCAGTTTTTGTTTGATGTGGGTTTGCATTATTTAACGCTTGATCGCCGAGCTGGCACACTTTCGGGTGGGGAAGCGCAACGCATTCGTCTGGCATCTCAAGTCGGTTCACGGTTGGTAGGCGCCACCTATGTGCTTGATGAACCCACGATTGGTTTGCATCAACGGGACAATGATCAATTGATCGCGACATTGAAAAATCTCCGTGATCTCGGAAACACCGTGATTATTGTGGAGCATGATGAAGACACCATTCGTGCCTGCGATTATATGGTGGAGATTGGTCCGGGAGCGGGGATTCATGGAGGACAGATTATCGCTGCTGGAGAAACACCACATATTTTTCAAGACAAAAAATCATTGACCGCGGCGTATTTGCGCGGGGATAAAAAAATCGAAGTGCCCGCGACGCGACGATCCGAAGGACTCGAAAAAATAAAAATACGAGGGGCGAATGAGAACAATTTGAAAAACATTGATGTCGAAATTCCTCTGCGTCGATTCGTGTGTATCACAGGCGTTTCCGGATCCGGCAAATCCACCCTTGCGTATGAGACCATGTACAAGGCGATTTCCAAACGATTATACGGAAGCAAATCAACACCCGGAAAACACAAAGCTCTTTTGGGACTTGAATATTTGGATAAGGCGATTTTGATGGATCAAGGAGCCATTGGTCGTACTTCACGATCCAATCCCGCGACTTATACGGGCGCGTGGGGCCCCATTCGCGAATTATTTGCCGAGACCGAAGAGGCGCGACTGCGTGGATACAAACCCGGACGATTCAGTTTTAATACGCCCGGCGGTCGGTGCGAGCATTGCGAAGGCCATGGCACCTTGGCGATTGAAATGCATTTTTTACCCACGGTGTACGTGACCTGCGATGTATGTAAAGGCCGACGGTTCGATCGTGAAACGTTGGAGATCGTCTATAAGGGAAAAAATATTTACGATGTGTTGAAGATGACGGTCGAGGAAGCGGCGATATTTTTTAAAGACATTCCTGTGGTGAACGATAAATTGCGCACCTTGCACGAAGTGGGGTTGAGTTATTTGACCCTTGGACAAGCCGCGCCTACGCTCTCGGGTGGAGAAGCACAGCGAGTAAAACTTTCGGCAGAATTATCGCGTCCATCCACGGGGCGCACTTTGTATCTGTTAGATGAACCGACCACGGGATTGCATTTTGAAGACATCCAGCATCTTTTGCGGGTGCTTCAATCTTTGGTGAGTAAAGGAAATACGGTTGTAGTGATCGAACATAATTTGGACGTCATTAAATGCGCGGATTGGGTGATTGATCTTGGGCCCGAAGGCGGGGATAAAGGTGGTGCGGTCGTTGGGGTGGGAACACCCGAAGACATTGCCCGTAAAAAAGACAGTCATACCGGGACGTATTTACGTAGGGTGCTCACATAATCATGCTCATGATTCCTCCATCCATCATCATCAAACAGAAAAAACTTCCCGATGAACCCGGCGTGTATTTTTATTATGATGTGCAAGGCAAACTTTTGTATATCGGCAAAGCGACATCTTTGAAGCGACGGGTGTCCTCTTATTTCACCAAAGCTCACGATAGACGGATTGGAGAAATGGTGCGACAGATCGCACGGATTGATTATCAAGTTATGCCGACTGTGATCGAGGCATTGGTTCTTGAAGCCAATCAAATCAAAGCGCATCGTCCGAAGTATAATATTTTAGAACAAGATGATCGCAGCTTTTTATATTTGGTCATTACACGAGAGGTGTATCCACGACCAGTGCTGATGCGCGGACATGAACTACACGTTCTTGGCATCAATCCTTTTTGTAAAGAACTTTCCAAAGAAGCCAAGAAAAAATTTTTAGCCGTGTATGGCCCGTACATCAGTGGGCGATCTTTGCGCCAGGCATTGGAGATCGTCCGCCCCATGATTCCCTGGAGTGATTGTGAATCGCCGAGGAATGGAGAAAAAGCGCGTCCATGTTTTCCCGCTTCGATCGGATTATGTCCTGGAGTTTGTACGGGCGCGATCACACCAAAAGAGTATCGAAAGATCATCCAACAACTCTTGTGGTTTTTTGAAGGGAAGAAAGGACGAATTTTACGCACGGTGCGTACGGCGATGAAGCAGGCGGCACACACACAAGATTTTGAACAAGCGGTAAAGTATCGTAATCAAATCTCCGCACTTGAACATATTCAAGACATTGCCTTGATTCAGCGTGAAGATCGTGAAGTGGTTCCGCAAACTGAAGTTGGGGGCATAGATCTCCATGGACGTATTGAGGCATATGACATGAGCAGCATCTCCGGAACTTCTGCCGTGGGATCTATGGTGGTGTTTGAAAATGGGAAGCCCGCGAAAGATCAGTATCGTAAGTTTAAAATTAAAACCGTGCGGGGGGTCAATGATGTGGGGATGTTAGAAGAAGTGTTGCGGAGGCGTTTGGCACACGCACATTTGCATCCGCACGCGTGGCCTTTGCCTATCCTCATCGTGATTGATGGGGGAGAAGGGCACATGCTTCGGGCACAAAATGTTTTGTCTGAAATGGGTTTTTTCGTTCCGTTGATCGGGATTGCCAAGGGGTTTGATCGCAAACAAGATCGGCTTGTGTATGATCGAACCAATCCGCGGTTATTAGCCGTGGCTGAACGGGGAAAAGAAATTTTCCAACGCGCCCGCGACGAAGCCCACCGATTTGCGATACAGTATCATCGAAAGGTAAGGGGAAGATTAAAAAAATAATGTATGAGTTATAAAGGTACGATCATCGAGGAGAGCTTGGAAAATAAAGATATTCTCAAAGAAGTTCATATTTCCGCGACCAGGGTTGAACATGTTATCGAGGAACATCAAACTCCTTGGATAAAACAATGGACACTTCACACCGTTGAAATATCAGAAGATCAAGCAAAGAGCGTGGCGGAAAAAATCAGCAAAGCGCTCGACCGCGAACATGGTTGGTATGCGGATTTCAAAAATAAAACTCATCACTATATTATGTTCCGCGACAAAGTTTTTTTCATACATCAGAGAAAGAAAGAACAATACGATGAAGCAAAACGCTATGGCATTTCGTTGGGCATACCCGAGTATCAAGTTGATTTTTCGCCGGATAGAGAAGAGTAAGAAATAGGTTTCATGCACACGTATGACAACACATTCTATCAAAAGAATTCGTGCCGCCGCCATAATCATAAATAATGGAAACGTTTTATTGATGCACAGAATAAGCAGCGGGAAAGAGTATCATGTTTTTCCTGGCGGAGGCGTGGAAAGGGGAGAAACTATTGAGCAAGCCGTCTTGCGAGAAGTGCAAGAGGAAACATCGCTTGAAGTCAAGATCGAAAAAATGCTTTACCACCACATACTTGATGACAACACCGAGCAATTTTTTTATCTTTGCCATTATGTTTCCGGCGAGCCAAAACTCGGCGACGGAAACGAAGCCAGAGATATGGCGGAAAGTAATGCGAATTTTTATAATCCCATTTGGTACGAAATAGGAGGTCTGTCATCATTACTGTTATATCCGCTTGAAATTCGTGATTGGTTGATCGAGGATATCAAAACGGATTTTGAAAATGTGTCGAGAGAAGCTAAGATAAAAGTATCCGAATTACGACAGACGTTATAGTGGAGTCTGGGGTCACATTTTGAGTTTCGAAGTTTCGTCTCTCGGCTGAAAATAAAAAAGTCCAAAGTCCGACCTGACACCAAAGATGCGGTTTTATGAAAAAAATTATTATTGCTTCCAAAAATCCGGTGAAAATCAATGCCACCTTGATCGGTTTTCAGAACATGTTTTTGCAGGAGCAGTTTGAGATCGAGGGGGTATCTGTTTCCTCTGGCGTAAGCGATCAACCCAAAAATGATCTCGAAACATATCAAGGTGCATGGAACAGAGTCAACCGCGCCCAAGATCAAAAGCCGGGTGCAGATTTTTATGTGGGCATCGAGGGAGGTGTGGAGGAAAAACATTCGGGTATGGAATCTTTCGCCTGGGTGGTGGTGAAAGATCAAGATAATGAGGTTGGGAAGGGGAGGACGGGGACTTTTTTCTTGCCACTGCAAATCGCGGAACTGATCAAACAAGGAAAAGAACTTGGGGAGGCCGACAACATTGTTTTTGATCGGATAAACGCGAAACAAGAAAATGGAGTGGTCGGTATTTTGACTGATAACATAATCGATAGAACGAAATACTATACAGAAGCTGTTGTCTTGGCACTCATCCCTTTCAAAAATAAAAAGTTTTACTGTCCATAATCCATCTTTTCATGATGTAGCGATCATGTTAGGTGTGATTTGAAAGGATAAATCTTCTCATATCACAAACACGTACCTTTTTGGTCACGTGTTTTAGTTTTATCAGTGGATAAAGAGTGTCGCGTCCCGATCTTCATCGAAAATTGGAAATTTGAAATGAGAAATTTTTTCGCTGTGGATATCATTTTTGTTTTCGCTCAATGTAGCGAAGAAAAAAGTGGAGGATGGTGTTGACCCATCCCATTGAGTGGCATAAAATGGTTGCAGGTGGAACAAAGTGGGGATCGGGCAATACTGCTCGGTGCTCACTTTTATTTAATAAACGCATTTTATTCCATCTTCACCAAGCCTATGTTCATTGGCGAGTACCATCATTCCATCGACGACAAAGGACGACTGGCCATCCCGATGAAATTTCGGGGAGACCTCGCAAAGGGGGCTGTGGTGACGCGAGGTCTTGATACGTCTTTATTCCTGTTCCCCAAGGAGGAGTGGGACAAGCTGGCCGAGAAGCTCGCCGGTTTGCCCCTGGGGCAGTCCAATAGCCGCGCTTTCGCCCGACTCATGCTTGCGGGTGCCATGGACGTGGAAGTGGACAAACAGGGAAGAGTCGTACTACCGGAATACCTTCGGGAGTATGCCAGTCTGTCAAAGCAAGTCGTGGTGGCAGGTCTCTATAATCGCCTAGAGATTTGGGATGCAACAAAGTGGCAAACCTACAAAACATCCATCGAACAGGATGTGGGAGGGATTGCCGAAAAATTGGGCGAACTTGGAGTTTAATTCTGATCGTACTGACACTTGAGGGTGTCAGGTTGCGGCATCTGGGAGGTCATGAACCTTCCTTCCAGGTGTTCTTCGTTGAGAGGGGGTCTATGTCATCATAGTCCTGCAACCCGGCATCCTGAGGTAAGAAATGTATGGCAACACCGTTCATACATATACCCGTCTTGCTTCAAGAGGTACTTATGTATCTCAAACCGGAGCCGAAAACCGTTTGGTTAGACGGCACAGTGGGGCTGGGAGGACACAGCGAAGCTTTGCTTACGCGCGCCCTCCCAGAAAGCCGTCTGCTTGCTATGGATCGAGATCCTCGAAATCTTGCCATGGCCAAGCAGCGTCTTTCTGCTTTTACTGATGCCGTTATTTTTGTCTCTGATTCTTTTGCTCAAGCAAAATCACATGCTTATGCTCATGGCCTTTGCCCCTTTGATGGAATCTTATTGGATCTTGGCTTCAGCTCTGCTCACCTCCAAGATGCCTCCCGCGGATTTAGTTTTTTGGCTGAGGGACCTCTAGACATGCGCTATGACCCCTCTTCTCAAATTTTAACGGCAGAAGAAATCGTAAATACGTGGCCGGAAGATGAGTTGGCACGAATATTTCGGGTCTATGGGGAAGAACTCAAAGCGCGTCGATTTGCCCAAGCGATCGTGAAAGAACGGACAAAACATCCCTTGGAAACCACGACCCAACTGGCGGATTTGATTGAAGAGGTGGTGGGACATCGCGGAAAAATCCATCCGGCCACACAGATTTTTCAAGCACTTCGGATCGCGGTGAATGATGAGCTTGGGGAATTGGAACGAGCGCTTCCAGATCTGGTTGAGTTGCTTAAACCTGGCGGACGCATCGTGATTATCTCATTTCATTCTCTGGAGGATCGCGTGGTCAAGACATTTTTTCAACAATGCAATCAACTAAACGTGGTGACCAAAAAACCTGTCACTGCGACTCAAATAGAAATAAAACAAAATCCTCGTGCCCGCAGTGCCAAACTTCGTGTGGCCGAGAAAAAATAAGTATGTCCCCATTTGCACAGACTCTTCTTTACCAAGCCAAAAAAACTCACGCGATCGTTGCCTGGGTTCAAAAGCACGTGTTTGTCTTAAATATCACGAGTTTTGTTGTGATTGTGCTGTTATGTGGGGCGTATATCGTGCAAGTGAATCAAGCCGTGGCAAAGGGATATCAAATGCGACAGTTCGAAGATCAGATCGATGTATTAACGCTTCGCAATCAGCAATTAGAAATTGCCGTGCGTGAAGCAAAATCCTTGGAACATGTGACTCACGCCGTGAAAATGATGGGGCTCGTGCAGGCAGATCAACCCGATTATATCCAAAGCACTATGCCTTCCTTCGCGGTTGCAGAATAAGAAAAGATTCCAAGGAGCCTCAAAAAAGAGGCTTCTTTTTTATGAGAAGAATCATTTGTTCTCCACACCCTTTTCTTTTTTTTCTTGCCAGATCACACAGACCGTGTTTTTATAAAGAGGTATGAAGGTCACAGATATTTTGTCACCTAGTGTGACAGTGCACACCTGTGCCCCACACACCACATGGAAGGATGCGGCTGAACTCATGTTGCGCGAAAAACTTCCCGCGCTTCCGGTGGTGGATACCGAAGGACGCTTAGTCGGCATCCTTTCGGAAAAGGATTTGTTCCGCGCTTTGTTTCCGCTCTATAAAGATTGGATGGAGACACCACATGCATATCATGATTTTGAACGCATGGAGGAAGATGCCATAACGGCTGTGGAGCGAACGGTTGCGGAAGTGATGTCCACGCGACTTTTAACGGCTTCTCCCGAGACCCCGATTCTCAAGGTGGGAGCGCTCATGGTTGCCAGTGGTATTCATCAAGTCCCTGTGGTACAGGAAGGAAAGTTGATTGGCATGGTGGGACGTGGCGCTATCTATCGCGCAGTCTTGTCACGTTATTTCGAACTTGGTTCTTAACGACTTTCCTTGAGCGATTTTTTATTTCGTTGGATGTTAAGCCACCGCTTGTTTCGGTGATTTTTACTGACCCCAAAGTGCGTTCTCACAGAACATCGTGTAGAATATTCTCATATGCAGCTTTCTTTTTTTAACGCACTTACTAGGCAAAAGGAGTCATTTGTCCCCATTCATCCCGGTAAAGTTGGTTTGTACAGTTGCGGTCCAACGGTTTACAGTTTTGTTCACATTGGCAATCTTCGTTGTTATATTTTTGCAGATATTTTACGTCGAACTCTTTGCTATAACGGTTTTGATGTGATGTCAGTCATGAATATCACTGATGTCGGGCATCTCACGGACGACGCCGATTTTGGCGATGATAAAATGTTGGTGGCCATGCGTCGGGAAGGGAAAAAAGCACAGGACATTGCCGCGTTTTATACCAAAGCTTTTTTTGAAGACAGGGATCGTGTACATATTGATCCTTTTGATGTCTATCCTCGCGCCACGGAACATATTGCCGAGCAAATGGCGCTTATTCAAAAAATGGAAACAAACGGATACACCTATCAAACATCGGATGGGATTTATTTTGACACAAGCAAATGTTCTGATTATGGGAAACTCTCCGGTCAAAAATCCGAAGAAAAAAAGGCCGGTGCACGCGTGGGGCAAGGGGAAAAACGTTCTCCAACCGATTTTGCGTTATGGAAGTTTTCTCCAAAAGGGGCACAGCGAGAGATGGAGTGGGAATCTCCTTGGGGCAAAGGTTTCCCAGGTTGGCACGTGGAATGTTCAGCCATGTCAGCCAAATACTTGGGAGTTCCGTTTGATATTCATACAGGCGGTGAGGATTTGATTCCGATTCATCACGAAAACGAGTTAGCGCAAACGCAAGGCGCAGAGAATGTCTTGGAAGCAAATGTTTGGATGCATAATGCTTTTTTACAAATCGATGGAGGAAAGATGAGCAAATCGCTTGGGAATGTCTATCAGCTCCAACATCTTGTTGATCGGGGGTATGATCCGCTCGCTTTTCGCTATTTTTGTTTAAGTGCCCAGTATCGAGCTTCATTGAACTTTACATTTGAAGCTTTGGATGCCGCACAAGCCGCTTTGCACAAGCTATATCGTCTTGCACGCGATCTCTCATCTCCTTCAGGTAAAGCCGATTCTCAAATGGAGGCTAAGTTCCATGAGGCGATCAATGATGATCTCAATACTCCGCGCGCCCTTGCGGTTATGTGGGAGATGTTCTCCTCCAATTTGTCTTCGGAACAAAAATCCGCAACCCTCCTTCACATGGATCAAGTACTGGGTTTTGGGCTTCATCAGGTCATAGGAAAGCCTGTGGAAATTTCGGAAAAAGTTCAACGATTAGCAGATGATCGTCAAAAAGCTCGACAAGAGAAGAATTGGATTTTGTCTGATGAACTTCGTGATAAAATTTCAGAATTAGGATATCAAGTGGAAGATATGGCCACAGGGCAGAGGATTCAAAAAAAGATAGAATAAAGTTTTACACAGGGGAAAAGAAAAAACGTGCCGCTTGGCGCGTTTTTTGCTACAATAAAACCATTATGGATCCTGTGAATTTGAAGACAGAACAAGAATCTCCCGTTATTCCGGAGCAGCTTTTGCGAGGGAAAGAAACAGGGCCATCCCATGACGTCTTGGTACCGAAACGTAAAGAAGCAACCTCGGAAAAACATAGGGGTCCGGAAGAATCTCTCAAACAAGTGGAAGCGACTCTTATCCCTTCTTTGGAATCCGCAACAAAACATACGTCTGCCACCGTTATAGTCGCACCACCAAAGGATCGATTAGAAAAGGAGATTGAATCGGTTTTGGAAGAAGATTTGGCCGACATGTATAAAAGTTTGCCCTTGGAAAAACAAAAAGAGTTCCGAGAGGAGGGGGAAAAAACCGCAGCGGCAATTCGTGTTCTTGCAACCCATGCGAAAAAACATGCGCGAAAGATTCTTCATCTCATCAAACGTTGGCTGCGATTGATTCCGAGTGTCAATCGTTTCTTCCTCGAACAGGAAGCAAAAATAAAAACAGATAAAATCGTTCTGGTCGCTGAAGAAGAAGATCGGCGCAAAGAACAGAAAATCACATGATGTTTTGGCAATTTGGTTTAGAAACAACCGCGACCGTTCCTATAACCATGCGATCCACGGACGATCTTTTTTTACCTACCATGATTTTGATTGGGCTTGGGATGGGTTTGATCGTTTTTTTGTTGCTTTTGGTTTTACGTCAATTTTTGCGTTTTCGGTCTCATGCACGCGCTTCCACTTTTCATCAAGTGATTATTCAGGTGACAGTTCCTCGATTCCGCAGAGAATCCGATACAGACCGTCAGCCGACCAAAGAAGAAATTCACGAGGTGATCGCCGCTGGGGAAACATTTTTTTCTGCCATTGGAGGACTCAAACCACAGCGCGGATTTCGTACGTGGCTTTTGGGGCGCACAGACGAACTTTCTTTTGAAATCGTCGTTTCTCAAAAAGTCACAAAATTTTTTCTGGCCGTTCCACAAAAAATGCAAGGATATGTGGAACAACAATTGTCCGCCGCTTATCCTGATGCGCATTTGGAAGCCGTAGAGGATTACAATATTTTTCAACCGCAAAGTCATATTGTGGGGAGTTATCTTATCTTTAAAAAAGAATCTGCGCTTCCTATCAAAACTTATCGCAAATTGGATAAAGATCCGCTCAATGCGATCACCAACGTGCTTGCAAAAGTTCCTGAGGAGGATGGGGCCGCGTTTCAGTTTGTGGTGCGGCCGGCACGTTCGCGTTGGCGTCAGCGTGGAGTGAGAATTGCACGCAATATGCAGCAGGGGATGACCCTTGCCGATGCGATCAAAGGGAAAAAGAAAAAACAACTTTCTATTCTTTCGACTCTGGGTGTTTATAAAGAAGAACAAAAGGAGCCAGAGAAAGATCACCGTCTTTCCCCGCAAGAGGAAGAACTTGTAAAGGGAATTGAAGAAAAGGTGAGCAAAGCCGGTCTCGAGATCAATATTCGTCTCATCGCATCTTCAAAGAGTGCGTCCCAAGCACAGAGTGTGTTGCAAAACATGCTGAATGCGTTTGCCCAATACAATATCTACGAATTCGGCAATTCGTTTAGCAAGGTTGTGCCTCCGTTTCAACGGCGTTTGATTCGGCGATTTATTTATCGCATGTTTAACGAGCAATGTAAGATTCTGATGAGTTCGGAGGAAATGGCCAGTCTCTGGCACCTGCCTCTTCCTTGGACCGAAACACCGAATATTCAGTGGTTGGGTGCTCGTCGCGGGCCTGCACCCGCCTCGGTTCCACAAGGTCCCGAGGATGGAGGTACTTTGGAGCTTGGGTTTAATATGTATCGCGGAGTCAAGGTGCCTGTGTGGATGAAAGAGAAAGATCGTGCGCGTCACATGTACATCATCGGAAAATCCGGTACGGGTAAATCACAACTTATCGCGCGATTGGCTGTGCAGGATATTCGCGCCGGACACGGTGTGGCCGTGGTCGATCCGCACGGAGATTTAACCGAACAAATTGTCGGGAATATTCCCAAGGAGCGCATTGACGACGTTATTTATTTCAATCCGTCCGATTTGAATCGTCCCATGGGACTCAACATGTTGGAAGCAAAGGACGAATCGCAAAAAGATTTCATGGTGCAAGAGATGATTGCGATTTTTTATAAACTGTTTCCTCCCGAGATGATCGGTCCTATGTTTGAGCACAACATGCGTAATGTCATGTTGACGCTTATGAGTGATCCGAAAAATTTAGGAACGATCGCTGAAATTCCACGCATGTTCTCGGATGAAGCGTATCAAAAGCAGTGGGTCGCAAAAGTAAAAGATCCCGTTGTGCGTTCGTTTTGGGAAAATGAAATGGCCAAGACAAGTGATTTCCATAAATCTGAAATGTTGGGATATCTTATTTCCAAAGTCGGCCGGTTCGTGGAAAACGAAATGATGCGCAATATCATTGGTCAAACAAACTCCTCTTTTGATTTCCGTGAGATTATGGACAATAAGCGCATTCTCCTCGTGAATCTTTCCAAAGGGAAAACGGGTGAGGTCAATGCAAACTTGCTTGGTCTCATTATCGTCTCCAAGTTGCAGATGGCTGCCTTGAGTCGCGCCGATATGCCCGAGGACCAACGTCACGACTTCTTTCTTTACATTGACGAGTTTCAAAACTTTATCACGGATTCCATTGCGACCATTTTGTCCGAGGCGCGTAAATATCGATTAAATCTTGTCATTGCTCACCAGTACGTGGGACAGCTTGTGAAGGATAATAAAACTGAAATCCGCGATGCCGTATTTGGAAACGTGGGGACGACCATGGTGGCGCGTATTGGACCCGAAGATGTGGAAATGTTTGAGAAATTATATTCGCCCGAATTTGGCGGACACGATCTCATCAACTCGGATAGCTTCACCTGGTATGTCAAAATGATCGTGGACAATGCGCAACAAAAAGCGTTTACATTAAACTTTGATATGTTTTCAAAGGGTGATGTGAAATTGGCAAGTGCGATAAAAGAACTTTCTCGATTAAAATATGGGCGCGATCGTGCCATGGTGGAGGCTGATATTGCGGAGCGTACCCAGTTGGGGGCGGAAAAACGCGGGCCGCAACCGCCTGCCCTGGGAGAATCACCTTTTTAATCATTTTTATGTTTGAAGACGAACAAATATCACAAGACAATCTTTTTGAACCTGAAGCTGCCGAGGGAGAAGCTGTGGATGCCTCGTATTCCCGACAAGAATTGGCCCTGCGCATGCTGCGTCACGTTCATGAAAGTCTTGGATATGTGATGGAACTGCTGGAACAAAACGAGACATCAAACGCCAAACAACAGTTGGCGCAACTTCTCTCCACAAAAAGTGTTTTTATGAGGCAAAAAGATGAGGCTATGGGCACACGCGTGTTGGAAGGAGTGTTTGATGGAACGAATATGGTGGGAGAGGATGGACATGTGTATCCCGTGCCGCCCAATTATGCGTCCAAGTCACGGCTGGTTGAGGGGGATATTTTAAAGCTCACCTTACAGGCGGATGGGACGCACGTGTTTAAACAAATTCGACCGATTGAGCGGCGGCGTATTGTAGGGGTGCTGTCGTATGATGAAGAGGCGCAAGTTCATGTCGTAACAGCGGAAGAAGTGATGTATCAGGTCTTGCCCGCAAGTATCAGCTATCATCGTGGAGTAGTGGGAGACCCGGTTGTTTTGGCGATTCCGAAATCCGGCGGCAGTCGTTGGGCTGCGGTGGAAACAATCATGAAGAAACAATAGTATACTGTGCGTATTTGGCGTCTAACTTTGTCGAAACTTAGGTCATGGTAAAAAAATAAAAGGGGGATGCTTATCCCTCTTTGCGTTGTTACATTATGTCTCAAGCTCTCTATCGCACCTATCGTCCATCCACGTTTGCTGAAGTTATTTCGCAAGATCATATCAAGCGGACGATTTTGAATCAGTTGCAGCAGGGCAAGGTGGCGCATGCTTATGTGTTTACCGGACCTCGAGGTGTGGGGAAAACCACCATTGCGCGACTTATCGCCAAATCAGTGAATTGCATACATCCTAAAAAAGGAGAGCCGTGCGGAAACTGTGAGGCGTGTGAAGAATTTTCGCGCGGATCCATGATCGATGTATTTGAAATAGATGCGGCATCGCATACGGATGTGGAAAATGTTCGCGAGAATATTATCAAGAGCGTTCGTTTTGCTCCCAATAAGTGGAAGTATAAGGTGTATATCATCGACGAAGTGCATATGCTTTCGACCTCCTCATTTAATGCACTTTTGAAAACTTTGGAAGAACCACCGGCCCATGTGATTTTTATTTTGGCAACGACTGAAATTCATAAAGTGCCGCAAACGATTATCAGCCGTTGTCAGCGATTTGATTTCCGACGTGTGACATCAGCGGAAATGGTGGCGCGTTTGGAAACCATTACCAAAGCGGAAAAAATAAAGGTGGACAAAGAAGTGTTGCATGAAATTGCACGACACGCGGAAGGGTGCGTACGAGACGCAGAAAGTTTACTCGGTCAATTGCTTGCACTTGGGGAAAAAGAAATCGGATGGGAAGAGGCTTCTTTGGTCCTTCCTTCCACCACACAATCGTTTGTTTTGGATTTTTTGGATGCGCTCGCGCAAAAAAATGCACTCCGCGCGATTGAGCTTTGCAATCAATATATTGAACAAGGAGTGGATTTTCCTGCGTTTTTGGACGAGGTTATTGATTTGTTGCGTCAGGTGCTTTTGGCGCACATGGGGCAAAGTCAAGCAGACCTTGTGGATAGCGGGGAGAGTGTAAAAGAACGGTTTGATGCGCTTGTGACGGCACTGGGAACACAAGAAGCGATGACAGCCATTGAAGCGTTTTTGACGGCGCGACGATATTTGAAAACAGAAAAAATTCCACAACTTCCCGTGGAGCTTGCCATTGTCCGTTTATGCGGAGAAGGGGAGCGAGAATACGTTTCAAAAAAAGAACTGGAGAAAAAAGATCCACCTTCAGCCCCGCCGGTTTCTAAGGGTTCGAAGGAGGAGGAAAAAGAAGAATCTCCGGCACCAACGAGCAAGTCCTCATCTTCTTTTATCAGCAAGCTTTCTTTGGATGAGATCAAGGTAAAATGGGATCGGGTTTTTGAAGAACTAAAGGCAAGTCATGGGTCTTTACCCTTGGTGATTCAGTCCGGAAGTCTGGAAAAGGTGGAAGGCAATGAAATTGAAATGAGTTTTGATTATGCGTTTTATGCCGAGACTTTGAATCAAGAAAAAAATCGACGTGTGCTGGGAGATATTTTGAAACAGATTTACGGAGAACCGCTTTTTGTGCGGGGAGTGTATCGTCAAGCGCAAGCCGAGGAGACTGCTTCACAATTGTTGGAAGAGTTTGGGGGTGCGGTGGTTTGATTGACAGTGGGATTTTTTGGATGCTATGCTCCGCGTATCTTTTACCAGAGAAGATGATCATTCCCGGATCGTCTAAAGGCAGGACGCCAGGTTCTGGCCCTGGCAATCGGGGTTCGAATCCCTGTCCGGGAACCATGAGAAGGCCTGTGGGGAGACCCACATACCTTGTCAAAAAGTCGTCATTCAAAATGGCGATTTTTTGTTTAAGGATTGAGCAAATAGCGACCTTTGGCAGACTGTCTAAAAAATCGAACCACATGGGACGCAAACTAGTTGAATTTTTCACGTCCGAAATTCAAAATTCGCTGTATTTTTTCGGTTCGATCCCCATCCTAGGCAAAATAAGATTGTTATATAAAACCCAACACTTTTTGTGTTGGGTTTTATATATAGGCGAAGAACGAGTTATTCCGTTGTCGGATTTGTGGGAGGAGTGCTGAACGAAGAGCCTTCTGGAAGAATCTGAATCGTGCTCGCTGTCACGCTCCCGTCGTCGTTGCTCGTTCCTGTGATGGTGATCGTCATTCCCGTCGCCATATCTACCGAGGAACTTTCCGTCATTTTGTTAATCTTTGAGGCATCCGAGAAGAAGATCAGCTTGGAACCGCCGTCTGGCAACTCGATTGTCATGCTTTCGGCGTCGAGCGAGAGAATCTCTCCACTCACAAACCCGCCACCCCCAGCTTGGCTTCGTGTGAAACCACCCGGCCCTCCGGACATCCCGGATCTCTGGCTTGCGTCGAGGTTGCTAAAGCGCGACGCAATGTCACCCATATCTGTGGTTTGCAATTTGGCATACTGTATGCCACCAAAGAAGGCACCTCCACCCACGATGACGGCTGTAGCAATGATACAGAGAAGAATTTTTTTCATAGGAACAAAGGATAAAGAATTATTCATAACGTAAGGCCACGATGGGGTTCAGTCCTGCGGCACGACGGGCCGGGTAGTATCCGAAGACAATACCGATGGTGGCTGAGACGCCGAATGCAAGGAGAACTGACGACCATGAGACGCTCGTGTTGACAATTCCAATCGCGGAGACAACGAAGGAAATACCAAGACCAAGCGCGATGCCGATGATTCCGCCCGCAAGTGTAAGTACGACTGATTCAACGAGAAATTGTTGTTCGATTTCCTGGCGTTTGGCACCAATCGCCTTGCGCAAGCCGATTTCTTTCGTGCGTTCCGTGACACTCGTCAACATCATGTTCATGATACCGATGCCTCCGACGACAAGAGAAATCCCAGCAACGGCGGCAAGAAGCATCGTAAACGTTTCCGTAACGCTTGAAGCCGTAGCAATGATGTCAGCTTGGTTGAGGAGGCTGAAATCCGCAGAGGCCGAATCACTGATCGTGTGACGACTCAATAACAGGTTAGTGATCTCGGTTTCCAGTTGATCAACCGTTTTTTCACTCGTTGCCTGTACGGAGATATTCGTCACATACTCGTCGCCGGAGAAGTATCGCTGTGCCGTTGAGAGGGGTATAAAGATCATGTCATCTTGGCTTGAGAATGAATTTCCACCTTTTACGACAGTGACTCCAATGACGGTAAACTGGCTTCCGTTGATACGAATCGTTTGGCCAACGGGGATCACACCCTCCCCGAAGAGATCTGTGCTCACTGTAGGGCCAAGAACTGCCACTTTGGCCATACTTGACTGTTGTTGATCGGTAATAAAGCTTCCTTCGGCCACCTGCACGTTTCGTACCTCCGTATAGCTGGATGTCGTACCGACAATAGACGTATTTGTATTCGTTCCTTTGGCTGCCACCTGATACCGCGAGCTCACCTCTGGTGCGACGGCTTGAGCTACCGAGATTTCATCTGCGATTGCTTGTGCATCTTCCGTGGTTAAAGACTTCGCTGAACCGCGCTGGGTAGCAATACCTCCAAATGAGCGTTGCGATCCCGGTTGAACTTGGATGAGGTTTGCACCAATGGATTGAATGCTGGTCTGAATGGATGTTTGAGATCCTTGCCCGATGGATACCATGGTGATCACAGAACTAATGCCAATAATGATGCCGAGGGTCGTCAAGCCAGAGCGCACCTTGTTACTGGAAAGCGCGAGAAATGTTTCTTCGAGTAAGTCAGAAATAATCATACAGGTTTGTCGCTTTCGATTTTTCCATCGCGAATGAATATGATTCGGTCTGCGTGTTTGGCAACATCATGCTCATGCGTAATGAGAATAATTGTGCGTTTCTCCTCACGATTGAGTTTTCGAAACGTTTCGAGAACAATTTGCCCTGTATGTGTGTCCAAGTTTCCCGTCGGCTCATCGGCAAGAATGAGAGACGGCTGGTTTACAAGCGCACGAGCGATCGCTACACGTTGAATTTGACCGCCGGATAATTGATTGGAGAGATGGTGGAAATATTGATCATCCAGTCCTGCGGACCTCAAAGCTATGGTAGCAATTTTTTCACGTTCTTCTTTAGGAATCCGTTTGTAAACAAGAGGGAGCGTCACATTACGCAGAGCGCTTGCGCGCGGCAGGAGGTTGAACGACTGAAAGACGAATCCAATGTGCTCGCGGCGAATGTCCGCCAATTCATCTTCCGACAATGTAGACACATCTTTTCCGTTGAGAACGTAGGTTCCGCTCGTTGGCGTATCAAGTGCTCCCAAAATATGCATGAGCGTGCTTTTGCCCGAACCAGAAGGTCCCATGATGGCCACAAAATCTCCGTCGAGGATAGTGAAGCTTACCTCTTTAAGAGCATCAAAGGATCCCGCGCCGGTTACATACGTTTTACTAACGTTTTTTACTTCAATCATACGTTTAGCGAGGGAACGAGTCGCCAAATCCACCCGAAGGGCCACCCCCGCTATCCAATAAGCTTGGAGCAGATGAGACGGATGTTGAGGTTGTCGTATTCGTTACCGTCCTTGTTATGACATACTCTCCTGCGTTTAAGCCGGAGACGATTTCCGTTTGTGTATCACTGGAAAGACCCACTTCTACAGTCACTTGGCGCGGCGGTGTATTTGATGTGACACCTTGCATTTCTGCAGTTTCCATTACACCGTCAAAAACCTCAACGTAAAAGGAATCACCAGATGACTTCACTGCACTATTTGAAATCACAACGACATTTTGTCGAATATTTGTAATGATAGAGATGTTTGTACTCATGCCGGAGAGCACTCGTTCATCTTCGGTATCAAGGGCAATGAGTACGTTATAGCTCACAACGCCTTGAGACACGGTACCGATGGTGTCAATTTGGACGATTCTTCCGGTTGTGGTCAAATCTTCAATCGCATCGAATGTGAGTGTCACACGGTCGTCGATGCTGACTTTTGCCACATCAACTTCGTTTAAAGTCATCTGTGCCGTGAATTGGTCAGCAACAATTATGGCGAGTGCACTGCCCGACGATGCCATTTCTCCCACATGCAAATTGGCGTTTGCCAACGTTCCGCCAATTGGCGCGCGAATCGTATACTCCTCCAATTCTTCAAGAGCATCGTTATATTTATTGCGAGCACTCTCAAGACTCAGCTTCTGGGAGCGAACTTCAAGACCATCAGTATCTACAGTAAGATTTGCCAGTTGTTGTTCTCGTTCGGCGACCGTTTCTTTGGCTTCAGAGATCTCATTTTCATCTGCGCCATCCATAATGTCGTCGTAGTTTTCTTGCGCGGTTGTAAGACCGATTTCCGCTTCTTCAACAGCATCTTCGGCATCTGCGATCGAGTTTGGTGCACTCAAGCCCGTTTCTTCAATGGTATTTGCTGAAGATTGCAGGGAGTTGATAATGCCGTTTGCGGTAACGATATTCACAGGAACAATTTTTATCATCTCATTAATGTGGTCGGCGATAGCGGAACTTTCGTAGCCGTTATCCTCGATGTAATTGAGAAGAATTTGAATGCTGTTGAGCACGTCGGAAATGTCTTCGGCAACGTGAAGTGTGAGCGTGATAACCTCGGTTTTTTCCTCCACGCTGCTGTCTCGGCTTGAATCTTGGAATGCAGACCAAGCGTCGTCATAGGAATCCTGTGCCGTTTCGTAATTACTCAGTACATCGTTGGAATATGAAGAGCTGGCCATGAGGTTATAATAGCCAATGTATTCTTCTTCGCTCTGTTCTGTCCCAATGAAGTCAGACAGATCAGTCATAAGGTCGGTAATGTCCGCGAACGCTTCGGCCACGACGTTGTAGCCGTTTTCGGAAGCCGATTCGAGATCCTGTTCCGCCGAAGTCTGCACTTTGATGAGATTACGTTTGGCCTGCGCAAGAGTGCGCTCAGCGTTATCAATTTCACTTTGCGCATCATTTTGATTTTCATCAGTAGGACTGTTTTCCAAATCACTAAGCGTTCTCTGCGCTTGTGCGAGAGCATTTTCCGCTTGAAGGCGTGAAAGAGTATCAGGATCGGCAAGTAATTTTTCGTACGCGATTTGTGCACTTTCAAGGTTAATTCGAGAGTCACGAACAGATTTTTGAGCATCTTTCGCATCAAGAATAGCAATGATGTCACCTTCTTCAAGTTGTTGCCCGTTTTTTGCGACGAACTGAGCAATCTTGCCAGATACTTCCGGCTTCACCTCGATTTCCGCTTCACCATGAACCTGTCCGGTACCCGAAACGCTCGTGGTCAGCGTTCCTTGCTCTGCGACTTCAAGAACGTAGCGCACTTGTGCGGTATCCGGACCGAAAGCTCGAACCAAGAGAATGCTTCCCCCTAACAATAAAATACCGACCAGTATCGCAGTTTTTTTCCGTTGACGGAGAAATAGATAAATATGTCGCATAGTTTTCTTCAAGAGTGATAACAGCATAAAAAAACACCCGTGAAGAAAGTGTAAAGAAGCTCTTATCAAAAAACGTCCTTATTGATCCGTACCCCAAAAAGTGGACACAAAAGTGTCCGCTTTTTGATTCTGTTAAACTACTATCATATGAGCAAAAGAACATTCACAAAGGAACAGAT
>LCMS01000008.1 GCA_001002765.1 Candidatus Uhrbacteria bacterium GW2011_GWE2_46_68 | reverse complement strand
GCATACTCGAGGGCTTCGGTATAGTCTTCTTTCTTTGGTTCCCCATTCTTAAGCAGATATTCAAAGCGTTCGAGAAGGAGAGCGAGTCGCTCAAGGTCTGGAATGGAGAGTTTACTGGTCGCCTCGCGGAGAGCGGCAGGTTTGGTAAGGGATTCTTTTGGAATCCCATGAGCTTTTGTAAAATCAATAATCTCTTGTCGTAGAGTTTCAAAGTGTGCGCGGTGTTGTTCGGGCAAAGAATCACGGACGCTTGAAACAGAATCCATGATGGCTTCGCCAAAAATTTCCGAAGTGCGCTGGACCTCTGCCTCCGCAGAGGCGGCAGATGGAGAAGATTCAAAACTTGGTCGAAAAAGAGACATAAAAATCATTAACTGATTACGTTTCTCGTTCTCCAAAAATTATCTTATGGATACCCTGTTATTTTATTCGATTGTGATACCCGTCCCTTGCTTTTGATCAGCAACGGGCGTGTGAGACAGAGGGTTTACTCCTTCAGATTGCTCAAGTTTTCTTTGCAAAATAGATGTGACCTTTTTGATATCCACAATCTCCTGCGCTCCGGAATCCATATCACGAATAATAATCGTCCCGTCCAGAACCTCTTTTTGTCCCAAAATAAGGGTGTAGGACACACCTAACTTATTGGCGACTTCCAACTGGGCCTTAAGAGAATTTTTTCCGGTTGCTTCAGCAACAGGTATCTTGGCTTTGCGAAACTCTTCAAAAAGCCGTAACCCCACGCGCCTGGCGGCATCTCCCAATTGCGCAAAAAATACTTTTGAAGCCGGTCTTGCTGGAGGATCGATGTTTCTCTCGGCCATAGAACGCACGATACGTTCAAGACCCATGGCAAATCCGCAAGCCGGTGTTGGCCGTCCTCCTAAAAGTTCCAAAAGTCCGTCATAACGTCCTCCACCTCCCAAAGCATTTTGAGCAAGCTCGCCCCCATCTCCATCTTCCCAAAGTTCAAATACTGTATGTGTATAATAATCGAGTCCGCGCACCAAATAAGGATTCAAGGCGTAGGGCACCTCGGCCTCATCCAAAAACTCGAGCACCTTCATAAAATGCGCTTTTGACACCTCGTCCAACCAATCCACAATTTGCGGAGCGCCGGTCAATAACTCTAGTACTACCGGGTCTTTGCTATCCAAAATGCGCAAAGGATTTTTCTGCAAACGACGCTTATCATCCTCGTTTAATTTTTTACGAAATGGACGGAAGTAATTGGTAAGCTCCACCAAATATTCTCTTCGGCACTCGGGAGTACCGATTGAATTGATCTGTACGGTTATGGGAATACCTATGTCTTTCAAAATACGATGCGCGAGCACGATAAGTTGTGCATCTACAATCGCTTCATTGCTACCAATCATTTCAAATCCTACTTGGTAAAATTGACGATAGCGTCCAGCTTGTGGACGATCATGACGAAACATGGGGCCCAGATACCACAATTTGACCGGCTGCGGCAGGTTCAACATGCCATGATTGATATACGCGCGCGCCACAGAAGCCGTCCCTTCAGGCCGCAACGCGACCTTGTCCCCGGCTTGATCTTCAAACACGTACATTTCCTTTTGAATAATATCTGACTGTTTCCCGATTGTCCGTGTAAATAAATCAGTTTTTTCCAAAATCGGAAGCTCGATACGATCAAAACTATAAGCATCTGCAACCTGTCGTATAGTATCGCGCAGCAAATTCCACTTACCTTGCTCATCAGGCAAAATATCTCGAAAACCTCGCAACAAGGTAGGAAGGGATCGTCTGCGTCTTCCTTCTTCCTCGGCCGCCGCTTTCGCTTTTCCTTTTTCTTCGGCTGCCTTTTTTTCAATTTCCTCCTCAAAAGTTAACTCCTCTTCTTCGTTGGTCTTTTTTGGTGTCATAAGATCAAAATTTATAAACAGGGATGTCCATGACTTCGATACGCGAGATTGGAAGCCCACGAATCCACACACGCCCGATCACTTCGTCTTGTGTAATGGGGCCGAACTTACGTGAATCCATACTCTCATCTCGATTGTCTCCAAGTACGTAGTATTCGTCCGTCCCGAGCGTTACCATCTTCTTACCTGCCGTGAGATTGGGATGGAGATACTCTTCCTCAAGTATTTCCCCATTGGGATGCTCTTCGTTGTAAATCGTGACATGACCATTGTTAATCTCTACCGTTTCTCCGGGCAAACCCACGATGCGCTTGATAAAAAATTGGCTGGGATCCAGAGGATAACGGAATACCACCACTTCCCCTCGCATAGGATCGCGCAGACGATAGCTCAATTCGTCAATGATCAAATACTCATGATCATAATAAGAAGGCTCCATAGAAGCGCCTTTGACATAAAACGGTTGCACGAGGAAATAACGAATGGGAAGAATGATGGCAGCAGAGATGATCATGACCTGTGCGACTTCCAAAAAAAATAAAACAACGGCTCCTACGGTGGGGCCGAGTTTGGAAGTGAAGAACTGTTCGAGGGGCATGCGGGCGCGCTTTTCAAAGAAGCGTCTGATCATAATTGCTTAAAATTCGCTTAAAAAAGCAAAAAGATGTTCCCAGTGTAGCGCGGAAAAAGAGAAAAAGCAATGCTTGACCCATTTTCGAAATTAAATCTATTACACCTCAAGTACAAAACGCGAACCAGTGAAATCGTGTTTTGATCTGTAATCAAGAAAACCTAATTGTGCAACTTCTGGTGATACTGCTCCAAAAGCAGTGGGAACAACATCTTTAAATAAAAAATACGCCCCTATGAGGATCGACTTATCGGCTCCACCTTTTTCAAAACGGTCGAGAGGCTCTCCTGTCTCACTGAGATGAATCATATAGGCGAGAATCCAATCTTCCGGTGTCATACCTGATTCTCCTTCGTAAGGAGAATCGGGACGATCTTGATTTTTTAAAAGAAGATGAAGATAATCATCCGCTGTTTTATGGGCCTCAACATCTGGACGTAAAATTTTCGATCCTCGCGTTGTTCCCAAATGTTCCAAAGGAATAGAAGCAAAACCATCCTTTTTGACATCTGCCGGAGATTGAAGGAGAAGTACTCTCCAACCAGGAGCAAAACATAGAAATGCTAATTGGCCGTCAAGTATCTGCTCTTTTGTTTGATAGTGACGATACTTTGGTGGAAAAGATCCTGGATTATATACAAGTCTCGGGTTACCCCCCGCATCGGCTCCGACATAAAAATGTTCGGCAAGCAAAGAATTTTTATTTTGAGGAAAATCCGGATGTTTTTTTGCATAATCTAAAAGGAATTGTTTGAAGGTTTCTTGGAGGGAATCAAGGCTCATGCCAAAGGGAACAAGAAGAAGTTTAGTAAAGCCTTGGTCATGTTTAATGGAGAGTTTTTCGCGGTGTTCAAACAGACGCATGGCGATTTGTTCCAAGGTGGGGATGGGATAGATGTTACTGTCTATACCTAGGATGGATCCTTCTTTGAGAATACCGACTTGTTCAAGAAGTTCTACTTGAAAATTATATTGCTCGCGAAGATGATAAAACTCTTCGGCATATTCTAAAGGATCTGTGATTTCCTTTGGCTCTTTGTGTTTGAGAAGATACTCAAAGCGTTCGAGAAGGAGAGCGAGTCGTTCAAGATATGGAATGGAAAGTTTGCCGGTCACCTCGCGCAGGAGGTCAGGCTTGCCAAGAGATTCTCTGGAAATCCCGTGAACCTCGGTAAAATTTATAATCTCTTGTCGTAGAGTTTCAAAATGCGCGCGATATTGTTCAGGTAAAGAATCGCGGGCGCTTGAAACCGAATCCATGACGGCTTCGTGGAGATTTGCTGAAGTGCGCTGGCCCTCTGCCTCCGCAGGGGCGGCAGATGGGAAAGATTCTGAAGTTGGTCGAAAAAGAGACATAAAAATCAAAGGTTAAACCATCACTGAAGACCGCAAGCCAATGCCCATAACCCGACCACGAGGACCGTGCCAGCTGAGGCGAGCCTGACGAGAGTCAAGGTGCCAATACGCGAAAGACACACCGAGGGAGTACCGAAAAAAAGCTCCTGTAAGGTAAGATCTGCTTTCTGTACCGTTTTCCCAGTCATCCATTGGTTTTCCTGTTTCAGAAAGGTGGATCATAAAAGCCATGATCCAATCCTCGGGAGTCATGCCTGTTTCACCATGGTAGGGAGAGTCTTTATCACCTTGAGCATTTTGAAGAATGGAAAGATATTCATTGGGGGTTTTGCCTGCTTCAAGAGGAGGTCGAGGAACGAGGTCACCTTGGGATGTTCTTTGGCCTTCTTTGGGGATGGGAGCAAAGCCCGGGGAATATGGATCGGAAGGATCAGAAGGCTGAAGAAGATGAACCGTCCAACCGGGGGTTCCCAATCCCTTCTCTCCTGACACTCCTACAGGGGCAGGGATCCATTGTCCTTTGGATTGTTTTTCGAGTATTTGTGCTTTTGTCTTCCTCCCATGACCTTCTTTTGTAAAAGACTGTGGCTCATAGACAAGATTAGGAGAATCTCCTATGTCTGCTCCTTGATAGTCTTCACACAGCCAAATGGGTTCATTAGTATCAAGATCAAAGGAAAGATTCTTCTTCTTGTGCTTGAGTAGGAATTGTTTGAGGGTTTCTTGGAGAGCATCAAGACTCATGCCAAAGGGAACAAGAAGAAGTTTGGTAAAGCCTTGGTCGTGTTTAGTGGAAAGTTCACCACGGCGTTCAAACAGACGAGAAGCGATTTGTTCGAGAGTTGGCACGGGATATTCATGACCATCTATGCCAGTGATGGCTCCTTCTTTGAGAATGCCTACTTGTTCAAGAAGAGAGACCTGGAAATCATATTGCTCTTTGAGGCGATAAAACTTCTCTCCGTACTCAAGGGCTTCGGTATAGTCTTCTTTTTTCGGTTCCCCATTCTTAAGTAGATATTCAAAGCGTTTGAGAAGATCGGCAAGTCGTTCGAGATCTGGAGTGGAGAGTTTACAGGTCGCCTCGCGGAGGAGGTCGGGCTTACCAAGAGATTCTCTGGAAATCCCATGAACTTTTGTAAAATCAATGATCTCTTGTCGCAGAGTTTCAAAGTGTGCGCGGTGTTGTTCGGGAAGAGAATCACGAACACTTGAAACCGAATCCATCATGGCTTCATGGAGGTTTGCTGAAGTGCGCTGGGCCCCTGCTTCTGCAGGGGTGGCAGACGGAGAGGATTCAAAAATTGGTCGAGAAAGAGACATAGATATCAAAGGTTAAACGATCACCGAAGACCGCACTCCAATGTTAGGAAAGTTATCGCTAAGGACGAGGAAAACCCGATGAAGGTCACGACTCCAGTGCGCTCTTGGCACAAGGTCGGAGGACCGAAAAAAAGCTCCTGTAAGGTAAGAGTCACTTTCTGTGACGTTTTCCCAGTCATCCAAAGGTTTTCCTGTTTCAGAAAGGTGGATCATAAAGGCTGTGATCCAATCTTCGGGAGTCATACCTGTTTCACCGTGATAGGGAGAGTCTTCATACTCTCGAGCTTTTTGAAGAATAGAAAAATATTCATTGGGAGATTGACCTGCTTCAAGAGGAGGTCGAGGGACGAGATCTCCGTGGGGTGTTCCCCGTCCTTCTCTGGGAATGGAGGCAAAACCCGGGGAATGTGGATCGGAAGGATTAGAAGGTTGAAGAAGATGAACAATCCAACCAGGAAAGGAATCTTGATTGTCTTCTTGTTCCCTAAGTATCTCTATCTTGGTCTTTCCTTGAAGATCTTTCGGATCAAAAGACTGTAGGTAATAAACAAGCTTAGGAAAATCTCCGATGTCTGCTCCTTGATAGTCTTTACACGTCAGAAGAGGTGAGTCTGTATAAAGATCAAAGGAGGGATGATCCTTCTTGTACTTAAGAAGGAATTGTTCGAGTGTTTCTTGGAGAGCATCAAGGCTCATGCCAAAGGGAACAAGGAGGAGTTTAGCAAAGCCTTGGTCGTGTTTAGTGGAAAGTTCGCCACGGCGTTCAAAGAGACGAGAAGCTATTTGTTCGAGAGTTGGAACGGGATATTCATGACCATCTATACCAGTGATGGCTCCTTCTTTGAGAATACCTATTTGTTCAAGAAGGGAGACCTGGGAATCGTATTGCTCTTTGAGGTGATAAAAATTCTCTCCATACTCGATGGCTTTGGTATTCTTCCAAGGTTCTTTTTTGACAATGAGGTATTCAAATCGTTCAAGAAGATTGGCAAGTCGTTCAAGATCTGGAATGGAAAGTTTTCTGGTAGACTCGCGCAGAAGGTCAGGCTTGCCAAGAGATTCTCTGGGAATCCCATGAGCTTTTGTAAAATCAATGATCTCTTGTCGCAAAGTTTCAAAATGCGCGCGGTATTGTTCGGGCAAAGAATCACGGACACTTGAAACCGAATCCATGATGGCTTTACCAAGGACTTCCGAAGTGCGTTGGAACCCTGCCTCCACAGAGGCGGCAGACGGAGAAGATTCAAAAGTTGGTCGAGAAAAAGGAAACATAGTAATTATCAGCTTATCATTCTCACTCTTTAAATAAAAACAAAAAAACTTCGTATGGAAGTTTTAAAAATAAGTCTTTGACATTTTCGATTCCGCACACCCTTCGCTTCTCTCGCGTAGCATAACCAGCCCTTTACTCTATCTTGAATAGTTGTGGGTAGCCTGCCACCCGAAGCCCCGAGGAAACTTCTTTAACAAATTCGGACTGGTGGACGCACGTGGACTCGAACCACGGACCTCTACCGTGTGAAGGTAGCGCTCTAACCAACTGAGCCATGCGTCCCCAAGTGAAAAACACGATAACACAAGAAAATGAGGAGGGCAACGGATTATCCAAATAGAAAGCCTCAAAAACTTCGCTTGAAAAATCGCATTTTTTTGCTATGCTATCCTACAGTTCTTACGCTATGGAAAAAATCAAAGTGGATTTATTGCGACAAAAATATCAGCTTGATGCAACACGCAAACAGCCTTTTTTTGTTTATGGAAAATTTCTTTTGACTGCTCTGATTTTTTGCGCGGTCTTCAGCGCTGCATTTTCCTATCAAGTCACCACAACAAATAATGCCAACTCTTCTTTTTCTTTTTTCTCCACCTTAAGCCAAATGGTTGGCACAGGCGAGCGCACCTTGGACGGAGAAAATGAAGATCGCGTCAACATTCTTCTTTTGGGTGTTGGGGGAGAGGGTCACGAAGGACCTCAACTTTCCGACACCATGATCTTTGCCAGCTGGCAACCTTCTACAGACGCGGTGGGAACCATCTCTGTTCCGCGGGATCTTTCCGTCCCCATCCCAGGATACGGCTGGTACAAAATCAATCATGCCAATGCGTATGGAGAATTGGAACAAAAGGACAATGGGCCCACCTTGGCCTCCACTGTTGTCGAAAATATTCTGCTCCAACCTGTGCACTATTATGTCCGTGTAGACTTTGACGGGTTTGCACAACTCATTGATGACCTGGGAGGAATTGATGTGTATGTCGAACAAACGTTTGCCGACTATGCGTATCCCATCCACGGCATGGAAATGGCGGAATGCGAAATCGTAACTGAGACGGAAGAAATAATGGATGAAGAAACTCTTGTGGATGAAGCTGCTCAAGAGGTCATGGCTCCTTCTTATGATTGCAGATTTGAAACCATTTCGTTTGAACAAGGCTGGGTTGCTATGGATGGGGAAACAGCTCTTAAATTTGTCCGCTCACGTCATGGTACCAATGGAGAATCATCGGACTTTGCGCGAAGCCGCCGCCAACAACAAGTCCTTATTGCCGTCAAAAATAAAATTTTCTCCACCTCTACACTTTTGAACCCCTCCCGCATCAGTAGCATTCTCAATACCTTGGAAGACAATATCGCCACCAATCTCTCGGTTTGGGAAATCGTCCGTTTGGCCAAAGTCCTGCGCTCCATCGACACTTCCCAAATCGCCTCCCATGTTCTCGATACTTCGGAATCTTCTCCCCTTTACGCCACGATTATGGATGGCGCTTATGTGCTCCTTCCTAAAAATAATGACTGGCGTCCGATCCAAGCCATGGCCTCTTCCATCTTTCTTTCTGATGAGGAAATCGCTGCACAAGGCTTGACGGATACGGTTTCTTGGATCATGAATGATCCAAACGCGATCAAGGTAGAAGTGCAAAACGGCACTACCACTGCTGGTCTTGCCTCAGCCACCTCACAAAAACTGGATGCTCTTGGTCTGGCCGTGTTAAAAATCGGCAATGCCTCCAAGCGCGATTATGCCTATACCACGGTCTATGATTTTACCAATGGAGCCAAGGCGAGTGATCTTCAAACGATTTGTGATGTCATAAAGGCAGATATCATTGTTTCCCCTTCCGGATGGATTGCCTCCGGGTCTCTCATTCCTCAAGAAGAAATCGCCGCTCTTGTTGATGACCTTCCAAACTTGGCCACACAATCCCCTCTCGATTTCCTTATTATTCTCGGAGCCACCTCTCCTGATCCACTCACCTCTCTATGAACTCTCTTCCTACGGTTGTCCTTGTCGGTCGCACCAATGTCGGCAAATCCACTCTTTTTAATCGTCTTTTAGAAGAACGAAAGGCTTTGGTTTCTCGTGAGGCCGGAACGACCCGAGACTGGAAAGAAGGTCGTTGTCTGTGGAAAGGAAAAGTGATTCGTGTGATTGATACCGGCGGAATGGATGGGGATCTTCAAAACGAAATTCATCAAGGCACCATACGTCAAACAAAAAAAGCCATTAAAAAAGCGGATCTTATTTTGTTTTTGGTTGATCTCCAACACGAGCCTCTTCCACAGGATATGGAACTGGCAACCCTCTTGCGCCATCAATCCACTCCGGTCATCGTTGTTGGAAACAAGGCAGAGACTATGCGCCATCGCGCCAATGCTCATGAGCCAGAATGGCGTATGCTTGGACTCCCCGCCCCTGTTCCCATTTCCGCGGTTAAAGGAAATGGAGTAGGAGATCTTTTGGAGGTCGTCTATGAACAATTGATCACCCTGCAAAAACCTCCTGGTGAACAGGCACTCATCGAAGCAACGCGCATTGCGGTTATTGGAAAACCAAATGTTGGTAAATCCACTTTGCTCAATGCCCTTGTGGGAGAAGAACGTTTTATTACAAGCACTATCTCTCATACTACACGCGAGCCCAACGACGTCCTTATTGAACATGATGGAAAGCCGTATTTGTTTATTGACACGGCCGGCATTCGCAAAAAAGAAAAAATCAGAAAAACAGGAGGGTTGGAAGAAGCAGGTGTAGAACGCACGATCCGCGCCATTCAAAAAGCCGATGTCGTATTATTTATTTTGGATGCTTCCGAACCGTTTGGAAATCAGGAGCGCACTTTGGCCGGACTTCTCAAAGATACAAACGCGGGTCTTGTTTTTGTGGTGAATAAATGGGATTTGGTGGAAGGCAAAACAACCTCAACGATCAATGAATATCAAGATTACATCGAACGCTCCATCCCTTTTTTGACATGGGCGCCTCAACTTTTTATCTCTGCCAAAAACAGCACCATCGTTTGCAACAAATTCCTCACGAAACCTTGGTCGCTTTTTTACAAAAAGCTATTGAGCATCGTCGACCGATTCCTGCAAACCGTGATGTGAAACCTCCCAAACTGATCGATCTGCAACAAATGGAAGGCGCGCCTCCACGTTTTATGCTTACTGTAAAAGCCCGACGCGCAGATTCTTTGCACAAGATGTATTTGAATTATCTCGAAAATCAATTGCGTGTTCGTTTTCCTTTGGAAGGAACTCCCATACGCCTCCATGCGCGCGCCGCAGGAGCTGTCTCTTCTTAACTTTATGAAAGCAGTGATCGGCCTGGGAAATCCCGGAACCACCTATGCACACACACGCCACAATATGGGGTTTGTGGTTTTGGATGCGCTCGCCAAACACTGGAATATTTCTTTTCGTAAAAAATCTTCCCTTCAAGCCGAAATTGCCGAGCATGTGATTGATCATGAAAAAATCATTTTGTGTAAACCGCAAACTTTCATGAATGTCAGTGGATATGATGATGCCGACCTCCCTTTTGGCACATTGCGTTTTAAAGACAGCGGATCCTCGGCAGGACACAATGGGATGCAATCCATTTTAGATCTATTCCCAAGCGGAACATCGCTTGCTCGCTTGCGTGTAGGAATTGGTCGCCCAACGTTTCCCGATATCCCTCTTGATGAATGGGTGCTAAAGCGTTGGACACCGGAGGAGGAAACACAACTGCCCGCTATTCTTGATCAAGCGATTCAAGTTCTCTTGAATCATCTTTCTCCAAAAACCGCCTAAAGCGGTTTCTTGGTATGCCTATCTCTCCAAACGATATTCCCTTTTGGCTCGGACTTGTCCGATTTCGCCCGTTTGGTGCGATTCGTCTTACACGACTGGAAAAAGGATTTCCGTCCATGCAAAAAGCGTTTGAAGCTCCTTTGGAAGAATTGATCCTTTGTGGCATAGAACCACCCATAGCAAAAACGTTTTGTGAGGAAAGAAAAAACATTGATCCGCAAAAAGAATGGGTGGATCTCCAAACGCGAAATATCCACGTTGTTCATTATAAAGATCCCCTCTATCCAACTCTGTTACGCACCATTTACGATCCGCCTCCTTTGCTCTTTGTGCGCGGCTCCCTCCCCGATCCTTCGCGACACACCTTGGCGGTCGTAGGATCTCGACATCCTTCCTTGTACGGAAAACTTGTCACCAGACAACTCATCACGCCTCTTGCACAATCCCCTCTTATCATCGTCAGTGGTCTTGCCTATGGCATTGATGCCCTGGCTCACACCATCACTCTTGAAGAAAAAGGGACAACTGTGGCCATTCTCGGTTCCGGACTTGATGAGGAAACGCTGTATCCGCAAGAGCATCTCTCCTTGGCAAAACGTATTGTGGATCAAGGAGGAGCGGTTGTGAGTGAATTTCCCATGGGAACTCCTCCACTTAAACAACACTTCCCCTTTCGCAATCGTTTAATTGCCGGATGGTGTCAGGGAACCTTGATTATTGAAGCCAATAAAAAATCCGGATCCTTGATTACCGCACGAGCGGCCTTGGATGCCGGACGTGATGTCTACGCCGTGCCGGGTCCCATCACTTCTCCCTTAAGTGAAGGGCCCAACAATCTTCTCAAAATGGGGGCCATCCCCGTCACCGAACCCACGGATATTTTGCCTTCCCTGCAAACGCCCGCCATATCATCTGTCGCCTACACTCCTTCCACACAGGAAGAATCACAACTGCTTACCACTCTCTCGCTTGACCCCAAACACATTGATGTGCTCATCGAAGAAACTCATCTTTCTTCTTCCGCCGTTTCGAGCACTCTCACCTTGCTTGAAATGAAAGGAATCATTAAACATGTGGGGAGCCAATATTATATTCGCGTCTCCTCTCTTGCTTGACGAAAAAAATGCGATCCCGCATTATCACTGACATCTCTATGCAACTTCTCATTGTCGAGTCTCCGACGAAAACAAAAACGATTTCCGCTTTTTTGGGAAAAGATTTTCAAGTGCTTTCTTCCTACGGACACATTCGTGATCTTCCCAAAAGTAAAACCGGTGTAGATGTCGAACATGACTTTGCACCAACATATCTTGTCCCAAATGACAGTAAAAAAGTGGTGAGTGCGCTCAAAAAAGCCGCCGAAGAATCGGATACGGTCTATCTGGCGACCGATAGCGACCGCGAAGGAGAAGCGATCGCTTGGCATATTGCCCAAGCCCTTGAGCTTGATTCAAAAAAAGCAAAACGCATCACGTTTCATGAGATCACCAAAACTGCGATTGAAGAAGCGATCGCTCATCCGCGTTGGCTTGATATGCACCTTGTCAATGCACAACAAACGCGACGTATTCTCGATCGCCTTGTGGGATATGAGCTTTCCCCACTTTTGTGGCGCAAAGTGCGATCCGGTCTTTCGGCCGGTCGCGTGCAATCGGTCGCGGTACGGCTGGTAGTGGATCGTGAACGTGAACGCGATGCATTCAAAATAGAAGAGTATTGGAGTTTGGATGCGCTATTTGAAAAAGAAGGGCAAACATTTGAAGGAAAACTTACTCATGCCCATGGACAAAAACTCGAGAAGTTATCCATCAAAAATGAAGCCGAGGCCCAAGTTGTTCTGCAAGATCTTGCAAGCGCATCGTATCAAGTAACTCAGGTGGAAAAACAGGAAGTCTCCAAAGCACCTCCGGTTCCATTCACAACGGCTTCACTCCAAATGGAAGCAAACAAAAAATTGGGATTCTCTGCCAAGCAAACCATGAAGTTGGCGCAAGACTTGTATGAAACCGGTCGCATCTCCTATATGCGTACGGATTCTTTGACACTTGCGGACAAATTTTTAGGAGAAACCCAGCAGTATATTGTGCAAACTCTTGGTGCTGCCTATGCCACGGGACCCAAGCAATACAAAACAAAAAAGAAAGGTGCTCAAGAAGCGCACGAAGCCATTCGTCCTACGGATATTCGTGTGACGTCACAAGAAATCAAATCTCCTCTTCAAGCGCAACATGTCAAACTCTATGATTTGATCTGGCGTCGTACCTTGGCTTCTCAACTTCCTCCGGCGCGCGTGGAGCGTACCAGTGTTGATATCATGGCAAAAGATTTTGTCTTTCGTTCAACCGGTCACAGCGTTCTCTTTGATGGATTTATGAAAATCTATCAAGGAGCCAAAGAAAAATGGTTGCCCGTGCTTGTCGTGGGTGATCCTGTTGCCCTTTCTTCCCTCACGCCCACCCAACATTTTACCGAACCACCTGCGCGCTATTCGGACGCGACCTTGGTAAAAGTCTTGGAAGAATATGAGATCGGCCGACCATCCACGTATGCGCCGACCATTAGTACGATTCTGGATCGTGGATATGTGGAGCGTGATGATCAAAAAAAGCTCAAGCCCACCGATATCGGTTGTATTGTAAATGACTTGCTTGTCCAACATTTTCCCAATATTGTGGATTATCAATTCACGGCAAAGATGGAAAAAAATTTGGATGAAGTCGCGGAAGGAGAAATGGAATGGATCCCCATGCTCAAACAATTTTATACCCCCTTCCATCAAAACATCACCGAAAAAATGGAAGATCTAAAACGAGAAGATATTTTGCCCGATCGCATTTTGGGAACCGATCCTGCCACAGGAAAAAATATTCGTGTCCGCTCGGGGCGCTATGGATCGTATGTGCAACTGGGAGAAGAAGAAAAAGAAAAAGGAGTGCCTAAACCCAAACGTGTTCCGCTTCCCCGAGATCTTTTCTTTGATACGATTACCGTCGATCAGGCGCAAGGATTGTTGGCTCTTCCGCGACTTGTTGGGCATACCAAGGAGGGCGAGCCTATCTATGCCACCATCGGCCGCTTTGGCCCTTATCTTAAAACGGGATTACTTTCCACTTCACTCAAACCTCCATTTGATCTTTTGACCATCACGGAAGTACAGGCACAAACCTTGGTGACAGAGGCGATTGCACAAAAACAAGCCGCACTCACTCCACTGGCAGAGTTCGGGGAAGATCCTGTTTCCCATAAACCTATTTTGCTCAAATCCGGTCGCTTCGGTCCGTATGTCACTGACGGCATTACCAATGCCTCGCTTGGAAAAAAACTCGAACCCTCACAGGTAACCAAGGAGATAGCCATGGAACTTTTGGTAAAAAAACGTTTGAGACCACCGTCACGATTCAAACAACGGTCAAAATAAAATCAGGGGCTTGCCCCTGATTTTTTATCTTCTTTTATCTCCTCCCCCACCTCCACTGCGTTTTTGCATTTCTTCCAAACGTTTTTTTGCTTTGAGATATTCCGGTTCCTCCGGTGGTTTCACAAACCATTTCCAAGGAATCGTTTTGTTGACGCCGCTGTTCTCATACAAAGCTTTTTCCGCAAAATAGAGGATGCTGTCATAGGCTTGATGTGCTGTCCTTGCTGTGATGCGGAACAAATGAGCAAACACCCCCAAACTCCCCAGCCCCAAAAATCCCAATCCTCTTCCACCTTTTTGAAACCATTTTTTTGCTTTGTCGCCTACCCCCTCTCCGTCTGGAATAAAAATGTCACGGGTATCTTTGTCACTGACGGGAATGGCCGAATCAAGAGAAGACGTGGGTGATGCGGGAGAATCTAAAGGTGTGGACACCGCAGCGTCTCCATCATCATCGTCATCGTCTGACGTATCAACCGATGGGGCACGTGTGTCCGTCTTAGTTGCGTCAGGTGGTTTTGCCGTACCAGAAGATCGAGATCTGTCGGGAGAAGAAGTTGTTCCTGAGGTGACCGGTGGTGTGGAGGAAACATCCGGGGTTGAACCAGGATGTTTTTCTGATCCCGGCCGAGGAACCACGGTGACTTTTTCCGTATCCGATCCTCCTGCTGATCCTTTTCTTTCCCGATCTTTTCTTCGGCGATCCCGACGTCCTCGCCCTTTTCTTTTTTCGGTTGTGGATGAATCTGTCCTCTCTGGTGGGGAAAACCCTTCTCTGCTCTCAGGCATACATAAAAAATTATGATCTGATGACTATAAGGTACCGTGTTTAAGAAGGAATCGCAATTTCTAAAACGAAAAATTCCTTTACAGAGCGCCGTTCCTATATTACGCTGATTTTATTATGCCCGAGATTGTTTACTCCTACCAAGACTTGGAAACACTCGTCAAACAAAATTATAAACAACCGGATTTGGAATTACTCCAACGCGCTTTTGAACTGGCAAAACGCGCGCATCGTGATGAATATCGTCTCACCGGTCATCCGGTCATTACCCATCCTCTGGCTGTTGCGTATCGTCTTGCGCAAATGAAACTGCACCTTCATGTGATTGCTGCGGGTCTGCTCCATGATGTCGTAGAAGATACGGACATTACGCTTGATGACCTTCGTCAACAATTCGGAGATGACATTGCCACCTTGGTCGATAGTGTGACCAAACTTAAAAAAATGAAATACCAAGGTGTGGAGCGCTATGTGGAAAACATGCGCAAAATGTTTTTGGCTGTGGCCTCTGATGTGCGTGTCATTTTCATGAAATTCGCCGATCGTCTTCACAATCTTCAGACCCTCTATGCCATGCCTAAGAAAAAACAAAAACGCATTGCTGAGGAATCACTCGAAATCTACGCCCCTATTGCCGGACGACTGGGCATGAACGAGATCAAAGGAGAATTGGAAGATGCCTCTTTTGCCTATTTGGATCCAAAAGAATACGAACACATGCGCAGCATTGTGGAAATGAAGGTGCGTGAAAAGGGGGTCTTTGTGAGTCATATCATTCATCAAACCGAAGATATCCTTTCGCAAAATGCCATTGCCAGTGCCTCGGTCTATGGTCGTGTGAAACGTCTTTACAGTCTTCACACAAAGCTCGTACGTTATGAAGGAGATTTAAGCAAAATCTACGACCTTTTGGCTGTGCGCATTGTTCTCCAAGATGTGGAAGAGTGCTATACCGTACTTGGCCTATTGCATCAAAAGTGGCGTCCGGTTCCCGGTCGCATCAAAGATTATATTGCCCAACCAAAACCCAATGGTTATCAGTCATTGCACACAACGGTTTTTACCGAAAACGGAGAGGTGGTGGAGTTCCAAATTCGCACACGGGAAATGCACGAAATCGCCGAATACGGTATTGCCGCCCATTGGCGCTATAAAGAAGGGGGAAATAAACCAAGTAAACAATTACGATGGATCGAGGAACTTGTGGGTATTCAAAAAGAAATTGAAACCAAAAAAGATTTTTTGGATCAATTGGAAATCTTGAAGATTGACGTGTTCAAAGATCGCATCTTTGTTTTTACTCCCAAGGGAGATGTGATCGAGCTTCCGGAAGGCGGCACGCCTGTGGATTTCGCCTATGCGATTCATACGGATATCGGAAACAAATGCGCATCAGTCAAAATCAACGGATCAGTGGCCAATTTGGATACATCGTTAAAATCCGGAGATATTGTCGATATTCTTACTGACAAAAATCGTAAAGCCCCAAATGCGGATTGGATAAAATTTTGCAAAACGCGTCATGCACGCCAAAAAATTCGTGATGCCACCCGCCATACGGTCAAAGGATGGATTACCCATGTGATGCAAGGACGTGAGAAAGCAAAAAAATCCGTCAAACATCGCTCAACTTAAAAGCCGCCCGATGAAAGGCGGCCTTCTTTTATAAATCGCTCAGCTTGTCCAAAAGTTCAAATAATTCCTCGCGCGAATAAAAATGAACGGAAACTTTCCCATGCCCGCGCTTTTCAAAAATTTCCACCTTGGTTCCTAAAATCTCACGCAACCGTTCCTCATGAGCCAAGATGTTGGGGTCCTTCACTTTTTTTGCCGGTGTCCCTTTTCCTTGTGGCTTTGTACGCTCCTCCACTTCACGCACAGTCATGTGGCCGGACAACATGAGACGAAACAAGTGATCTTGTTTTTTTGGATCTTCTTCAGCCAACAATGTCCGTGCATGACTTTTCATTATTCTCCCCTCTTGTACGGCTTGTAAAATTTCTTCGGGTAGATCAAGAAGGCGCAAAATATTTGCCACGGTCGAACGATTTTTCCCCACCCGACGCGCCACATCTTCTTGGGTGAGCTGAAACTCATCAATAAGCGCCTTGTATGCGTAGGCTTCTTCCACAGCATTCAAATCTTGTCGTTGAATATTTTCAATGAGCGCCAATTCCAATTTTTGTTGTTCGGTTGCCTCGCGCACAATCGCCGGCACATGAGTGAGCCCCAAGGTCCGCGATGCGCGCAAACGACGTTCTCCGGCAACGAGCTCATATCCTTCTCCATCTCTCGTAACAATAAGCGGCTGTAAAATACCATGCTCTTTGATGGAGGCGATCAAATCTTCCAATTCCCCCGGAGAAAAGCGCTGACGCGGCTGGCGAGGATTGGGATGAATTTTTGCGACTTCCACTTGCAAAACTTCTTGCCGGATATCCGGAAGCGCACGTTCGATATAGCTTGATTTAACACCGGGGATCAAGGATCCAAGTCCTCGTCCCAATGCGGGTTTGACATGCATATCCTCCTTCAATTAAAGCCACTCATTTTCCCGTAATAAAAATTCGCGCGCCAGTCGTTGATATGCCTTGGCCGCTTTGGATGCGGGATCATATCCTAAAATTGTTTTACCAAAAGAAGGAGCCTCGGCCAATCGAACACTGCGAGGAATCACAGATCGGAAAATTTTATCTGGAAAATAACGATACAACTCTTCCAATACTTCCTTAGAGAGACGCGTGCGACTGTCGTACATAGTGATGACGGCTCCCATCACATTGAGTTCCGGTTTAATATTTTCACGAATAAGTTGCACTGTCCCCATGAGCTGTCCCAACCCTTCGAGTGCAAAATATTCCGCTTGAACAGGGATAAGAACTGAATCGGATGCCACCAATCCGTTGACCGTGATGATACCAAGAGATGGTGGGTTATCAATAAAAATGTAATCAAAATCTCCTTTTACTTCCAAAAGAGCTTTTCGTAAAAAATGTTCACGATCTTCTACGGTAACCAGTTCCACCGCGGCTCCCGCCAAGGCTTGTGTTGCCGGAAGAATTTTCAATCCCTCATGAGATGTTTTGTGAATCAAATCACGAATGCGATGTTTCCCGATAAGCGCCTCGTAAGTCCCGGCTGAAAGTTCTTGATGATTAATACCAAGACCCGAGGTGGCATTGGCTTGCGGATCTAAATCCACCACTAGCACAAACTTTCCGGCTTCTGCTAAAAAAGCGGCCAAATTTAAAGCCGTTGTCGTTTTCCCCACACCTCCTTTTTGATTCACGACCGAAACAATGTGCGCCATAGATAACGCGATTATTATACCCGATGTCGTTGTGAAGCAGAAGAGGAAAAACGTAAAAACACCAGACGAGCTGGTGTCTTTACGTGGTTGCGGGGGTGGGATTTGAACCCACGACCTCCGGGTTATGAGCCCGGCGAGCTGCCTGGCTGCTCTACCCCGCTAAGGTGTCTCTGTTATACAGGAAACTTTTTTGTGCGTCAACGATTTTAGATGTCAGTAGAAAATAAAAATGTCTTGTTTTGTTATCACTCAATGAAATGAGAAGTGTTCCTAAGGCAATTCTATAGAATCGCTTACAATAATTTCTGAAAGTTTCTCTCGAGGTATCATTCTGACATTCACTTTGGAATATCCCAACTTGTATGATTTTGCGAGACGGTGAATTCCATCCAAGATGAGCCACCTGTCTTTATTTTGTAAAATATCAATGGGATATTTTAGATCAGCATGTTCCATATTTTTCTGTTCATTCAAAGTACCTTCTTTCTCATGAATAACATCCCAAGGAGTTATGGCCCATCGCTCACCATGATCGCTCGGCCAAAATGGTGCATCAAAATGCCAAATCAAATCCGCGATATCCATCTCAACAACAGGGAGATCTAAAGCCCATATCTTTTCTTCTTCCCAATTTCCAAAATCCAAACCAACACGATCCCAATCAAATTTTTTTGCCATATTTTTGTCTGAGTCAATCGAATCGCTCTCGTGTTAAATTTTCTTTGCCACATGTCTTCCTTAAAAAAGTAGGAACCTTTCGGTCCCAAAACTCTTCTCATTTGAATTCTATTCGTTATGGAAAACCGTCTTTCTCTTTTCAGGCTTCCACGCTTTGCGCCGAGGCTGTTTCTTACGATTTTACAAAAAGTGAAAATTGGCGGGCACGATGTCCGCAAGTTAGAACCAAAGTATCAAGTAAAACGGCTAACTATTTGGACTCTTGATCCAATTATACAGGAATTACGAGCTATCTTCAAAATTCACCCCGAATGGTTTGAGGTTCCGAAACCGAAATCTGATAAGGGGCGAAATGTAGTGGATTATTCCATTTAGACATCAACCATAGATGTCATTGTTTACACTACCGTATCACTTGAGAAATTTTCCAGTCGGTAAAATCTCCATTTATTTCGACTTTATGAGTTACCGATTGAACTCCAAAAGAATCTCTAAACTCTGTTACAGAGTAAGAATATCCACTTTCATTAGAATCTAAAAGACCAACACAAAACACTGCTTCAAAACCATGTCTCCCGAATATGTTTTCTCTGATTTTATTTCTGTAAAACTCTCCGGCACCATCAAAAAACACAACGAGAAGTTTATCTTTTGCATATTCAATGCCCTTTGCAATCTTTAAATCTATCGCATCAATGACCCGCTGTTCTCCGGATGGAAGTTTTTTACCCTTTGGAATGTTTAGGGCAGAAACATGCTCAGTTGGAACAATCACTATTCTTTCCTTATCAACAATAAATCCATCTCCTTTATCATCCTCCATAAAAGTAATATCTCTTTTATGCATGTACCTGAGCACAACGCAGATTAACCAATTTGCCCATGCTTCTCTAGGTCGTAGACTAAAATTTTGCATATCCCGACCGTTCCATAAATGTGCAGGATTTTTCACCACTAACTCAAGGTCTTTTAGAGCAATCTTAAAATCCTTAATAAGTTTGAGTTTTTCTAGTTGTTCTTTAGATAATTGCATGATTAACTTTCTTTTGACTTAATTTGATATTTTTCTTCAATCTCCTTTAGGCGGTAAGGCTCGAATCTTCGCAGATGATCCACAACAAGTCGGATGTGGTGTTTTACATCGCCTTCAACATGCGAGTAAGTCCATGATTCACTGTTCAGCCGCCCCGTTATGGTATTTAGCATTTTTGCCAATACTTCAAATAAGGCTTTTATTTCTTCACCTGTAATGGATGGCAACTTCGGCTTCTTTTTATCATCATGTGCCAACCATTTATCTCGATATGTTTCCAATTTTTCGAGAACGGTTTCGTGTTTATTAAGCATTTCTTTTATCACAACCAACTCCTCGTGATCCATCCCTTTATATTCATTAACCAATGTCTCAAGAAAAGCACGGGGCTGACTCTGATTGTATTCCTTAAAAGCATCAACTGTTAATTTCTTGAGATTGCTCGCGGTAAAATTCAAAATCTTGTTGATATGCAAGGCCTGTTTTGACGAATCAAACATTTTTGCAAGTTCTAAGAAAAAATATACTCTCAAAGCCTCTTCCGCCGGAGTGAAAAGCCCATTGTATCTAGCCATTGTTTTTGCGTTTTCTTCTGCATCTGACTGACCAACGATATTTGGTGCTCTGACCTCTTTTAGAGCCTCAAAGGCATAGAAAGCTGAAATTGCTCGGAAGTACCTATGGTGCATTTCCTTGGCATATTCCATAAGTGTCTTGAATTCGGCTGAGTTCGATTGTTGTTTATCCATATTGGTGGGGATAAGTAAATTTGATTTTCTACTTTTGTTCTATTATAATAGACGTATAGTAAACAAGTCAATCTATATGCTCACAAAACGCCAAAAAGAAGTCCTGGACTTCATAGAAAGTTATACGATAAAGAAAGGATACTCTCCCTCTTTTGAGGAAATTAGAAAGCGACTTAAACTTGCTTCTGTTTCAACTATTCATTTTCATATCTCAAAACTCAAAGAAGGTGGTTATTTAGGAAAAACAGAAAATAAGGCTCGTGCGATCAGTGTTGCATCTAAGTATCCAATGGTCAAAATTCCCCTTTTGGGTACTATCGCGGCCGGAGAACCAATCGAGGCAATCCAGGAAAAAGAGACTATAGCCATTCCTAAATTTAAAGTTCCCAAGGGGGAAGTTTATGCTCTGCGTGTATCCGGTAATAGCATGATTGACGAAAATATTAATGACGGAGACTTGGTGATTGTGCGAAATCAACCGACTGCTGAAAATGGACAAAAAATTGTTGCTCTGATAGACGAGAACGAGGCTACTCTCAAAAAGTATTATAAAGAAAGAGGACAAATAAGATTACAGCCAGCTAATCCCGATTTACAGCCAAAGTTTATTCATCCTTCTCGTTTAACAATTCAGGGGATTGTTTTAGATGTTGTAAAAACTAGCGAAGAAATCGAACAAAAAGATACAAAGAAACAAAAGCCTTCAATTACTACAGATCAGCGTGTATTGTTTACCTCAAACAAAAAAATCAAAATTGCAAATAAATACAGCAAAGAAGCAGATGTTGTCCTATTCCAAGGAGATCGGCTTGATTTGATGAAATCAATTCCAGATAAATCAGTAAAACTTATCGTGACATCGCCACCTTACAACATTGGAAAAGAATACGAAAAGCGAACGAGTTTGGATGTATATCTCGCCGCGCAAGAAAAAACCTTTGAAGAAGCCGTTCGAATATTGTCTGATGATGGAAGCATCTGCTGGCAGGTTGGGAATCATATTGCTAAAGATGGCGAAGTCTTTCCGCTGGATGCGTTGATTTACCAGATCGGCAAAAAGTATGGGCTTAAGCTTCGCAACCGTATTATTTGGCGATTCGGACATGGCTTACATTGCACCAAACGATTTTCAGGACGCCACGAAACAATCGTTTGGTTTACTAAAGGCGATAGCTACACATTTAATCTTGATCCAGTACGTGTACCTCAAAAGTATCCGGGTAAAAAGAATTTTAAGAAAAACGAAAAATACGGAACTTTGTCGGGTAACCCTTTAGGTAAAAATCCCGAAGATGTTTGGGATATTCCGAATGTAAAAAATAATCACCCAGAAAAGACAGATCACCCGTGCCAATTCCCGATAGAGCTTATTGAACGATTAGTATTATCCATGACCAACCCAGGTGACGCAGTACTTGATCCCTATCTTGGCGTAGGAAGCTCAGTTTGTGCGGCAGTCATTCATGATCGCAAAGGATATGGATCAGACATTATGAAAGAGTATTTGGATATCGCTGAAGAAAGAGTAAAAGCGGCCGCTGATGGAACATTGAATCGCCGAATGATGGGGACTCCGGTATATCAACCAACCAGTAGTGTAAAACTTGCTGAGTTGCCAGATGAATTTAGAAAAGCTCGCGAGAGTTTATTTGGGACCGGGAGCTGATCCGTTATATTTACGCAATTTAATCTTTAAGAGGGCCTCCTTTTTGTTAGTACGAAAAAGTTCTCTAAGAGTTTGAGATTTTGTCTTTTCCTCATCTGTAAGCCCAATACTCATTACAAAGACCGGGATATCAATATTACTTTCCCCTCTGTGTTCAAAATCAACGAGAAGTTGCTCGAAAGATGAGACTCCTGTGGACATGAATTTTACCAACTCATTACTTGGAACAATCTCTATACCACACTCAATATATTTTAAGTTTTTGAAAATAATCATTTTTGAGAAAATGTCATAACCCATGAAGGCGTATTTTCCAAATTGAATTTCAAGACCAACTTTATTCTTGATGCCGTCCATCTCACGAAATCGTCCTTTGCCAAAAGCGTGGCGTGGTTCTACAAACTTTCTCTTTTTACCTTCCTCGGCTTTTGTTGTCCATCCTTTTTGGTGACAAACGAGTTTCAGGTAATTATTCATATCGACAGGAGAAAACAAAACCTGACCTTTTTTAGTTTTCTCTTTACTCTCTTTAGTTAAGCAAAGGGTGGCATCCAATGCTTTGATAGCATCTTGAACTTCTTTGAGTTCTTTCGGATGTTTAGTCTTGAGAAACTTCTCTCCACCTTTAAATGAATATGTGTTAATAATTTTCATACTTCTTTATTTATTCCAAGATAACCCTTATTTTACCTCGGTTCGAACTTGGTAATCTGGCGGTGAGGGTGGGATTCGAACCCACGAGAGCTATTCACTCTGGCAGTTTTCAAGACTGCTGCCTTCAACCACTCGGCCACCTCACCTCATACGAAAATACATGTTCCAAAACAGAGTTCCCCTTCGTCCCGCCAATGGGGCAGGATTTCGGAGGGACATCCCACATGACTCCAACGAAGTTGGATCTCTATGGGATGGCGGAGAGAGAGGGATTCGAACCCTCGCGCCGGCTAAAAACCGACCTAACGGTTTAGCAAACCGTCCCCTTGAACCACTTGGGTACCTCTCCATGATTGCCTTTGCAAAAAACATTCTGTTTTGCGTGCGACCGCCCATCAACTACACAAGATCCATGCCTCTGCAGGGATAGCAGGTGCGTGAAAGATACGAAATTTTTAGAAAAAAATCAAGCAGGACTACCCACATGACTTCCCGTACCATGATCAACCGAACCCTTGGCAATCACCAGTCCTCTCACCTCTTTCGCTCCATGATCCTTCAGACATTTCGCCGCCGCATCCATGGTGGCACCGCTTGTAAACACGTCGTCACACAACACTATGTGATCAGGGACCTCTCCCACCACCTCAAAAATATCATCCAAATCTCCCACCATCCTTTCTCCTCCCCCACGCTGCGCTTGCGGTAAGGTAAATCGTACACGACTTAAAATATTCGCCCATTCTCCCCCCATCTCTTGTGCCACCATCTGTGCCATCACTTGCGCTTGATCAAATCCTCGTGCTCGACATTTCCTCTTATGTAAAGGTACGGGAACGATCACAACATCCCGACACCATCTGTCCAAATGATCCGCCTTTTGTCGTATCCAACAGCGCACGACTTCTTCTGCCGCCTGATCTCCCACATACTTCCATGTTGTAAGTACTCGACGCACCGCAGGATCCGCATACCAGGTAAGCGCCATAAGCCCATCTAAAAAAGTCTCCCGGTGACATGACTGACATGTCCTCCAGGAGCCTTTACTCTCACAAAACGGGCATAAACCGCCAACCATTTGGAGTGGATGGGTTTCCCGACAGGTTGTACACCACAGCGTTCCTTCCTTTTTGCATCCCGCGCAAAACCTCGGAAAAAACACGTCCAAGCATCCCATACCTATCGCCACGTGGCATTGTCCACAAACCAACTTCCGCTCACACGTGTAAGATCCAATACAAGCTCTTGATAACTCACGGAAATATTTTGTACATCCCCACGCGCTTCTTCACGTTGTGTGCTCACAATGGCCTGCGCTGTTCCCGCTTCTTCATCGATCGTGATCTCCATCGTCAATACGCGCGTGGTCACCGCATAATACACATCCGAGGCCGTCCAGGAGTCTATCGCGCTTTGCGTCTGTGTTGCATATGCCTCGGTCATCATGGGCAAGACATCAGTGATATTGGCAAAGTTCGCCTCATTGGAATAACTTCCAAAACGCTCGGCAAATGTTTTTACCACTGTGCGGACATTGACCTCCTTTGCCGCTTCTTGTTGTTCTGACACCGCCTCCTTATCTATCACTGATTCTTCCACTTGATCTTCTTGCTGTTCCACAACAGGTGATCCCAAAGGAGAAGGAACCGATGACCAAATTCTCACCAGATACAAAATCAACAAAAGCACGATCAAAAGCATCAAGATAAAAACCAAAATTTTTTTCACGCGTTTGGAAAGTTCCATACATTAATTTGATAGAGATTGACGAATGCGATCCGCTTCTTGTTTTGCATTTTCCTCCGAGGAAAGTAAAGCCGAAGCCGCCTCTTGCGCTTTTTGTTGATACGCTTGCGTTTGCGTCTCGGACGCTCCCTCTTTTGTTTCCACCAGAGGCTCCCCTCTTTCCCCCACATCTTGCGCTTCCATCTGTTCTTCAAATTCTTTCTTGGCTCGTTCAATATCCAATAATTGTTGCGGATTGGTCGTCACGATTTGATCTTCCGTATAGGACGCAACCACGCGAATCGCCGCATGCTTTTGCCCGGCAAAGAAAATTCCCTCTCCGATTCCGGACTCGATCAACAAATATTTTTCTCCATCCGTAAGATTGAATGTTTTTTGCACCACCTCGGCGGCCGAAGGCGCTTGCTTCATCAAAAGTTGCAATGCGGAGTTCGTAACGATCGCCTGTCCATAGGGTGAACGCAAAAAGTCATTCACGTCTTGAGTGATTGTGGTCACGCCCATCCAATATTTTCGACAACGTTTTACAAGCGCGAAAATAAATTTTGCCGAATCCTCATATTGCATGAGCCACCAGGCCTCATCAATCACCAAAATGCGTTTTTTGCGCGACGACCGAACCACGTTCCAAATATAGGTCACAATATTGTAAATGGCGACGGGTCGCAGTTCATCTTCAAGATCGCGCACGGAAAAAACCACCAACTGATTATTCATTTCCACTGTAGTGGGTGAATTCAGCAATCCCGCAAACGTGCCTTCAGTATATTTTTTTAATCGCTCCACAAGTTCATTTGATCCGGTCATGCCTTCCAAAATATCTTGAAGATCCTGCAAGATGGGCGGTTCCACTTGTGAAAGATCGCGCACATCAGACGTAATATCTTTTTTTGCATACGCTTCGATAATCGCACGATCAAGAAGCGAATCTTCTTCCGGCGTAAAACTGATTTGTCCTTGCGGGCCCAAGGGTTTGCCGATCATGATGCGCAAAAGCCCCTTCACGGTAATAACGGCCGAACGAATGATGTCTTCGGTTTTTGTTTCCTCACCCTTAGCGCGCGGGAGATCAAACGGATTGGCCTTTGCATCAGACGCCAAAGAAATATTGATGTAAGTGCCGCCCACCGCATCGGACAAATGTTTGTATTCCATTTCCGGATCAATCACAATCACATCTTGTCCCATCATGAGCGATCGCAAAATTTCCAACTTCACCGCGTAAGACTTTCCCGCGCCCGCCGTGGCAAACACGACACAGTTTGCATTTTGCAGCGAGAAACGATCAAATAAAATAAGTGAATTATTGTGTCGATTCACCCCGTACAAAATACCGTTATCTGATGTGAGATCAGAGCTGATAAATGGAAATGAGGCGGCAATCGGCGACGTGTTCATGTTATAGGACACCAAAAGCTCGTCGTTTCCAAGCGGCATCGTGGAATTGAATCCTTGCTCGGTTTGATAAAATCCCGCCTTGGTATAGATGAGTTTGCTTCCCAAAAGCGATTCGATCTCCTCGGTCTTGCGCTCCAAATCATCTTTATCTTTTCCGTAGATCGTAAAATAAAATCCGAATTGGAAAAAATGTTCCACCCCTTGGGTGATCGCGTCACGCAGTGATTCCGCATCACGCAGAGCGGTTTCTTTTTTGGGATCGCGTGCTGCTCCTTTCTCTGCTTCGGTTGCAATCCCCGCTTCCAAAATACCCACTTTCTTTTGCAATTGCTTCAAAATCACGGATGACTTTACCGGATAAAAATACATGGCGATATCAAATGTGTAATTGAGATTGATAAGCGGTGAGCTCCATCCCAGTCCGATTTGTCGAGGATAGGTGATGACAAACAGGGTGCGCGCATATACGCCGGAGATGCGCAAAAAAGTCGGATTGATTTCAAACGACGCCGGGGCGATCATGTCGCGCACGGTCACCACCCCCTGCCGATAAATCCGTTCCTCTTCCAAAAGCGTACTCTCTTGTTGTGTGCGCTCCGCTTCTGCGGATTTTTTCAAAGGAGGGGTGGCATGTTGTGGCACCTGTGGCCTTAACTGTTTCAATTGTCCAAACTCGATAGGCATAAAATCTACTCTTCGTGATGAATCTTTTCGAGATCTTGTAGCGGTTGACGACCAAAAATATCCGGGTTGTACACATCGTAATACATTTCAATAAGACCTTGTGTATCGAGTCGCACAACCGTCAGCCCCATGCTTTCCAATTGTCCTCCCAAAAGTTCAGCTCGACGACTCATGGCCACTTTGCGATCTTCCCATTGAGTTTTATTGAGTTTCGCCGAGGCGATTGGAGAAAGGGCTTGGGAAAGTCGTGAGAAAAATCCACGACGTTTATTGGAAAGCGGATCGTACGGTACTACGACGAAAAAACGTTTTTGCATAATGTCCCCCATCTCTACGAGTTCGGAAACGAAATCCCGATAGTCCGTGATTTGCGCTTTCAAAAGTTCATTTTGTGTTTTGCGTTCCTGCTCGCGCAAACGCAGAAGATATTCGTCAATGTTCATGCGACGCGACTGAATCACAATTTGAAGCGGGTACTCGAGTCCGTTCAAAAAAGTAATATAGGCTTGCACAATGGCTTCTTGTTCCTCGGAAGATTTGAGCGCAAAGTTAATGCTCGACACCATGAGTACCGCTCGTACCGTTCCATCTTTCATCACAACGAGATCATCTCGAATCTCGGCAATATCAATGTATTGCTGAGTGGAAGGCGCGACGTTTGTTGGTTTTTTGTTTAGCATACTTATTCTTCAGGTTTATAAGTCCCCCCCGTATCCACGACAAGAGTGATTTCATGAAGACGCGATCCTTGCGGAGGAGCCTTGCGTACTTCGGGCAACGGAACCTCCTCGGGTTTTTGCAACATCCATGTCCGCAGTTGATCGTCGGTTTTTTGTTTATCCCAGACACGCAAACGCGGACGGCGAAAGGTTTGCAATAAATTCAACACAAAATAATGAAAAGACACGCCATTCACTTTTGCAAACGCAAAGACCACACCTATGATAAAAAGAGGGATCCCCACCAAAAGAAAATAATTAAACAAAAGCAACTTATAGAGAGTAGCATCGAGCAACACGACCACGAGTAAAATAATAAACTGCCGACCGGTTATGGGGCCGATGATCTTGTCTTCCGTGTCAATAAATTGTGGAACCACGAATTGATCGGGCATAGCGTAAAAAATTTCTCATTTCCAATTCTTCACTTCGGAAATTCTTCCCTAATATCTCAACTGTTCGTTAATGGACATGATCGCATCCAATTCTTCGTTTCCAAGTTCATCGGGCGCCATTTTTCTTTTCTCCGCAAGTAACGCTTTGATGGACTGTCCTGACAACACCGCTTCTTTGGCAAGCGCCACATAGGAAAGATATAAAGGTGACTGCTTCCATGCCTGCACTCCCGCCACCATTCGATCCGGCCCCTGCTCGCGCAACAATTCGATTTTATCCACGACGCGATCAACAGACGCGCTTGCGGACGAAGCAAGACGGCGAAAATCCACGAGCGTCATACGTTTCAATTCCTCTACCGATCCTTCCAAGTGTTTTGCGAAATGCACATCCTGCACTTTCGATCGATCGCCCGCAGGCAAAATGGTTGGTGTGGAATGAGAAACCGTAGAGACAAAAGCGGGAGGCTTTGCGGCTTCGATCACTTGTCTTACTTTTGCTTTATCTATTTTTTCTTCTTGACGATCTAAATGTTCGGAAATGGACTGGCTTGCGGTCACACGCACGCCCGTTGCATGCATGGGTTCAACCGATTCTGTGGGCGCTTTGCCTGTAATCGACGCGTACCGTTTTGAAAGAAGTTGCGACTCGCGCGTATCTACCTCTTTTTTTTGCTCGCTCTTTTGTCTCTGTTCTTGAAAAGATTTCTGTTTTTCTTGTGCAATCTTTTCCCCATGAGGTTTAAAAACGCGCCCCACTTCTTCCTCCAAAATATCGCTCACCTTCACGAGCATCTCTCCTGCCATTCCCAGTCCTCCTTGCAAAATGGGTTTTGCCAAATGCTGACGCGTTTGATCGGCGTCTCGTACACCACAAAGCCGCGCATCCACCAATGCGGCAAAACGTTTTTGCAACTGATCTGTAAGTGGAAGATTGATTTTTTGTAAAATCATTTGCGCGATTTGATCTGTCTGTACAGTCTCTTTTGAAAATGACGTGGCAACTGCGCGCTTGTTTGCGATTTCTTTTACCTCACGCTCTTCGGCTTTGCCAAAATCCTCCTCTTTCACAGGTTCTGGTTTTTTGATGATGGGAGCAAGAGGTTTTGTAGAAACGGCAGGGGGCGAAACGGGAGGTGGAACAACAGGTTTTGGCTCCACGGGTTTTTGAGCCAAAGGAGGAGTGGGCTGTTTGATATCCCGCAGCACACGAGGACGAGGCAAAGCTTGGACAACCGGTTTTGTTGATGTGTGAGAAGGCTCTTCTTTTTTTGCATCCGCAATGCGCAAGAACTTCATCTTGTCATTGACGTAAGAAAGGAGTTCATCGGCAATTTCCTCGGGTAATTCCATGCCACCGATTTTTTCTCCACGCATCAGCGCATCCTTTGTCTCGGACAAATCCCGAATACCCTTCACATACGAAGATAAAAGAAGCAGGAGACGATGTTGCGCGGCGGGATCGGGTTCGGCCTCGGTGATTTTGAGCTCTTCTATCACATGTGCCACAAATTGTTCGGCTGTCACTTGCGGCAAAATCGCGCCTTGATTTTGTGAAAGATCACCAAGTTTTCCTCCCCATTTTACGATTTGTCCGGACACATCCCCGATCGCTCCGGCAATCGGAAGTAATCGCACTGTTGCATATTCCGCCGCTGCAACCGCCACCTTGCTTTCCTCGATCCCAAAAAGATCAGTTAAAATTTTCGGTAAATCCTCCAGAGCCTTTGCGCCAAGTACAATCTGTTCTCCTGTTCCTAAAAGTAATGCGGCATCCTCCTCTTTGCCTCCGTATTTTTTCAAAAATGCTTGCGCTTGATCTACCGCATCCACATCGCTCAAAAACAAGAGCACATCTTCGGGAAGATCGGCATATGTTCGATTATGTGTAGTGTCCTCCATATCTCGATACCCACTCTTGTGGCATTAGGGGGATGTTAGGGCTTGCATTTTTTCGTCCAAACTTGCTATTTGTCCTATAACTTTTTGCAATTCAGCCTCTAACCTTGTTTGTTCTGTAATGTTTGTTGGCGCAGTTTTATCTGACTCTATCTTCGTTTTTACTTTTTCAAGTGAGCTGCGTTCCGCCTGCATCATTCCCATCAAAACGGGAGCATTTGCCTTATCATGATTAGCTTGAGCCGCAATATGAGCAGTACTCAATCTTTGGATTTTGCTCTCAATATCAGTAAGTTCTTTGTTTGCGGATTTTAAAAGAGCTTCCAATTGCGCTAAGCGAGCCTCATCACCCTCTTTCGGAGAATCTTTGCGTTGCGTTAATGTCTCTTTTTCTTGTTCGTGTTTTTTGATATTTCCTTCCACTTGAACTTTTTCTCCTGTTGCGTGACTAAGCGCCAAACCTGCATCGCGCAAGGTTGTTGCTTCCGCTGTATGTGTACTTTGTGATTGTGCAATAAACTCGTTGAGGTGACTTTGTGCAGATTGTTTTGTTGCATCATCACCTGCATTTTGCACTTGCATTGCCAACAGACGGGCAATATTTTGTTGCAGTTGAGCGTTTCCCTTCGGATCCGCTTTAATGGCCGCAGTCATTTGCGCGCGGGTCTTTTTATCTTGCATGGCTGCATGAGCGGCGGCAAGCAGATCGTTGTCTTCTGTAAACTTTTCCATTTGTTTATCTCCCAAAGCTCCCAAAAGAATCGGATTTGCTCGCAGAGCCGTTCCCGCCTCTGCTGCTCCTGATGTAAGCATGCTCTCTGCCAATGCCTCTCTGGCTTTTGCATTTTTAATACGACTAACCGAACGGCTGCGTAATAAACGGTTGCGAATATGCTCGTTTCCCACCCCCTTCTCGGTCACATTTTCCACCAAATCTTCATCGGTCACATTGGCCAAATCTTGAGCAGAAGCAGAAGCAAAACGAATACCACGTGCAGTGGATGTTCCTGTTAAGATGGCTTGAGCATTAAGATTTGAACTCTTCACTATGTTGCCATCCTTCTCATACCCCTTCAAAGATTGCCAAGCACTGACTCCTTTTTTGTCTGATCCAATGCTTTCCAAATGTTTTTGTACATCCCCTATTCCGTGCTTTTTTACCAATGCTTCCATTGCCTCCGGATCCATGGCTTGCACATCGCTCCAAGTGGAAACAGCGTCAGTCCATTTCTTTCCCGACAAATCCACACGCGCTTTCTTAAATGCATCCAACTTCCCTTTTGCGTCAGGATCATTTTTAAAGGTTTCGTTCATTTCGGCTCCATTTTTCTTCCAGAAGTCATCGGTCACTCCTGACAAACTTAATTGACGGCGCCCCTCCTCGGTGGCAGCCAATTCCATAAACAAATTTTGGGCGCGCAATTTTGATGTACCGGTTTTCCCTTTTGCTTGACGCAAAAGTTCGTTGACTTTGGATTGTGTGGACATTCCCTCAAATCCTTTGCCCATTTCTTTCACCTCTCCCATGCGCGCACGTTCCAACTGTTCGCCCCAAACATCCGCGCGCTTGGAAAGCGCACGACTCACAATACCCCCTCCGCGAGTCTTTCTGGCCACGTCTCGATATAAACCTGCGCGTCCTCTTTTTGTAAAATATTTTATTCCCGCTTTCCCTCCGGCCCACTCACCCACATCACGACCGACACGACCCCCGGCTGCTTTGACTCCGGCACCAAGTTTACGAGCACCTTTAAGTCCAAGTCCTGCTGCGGCGCCACCGGCGGCCTTAGCTTGTTTTGTCGCAAACTTTTGCAAACCTGCAGTCAGTTGCGCTGGGATACCTTTTGCTTTTCCCAAAGCTTTTTGAACAAAAGGGGAAGACCCTTGGCAAACGGAATTGGCAGCTTCAAACCCGGCCATAAGCATACCCATACCCAAAACAAAACTAATCAAATGTTCCACTTCAAAAATAGAACTCATGTTACCAGACAAATTGAGATTGCCCTGCTCGGTTGTGGAAACAAATCCTCCGCGGGCAGCCAAACTGCCCGCACCGGCCACGGCAAGGGTGAGCCAAAGAAAAAATGTTAAAACCGGCCCAATGGCTGTGGCGCAAACAAAACGCTTCCACCACTCGGCATACCCTGATGCCTGTGAAAATACTCCAGCAATGCCTCCCATAAACCAAGCCAGAGGTGCTATGGCAACCAAAACCCACAAGGTTACAATGCGCCAAGCTAAAATGGCGACAAGAGCGAGAATGACCGCAAGCACCATCACGACCATAAAAACGGACAAAAGACCGGCGGCAAACCAATCAAAAGCAACAGGAGCGCCTGTTCCTTCAGCGACATCTTGGATCACGGTTGAGTTTTCACTCAAAAGATAAATCTCATTGAGCCCAAGCATTTGGATGAAGTTGCCAGCCGCGACATTGCGTAGCGCATTGGCAAAAATCATCATGACCACTTGGGAAATATCGATCATGATGCCGCAAAGTGTACGACTAAAATTGATGAGAATCGCAAAGATGAGCATCTTTGGAACCGCCTGCATCCAATTGACTTTTGTCTTTCCAAAAATCGTCACCACTGCAATGTAGATGAGGATGATCACGAAAAACATGTTCATGGCATCCCGTACAATCGCCCATCCAGCGCCCACAACAGGTGAGGTTACAAACCCGTTATACATCATGAGGCGAATGGCGAGATCAACACAGATGATAATCCCTTGAGTGAGCGCGCCCGCCACACCCATGGCATAACCGGCCAAGACGAGCATGAGCCTGTCCAATATAGTCGGTTCGGTGGTTACCGGTGTTCGCGCAAAAACAAGTGTTGTCGCAAAAAAAACTCCAAGGAGAATCAAAACCAAAACACTTCCCCTCTTCCACCAGGTGTTTTTATCTTTTGGATGCAAAGCCTCCTGTAAACGGAACCACCCTGCCTGCAAACATTGTGGCAGACGTCTCATAATTGCTTTTAGTATAACACATAAAGCACACCGGGAGCGATGATTTTTCCACCCCACAACCACCCCGCGGAGGCGGGGATCCATCGCCTCTATAATTCTTCATATAAATCTTTCCATTGTGGATTCATATTCATAATCAAATTTATTTTCCAAGTTCGTTTCCATCTTTTTAACTGTCTTTCTCTTTGTAGAGCGCCCGTGATGGTACTGTGTATCTCATAGTAGACAAGATGTCGGATTCCATACTTTTTTGTAAAACCTTTTACAACTCCTTCTTTATGTTCCCAAATTCTTTTTGGAAGATTTGAGGTAACCCCTATATAAAGGGTTCCAAACGGACAACTGGCGAGGATATATACAAAACCTGATTTCATACTAATGCACAGGTAAATGATAGATACGCTAGACCCCTGCCTCCGCAGGGGTGGCAAGGTGATGTAGTGGAGAGCGGTGTGAGTATTTGCCATCCCCGCGGAGGCGGGGATCCAACGTCTTCTGAATCCACCCCCTCCGTCATCCCCACGGAGGTGAGGATCCATGGCAGAAGAAAAACCCCGGGCGAGAGTGCCCGGGGCGCGTTAAAGTTCGTCGTTTGAGGTGTATCCGTTTCCATCTGCCAAAAGGCCATAGGACGGAATCCATGACACGCGGATGAGCCACTCTTCCCAAGAAGTTCCATTGTTTTCAAGCTCACACAAATCGTGACCTTGCGAGCAAAAATCTGCATTTTGCCACCAATACCAGTTGCTCATATCACTTTGCGGATCATGTCCGTCCGTACCAACCGAACTGATGAGCGAAAGTTCGCTTGTGCACCCGGCCACGAAAGACGAGAAGTCGATGAGGTAATAGCCTGTCGAGGGATCACTTTCGAAAAGATCGGAAGTGCTCAACACTCCATCAAAACATCCGGACGCATTGGCATAGACGTATGTGGGCTCCCCATCAATCCATGAGGTAAGCCACATATGGTCGGCCATCATCAAGGTTTCATCTTGACCATCGCCATCCATATCTTCCACACAAGCATCCTCACCATCACAGGGATTGCTGTCATCGTACTCAAACCCGCTATCTCCTTCTTCGTCCGTATCTTCATCGTCATACTCGGGCGGATCATCCTCATCCTCATCTTCGGGAAGATCTTCCTCTTCTTCAGGCGGATCTTCACTGTCATCTTCATCGTCATCTTCTTCTTCCTCCCCCTCATCATCACCACCATAATCTCCACCGCTGCCGAGATCCAAACCTCCACCGCAAGTGGTCACAGCCTCCTCATCCAAACACCACACTCCGGCCCGACAGCTACCGACATCTTCTTGAATTTCGGCAAGTTCATCGGGTTCCAGAGTGATGATCTCGTGGGCATAAAAGCCCATGAGCAAATAGGTGGACCAGTCAACGATGGGAAGCGCGATGCCATCAGTCACGAAGTACACGTCTGAGGCATCGGATTCTTTGACAAGCGAACCATCACGCAACTCGGCATAGCCGCTAGCTGGTGTATAGGAAGTCCATTGACTGTCACTGTTTTGGAGATGCGCAGGCGGATCGCTTTGTGTGTAGCGAAGTCCCCAGGAAGCGAGCACAGCGTCAGATCCTTCCTCTCGCACCCAAATACGGAATCGTTCGCTTCCGGTATTCACAAAGAGCCAGATATCATCGTCATCGTCCAAAAACGCTTCCACACTTCCGGTGTCTTCGAGCGTCTCGCCTTCACCAAGGCAAGCAAGCTCTTCGTCAGAAATCGTGGAAACATTGTCAAAATCATACCCAAAGCTCCAAAAAATATCCTGGGTTTCGATCCATCGGGCTTTGCCGTCTTCGATCAGATAGGTCTTGGCATTATCCCCTGTTTTAACCAGGGAACCGTTTGGATGCCAGAGCGAAACCGGAAGCGCAGAGCGATAGGTGTGTCCTTCCTCTGGATCCCCTTCGCTGCGGATCCCGCAGATCACATCCACACTTGAGATCGTCTCATACGATCCGTCAGCAGTGGCATCGGCAAAGTAGTACTCGGTCGGAATCGAGGTGCCATACTGCGCTTCGTGATCGGCATCACCTTCATGAAGACCGATATGCACATGATCACCCGTGCAGTTTCCGGTACACCCTTCGTATCCCAACAATTGACCAGCCGTCACCTCATCCCCGTCCAGGACAAAGATGTCGGCAAGGTGAGCCAGGACAACATAGGTGCCGTCGCCCAGATCGATATTGACGTGATAACCGAAATTCGTGGTCGCGCTTTCCATGTGCACATGAACCGTGCCGGAAACAGGCGCATAGACTTCTTCATCCCCGGTGTTTGACGTATCGAAATCAAGATCGTACATGGTGGACTCGAAATCATGACTGTAGGAACCATAGGCTCCTTGCACGCATTTCGACGTGCCACCTTGGGCAAACGGGAGATGAATGGTGCCAAGACCGCCGCCGCGATTGCCGTCGCCATAGGCATCCTCTGCCGTATCATCATCCATGAAAAATGCGGGCGGACAACCCATGAGAGAAAAAACGCACAGGCACATGGAGAAAAAAATGCGGAACAGTTGCGCGGACATGGGAAACCTCGCTTGTGAATGAACGCGAGAGGCCGGACATCGACCATCTCTGACAACACACGAGGCCTCCTGTCTTGTCAGAAAATATTCGACGCACCGCTTATGAGGGAAGCGAAGGGGGATGACGGAGCAAACCCCCGCATGCTCTTTCATCCCCTTTTCTTCGTTTTGGTCGGATCGCCCCTCCCCTCCTTTGTGCGCAAGTGTTCCGCGTTTGCGATAGAAAGATGTTCGATACCTCACATGTGCATCTTTCCGTTCGCGTAAGGCAGATAATTTTTTGCGCAGACGATCTAACCTTAGATCATCAAACATTTGAACATGGGTCAATACTTTTTTAGCTTGGTTGAGCTATGAATTTTGTTGAGGTCGATCAACAGTATCTAAAACAAAAATGAAAAAAATTTTCTCATCGTTTCTCTATTTTTGAAAAAAAGTGATTGTGTTTCCCGTCTGCTGACATATTTTGCAAAAATGCATTCTCCTTTTTCGCCGAACAAATAATATGGAAAGGAATCTTTGTTTGCATGATTCGGACAAAAAAATAAAACTGCACACAAAAAGCGTGCCAAACTCTTTTGTGTTGAAGGAAAAAAACATTTTGTTGTGGATAAATTTTGCTCGATGATAGGTCTTATGGTGCCCATGGGACTTATTCCACAAAAAGAAAAGCGGCACCTGGGGTGCCGCACGGTCGGGAAAAGGAACAAAGGTTGGGCAGGCGCTCCCCGCCAAGCGAAGCTTCCGTCGTCCCAAAAGGAGAGAGGGGAGGACGTCAACGACGACAAGATGCGGGGAGCGCACACGGATGGGTGCGCTTCCTGTGCATGCGGTCGGCCTGTGTAGGGCCATCCGCTCACACAGTTTGTGTGAAGCTCACAGTCCAGTTGGCAGCTGTGGTTGCCGACACCCCTGGAGGGTTTTCGCATAAAGCTGCAAACGTGGCGCGTGTTTACGTCACGGAGAGTCTTGGTCGCGACTTTATCCTAGTTCACCCCCGCGGGATATCTTGGAGAAGACGCTTGAGGCACTTGGGGACCCGGGGGGTCTCTCACTTGCCATCGTGACCGTACCGCTAACAACCGTTTCGACTCTCGTACATCCGTGGCCTTCTCGGCCAAGAAAAACACTGAACCTCTTGCCAAACCGGCTTCGTGTCCCGGACTCTCCGGGGCTTTACCTGTCTGTTTTCCTCGCATAACAGATTTCTGGTGCTTGCGCGCCTTGATCTGTTTTGGCGAGAATTATCCCACTGTGGACAAGAGCGTCCGTGTTGTCGATGTAGGGCTGCATCCTCTTCCGGGGAACAGCCTACCTGCCCTCGACAATAATCCAGAATACGGTATTTTTTGCTAAAGTCAACGGTTTTTATATGATAAATTGTGGATAACAAAAACCCCAGGCGTGTTTACTGGGGTTTTCTCTTGTGGATTACTTTACTCCGATTTGATCTTTCCCTATCCAAGGTTGCAATACTTCTGGCACCTTTACACTCCCATCTTCTTGCTGATTATTTTCGATCAGAGCGATCATGATGCGCCCCATGGCAAAGGCAGTTCCGTTGAGTGCGTGGGCAAGCGCATTTTTTCCCTCTCGTCGCACACGAATATTCAATCGTCGTGTCTGATAGTCAGTTGTGTTTGAGGTGGAATGCGTTTCGCGATAGGTGTTTTGTGAAGGCATCCATGTTTCAATATCATAGGTGCGGGCCGAAGGTGCACCGATGTCGCCGGCGCAAAGTTTCATCACACGATATGGAAGTCCGAGCCCTTGCATCAATTTCTCTTGCGCACCAAGCAAAAACTCATGCTCGGCATCGGACACTTCGGGTACGGTAAAACTGAACATCTCAATTTTATCAAACTGGTGCATACGTAAAATGCCGCGCAAATCTTTTCCATAACTTCCCGCCTCTCGACGATAACAAGGAGAAAATGCGGCAAAACGCAATGGCAACTCATCTTCTGCAAGCATCTCATCTGTGAGCATGGGCCCCATGGCTTGCTCGGAAGTTCCGATCAACACCGTGTCATCGTTTTTGAGATGATACACTTCTTCCTCTCCCCCATGTTCCAAATATCCCATAGCTCCCATGGCTTTGGTAAAAATTATGTGTGGAGGAAAAACCGGGGTGAATCCTTCTTTGATCAAGGTACTAAACGTATATTGCAAAAGTGCGAGTTCAAGCTCAACCATCTCACCTTTGAGATAGGCAAAGCGTGCGCCGGAAACCTTGGCTGCACGCTCCATATCAATCCATCCATGCTTTTCTCCGATTTCTAAATGATCTTTGGGGGTGAATGGAAAAGTTGGAGGCGTTCCAAAAGTTCGAATGACTTGATTACCTTCCTCACCTGTGCCTTCGGGAACATCCTCACGCAAAATGTTGGGATATTGGCGCCATGCTGCTTCAAACTCGGCTTCAATTTTTTGAAGCTCGACCTCGAGGATCTTTCCTTCTTCTTTGATACGGCGACCTTCTTCGATCAAAGTAGGCCGATCGTTTGCATCGGTTTTTGGAATACGGCCAGCGATCTCGTTTGCTTTGGCTCGTAGGTTTTCAACTTTTTCGAGCAATGTTTTGCGTGAAGAAGACAGGGAAGAAACGCTTGCGATATCAAGATTTTTATGCCGTTTACGGTTGTTTGCAACAACAAGTTCCGGCGCATCAATGAGAAGTTTTGGATCAATCATAAGTCAAAAATAAATATGGATTTCCCCGCCCATACAGTGTGCCTCAAAAATCAACCGAAAGGAAGTAGAGGCTGGCCTTGTGCCAGCCCATGGGATATGTCATTGCACCAGCCCGTAACAAAAAAGAGACTCTGTCGTAGAGTCTCTCGTCATCACTTCTTCTTGCACTTGGCAAACGTACTTTGACAAACAATCGTTGCTGACGCACCTTCCGTAATCGTCACTGATCCCGCAACCATACGTTCCCCATCAAACTGTGCCTCAATCGTGTAGGTTCCCGGGAGGACTTCGGCAGGAAGCGCATGAGATGCGTCACCCGCAGAAATCCACACCCCCTTGGCATCTCCGTCTACTCCCACACTTACCTTCACAGGCGTCTGGGGCAAAGGATCGGGTTCCACAGGAGCGATCGTCTTGACGACCTTGGACTTTGTCTTACTCTCGGTTTTGACGATAGGCTCTTCGACCACAGGGGGTGGATCAGGAACCTTGATTTCAACAACAGGATCGGGAACAGCAACAGACTCTTCAGTGATCGCTTCCACTGGATCGAGAGGAACACCAACGGGTTGTGAGAACAGCCACCAGGAGATCCCTCCTGCAACCGCAAGCGACAACACAATCGCGCCTGCAATCCCCCGCCGAAGCAAAAGAGATCGACCCGCTCTCCTCTCCATCACAGTCAAAGATTTCTCTTTTTCATCCAGTCCCAAAAATGTATTGCTTCCGGCGGAAATATCACCCATTTCTTCGGGAGCCACGATCGTCATTCCCGGACGATCAGGATCTTCGGGCACAACAGGTTCCTCCACAATCGCAGGAGAGTGATCCCCTTCCTTTTTCTTTTTCTCATAGGCAGTCAGGGGAAGAACATCGGGCGGATCTTCGGGAAGAAGCGGCAGCGCATCTTCAAGCGTTTGCAAAAATTCTTCGGCCGTTTCGAAACGATCCTCGGGCTTGGCGCGCATGACGCGAAAAAGCACAGGGTGAAGCGCCTCGTGAATCCCTTCCATAAGTTGAACGTCTTGCGCCAAGCGTGTTCCCAACAAGGGCATTTCTGGCTTCTCTCCACGCAGCGCTTGCCACAAGATCATCCCGGTCGCGTACAAGTCACTGCGCGCGTCTGCCTTGGCCGATCTGAGATACTGCTCGGGCGCCATGTAAATCAAGGTGCCTAGCACATCACGATCCGAGGTCAAACCTTTGGTCGCGTTTTCAATCTCCGCATGTGCGATTCCAAAGTCTCCGAGCTTGATTACTCCATGATCAATGAGGAAATTGGCAGGCTTGACATCGCGATGCACGATCTCCGCCTTATGGACAACATCGAGCGCTTTCAAGATCGGACGCAGAATCTCAGTAATGGCAAATCGCGGAGGAAGCGGCCCTCCCACAAGATCCAGATATTCCTCGAGGCTTCCGCCCTCGATGAATTCCATAATGATATAAGGGAGATAAAGTTCCTCCCCTCCCACGGTTGCGTCCTTGATCTTGCCGTAATCATACACAGTGACTACATGAGCGTGCTTGAGCGAAGCCATGGTTCGCGCTTCGCGCAAAAATCGGCTGCAAAGCACCGGACTTCGCGCAATGATAGCTTTGAGAATCTTTACCGCGCGATCAACGCCAAGCGTATTATCGCGCACAAGCCACACTGATCCCATGGCCCCTTCGCCGAGTTCGTGAATCGGTCGAAACCGACCATCAGTCTGAGGTTCGAGAAGACCAATGCCGTGTAAAACGGAATCCATTATGGGCCTCCTCCTTCGTTTGCAGGTTTGACGGCAAGAAAGGTGGACGCAGCACCCAGGCCCACGGAAACAACACCAAGTCCCACAGCAAAACCTCCGAAGAGATTGGCGCGGGTGCGCAGTGCGGGGACACTATCGTCGGGGACAGGATTTTCCATGTCCATGATCTGATGTTTGGTGGCAAGGGCCACGGCATAGCAACCGATCGCGGCCACTCCACTTGCACCCGCAGAAATGCCCCAGGGTCTGGGACTCATGCGCACATAAGGAATATCGAGGGGTTTGGGACCCCAGATGGGCATGGTTTCTCCAGGCTCGATGTAGCGCGTTTCCATGACCGTACCTTGTGCATCGAAAATTTGGACAACCGCAGGCTGTGTAAGAGGACGATCCGCTCCACGCACACCATTGACAAGAGCCCATCCGTCTTGGGGCGGATACACAGGCTCAAACTCTCCATCGGGAAGAAATCGAGCTTGCGCGTAAAGCTTGGCAAGCGGATGCTCTTGTGAAGGAGCAAAGCTCTCTCCAATTTGCCGCGTGGCATCCAAACGTTGGATTGCAAGCAAAATGGCGCCTACACGGGAGCGATCAGTGGTGAAATAAGACAAGGCCATAAGCCAGTGAACGTGGATGACGTCCGCTGGGGTCAAGGGAGCGTTGAGGCACCGCAAGGCGCTAAGCGCGCGATCGCGCGCGGAAAGAAGGGAGGCTTGTTCCATATCCTCAAACGCCTTCTCGCCTTCGCGCACCAAGGAGATGATTTCCTCTACCGTTGCCTGGCTCTCGCAGGCGCCATGTGCTTTCTCTGCGCAAAATGCGAGAGTCAACAGAAACAAAATAAAACCGATGAGCAGCAAGGGTTGTGACTTGTTTTTCATAGGTGTTTCTCCTGCAAGGTTTTGGAAGGAAAGGCGGAAAAAACCGCGAAAAAGAAAAAGTTGATTTGGAAAGAACAGACGTCGCATTGCACCACAAAAAGGCCTTTTTGAAAAGAGGGTCTCTCTTTTCTGCTTTCCTAAAAAAAATAAAAAGTTTACTATACACAAGGAGGTCAACATGCGCTCTTTCACCAAATGGTTCGAAAACCATGGGAGTACGATTTCTTCTTTGGGAGTCATTCCCATAGTTGTACCTATGCTTTTTCTTCTCTTGAGTGATGTCTTCTCTCACGGCTATCTGAAGCTACCGCCCTTTCTTGCTGATTTTCTCTCACTCCCCCAAGATAAAAAATATGAGGGAATGATCTTCCTTGTCTCCATCATTGGCTTGAATATGGTCGTCTTCGGAGAAAAAGCGCGCTATAACAAAGCAACGAGGGAACAAAAACGTTCAAACGACAAGGATTGAGTTTTCCTTTCAAAAAATTCGATGCTTCCTCTCGACCATCATCCTGATGGTCTTTTTCAAATCCGATCTATTCACAATGGTACAGACGACACGAGATATTTCTCAATAGGGGTCATTGGGGTCAGGTCTTTACCTTTTACCTCTGCTATACTGTTACTACTATGACACGACCATTGCGTATCATTTATCCAGGAGCGATTTATCACATTACTGTTAGAGGAAACAGAAAACAAGACATCTTTCTTGACAATACAGACCGAAAAATTTTTCTACAAACTCTGACATCCGTCATCAAAACATATCATTGGATTTGCCACGCCTATTGCCTCATGAATAATCATTACCATTTGATTATAGAAACCCCCGAGACGAATCTTTCCTCCGGTATGCGTGATCTTAACGGCATTTACACACAAAGGTTCAACAAAAGACACAACACAACTGGGCATGTATTCCAAGGAAGATTTAAAGCATTTGTTGTTGAAAAAGAATCATATTTGCTCGAGGTGTCCCGATATGTCGTACTAAATCCTGTAAGGTCTGGTTTGGTCATGTCTCCGGAAAAATGGCCATGGAGCAATTTTTGTTTTACCTCCGGACTGAAAAAATCCCCTCCTTGGCTTACAATAAATTGGACGCTCGACTACTTTTCTTCCCAGTTATCTAAAGCGTACAAAATGTATAGAACATTTGTGATGGAGGGGCTGGAAAGAGAGATGCCTAAAATGAGAAAGGAAGATGGAATCGTTCTTGGTTCTCCGCAATTTGTTCATGAAGTATGGAGGATCGCAAAAAAATCTTCCGAAAAAAAGGAGGTATCTCGCGCAGAAAAAATTATCGGCAGGCCGAGTCTTGAAGAACTATTTAGAGATATTCGGGGGATAGAAGAACGAAACAGTGCTATACGTTTTGCGCGCGAATGTTGCGGTTATTCCGGTAGTACTATCGCTCATTTTTTGCATCTTAGCCCTACAACAGTAAGTCTTATCGCAAGGGGAAAATCGAAAAAAATAAAAAAGGGTAAAAGGTAAAGACCTGACCCCAGTTTGACTCAAACGAAAAAGCTACTTCGCATGGGAAGTAGCAGGCACAGACGGACGGCGGCGGTAGTACAGAAGTTGGCCAACAATGATCGTCGAAACGATTATGGCCGGAACTTGTGAGATGAACAGACCGAGATTCGGTACCTCTCTGATGGAGTTGATCATCCAGTTGGCACTGGCCATGGCGGGAAAGAGGAACATCGGCAAGCTGAACGCCGAGGCATTTTTCTCCCGGTACAATTTCCAAATCTGGCTTGGTCCACCCCAGAAAATAGCCAAGAGTTGGAAGACAGCGGCGAAGGTTCCGAATGGATGGGATACGAGTGAACTGATGACACTCTCCATGGTGTTCCTCCTTGTATCGGCACGGGTTGAGATCTGATGTGTCTGTTGGAACGAAATAGTAAACCGTATTTTTACGGTTTTGTCAATGGATAAACGCTAGAATTGGCCAAAAATAAGGTAGATTGGCTTGACCGTGTTGATAAATCGTGATTGACTAGGAAGCTTTCTTGTGTTCCCATAGAGCTGTAGGGGGAAATTAAATACGCCCCTTTTGGGCGATTTTTTTGAGGGCCGGATGTTGGTGGGGTTTACAAAAACTTACCGACACCTGGTCCCCAACGGGATCATTGCTCTTTCCATGATGGGAGAAATCCCATCCCATGGGTTGGCACAAGGCCAGCCCCTACCACAACCAATCCCTGCCGTGCAAACGGCTGGGGCATCATGAGGTGCATCATGCGTACCGCTACCGCGTACGTGCTCTTTGCCCTCCTGCCCCTCGCTTCGTGCGCGGGGTTGGTGGGTTGTGAGATCTTTGATGATACTGGGACCGACGACACCGATACCGACACCGACGACACCGACGTCCCGGACGACTACACCGTGACGTTCGACTTCGATCCGGTCTCGGGCACACCCGTTGTCGTGACCGCGCAAGGTGACAGCGACGAATCCTGCACCGCGCCCTGTCAGGTACAGGTTCACAAGACCGGCCTTTGGCAGATCACGGCCGAGAATGATGTCTTCTGGTACATCTCCTGGGCCCAGAAGCTGGAAGCCAAGGACGATGAAGCCACGTTCACCTATGAGTGGGACGAGGACTACGCCTACGGGGTGAAGATCGAAGAACCGACCCAGTACGTCAGCGACGTGGATGGGTATGAGTACATGATCTGGACGGAAATCCGTTCCCCTGATGGTCTTCTTTCTGATCTGGGTCATGATTACGTCGCACTGCATGGACTTCCTAATGGAACCATTCCGCTCACCGGCTATACTTTCGACTGGACTGACGAAGGAATCGGAGGCAGCCGGTGGACTGGTTATATTCAGGAAGACCTCGAGATCATTCACTGGGAAAGGTGGGATCTTGAGGGAGAACTCCTCTATGAGGAGGATATGCGACGCGTCCATTAGGGACTACGAAGCTTGGCATCATGCCGGGCTTTTTTTGTTTGTGCATGGGAGGGACATGGACACATGGGAGGGGGAACCCCTCCCCTACGACACGGATGTACGGGCGGGGTTCCCCCGCCCATGTGAAATGTCACGTCTATAAATTTTCCCGCTCATATGTCGGATACAGATGGATTATTACGAATATAATCTCGGATACGGGATAAATCATTTTCATCGCGCACAATGTGATCATAATATCCGCGTTGCCAGAGACGGCATGAAAATGATGGCCAATTTTGTTTTTTGACACCAACAATATATTCGACCGTTGTCATTGATTTGAAAACCCGAATGATATCACCCAACGTAGGGGTGGACCTTGTGTCCACCCCTACGTTCTCCGCCCTCGTGTCCACCCCTACGTTTTGGGATGGCACGGTGCATAGGGATGGCACAAGGCCATCCCCTACGTTCTCCGCCCTCGTGTCCACCCCCGTATCCATTGTCATGTTTCCATTATCATTTGAACAATGATCGGATTTTGCATTCCGGACGGACACGGTACATTGGGCCGGCACAAGACCATGGGCCGGCACAAGGCCGGCCCCTACGGCGGTGATCCATATGATTCCGTGGAAATGATCGGGCATGACGATATATTCATCCAATACAATGTCTGGAAATTTGTTTGGCAATTCATTCCATATGTGATGAACCATTTTCCCAATGACATTCATTATCATTTCTCCATCCTTCACTTCTCCAAACACCATTTCTCTCTTTTGTGTACATATGGTCACAAAATAGGCACCGGGATTGGTATAATTCCATTCCTTCAAACGTAGTGATTTCCTTTTCGTGTATGGTATAAACATAAACCCCCTTTACTTTAAGGGGGTTTATCTATTATTTTTGGTTGGGGCTGGCCTTGTGCCAGCCCCTGTGAAATTATTTCATGATTCACGGTTCCACCACAATCTCTCCATCAAAGTAAACCCATGGGTCTATTCCGGAGGTTGCGCCACACCTTGTCCCACCAGGACAATTCTCCCAATCACATTCATCCTCATATCCAGTATCAATAGATTCATCCTCATAACACCCCGATGTTCCATCAAGTCCTGCATCACATACCCCCGTACACCATCCCCAATTATCCTGCACAAACACACGCGGACGGAAGACACAGGCGCCCTCATCGTTCACACATGGCGAATTGGTGACATTCCCTTCCTCATCCTGATCGCAAGATTCCAGACCAGAGACAACGCCTTCCGAACAAACATAGTCATGGGTAAACGCCACATAACTGCTATCGCAAGCATCCGAGTATAAATCCCATGTGTCCGCACCTGCCGAACATTGGTTTACCGGATTACTGATATCTCTTACTCCACGATGGTTCTTGTAAAAATTATCATCTGCTGTGGAGCCACTATAGGTTCCAAACCCGGTCTCATCATCAGCCCAGTCCACCAAAATCGTACGAATCGGCATTTGGTTTTCATCCGCACTGGTATAAAACCGCGCAGTCGCGTGCAAATTTCCCTCCGCTCCCCGCACTTCTCCCTGATCCTGCTCGTTCACGCTAAACGCATCCTCCTCCCCCTCCTCACATACGGTCCCCGAACAATCCCCAACTGATATAACCACCGGAGGCTCGGGATTGAAAGATGTATACGTTGTATCATCGTCTCCGCGCATCAAATCTTCCCAAATCCAACTGACCGAACTGCTTTCTCCATATCTCCCATAATGTCCCAAAGAAGAGGCCGCATCGACAGTCAAATCATTGATACCGCTATACCCATCATCAAATGAATAAACGAGATAGGACTCTGCAAAAATCTGCGCAAGACGACTGATCGCTGCGGATTCCGTCTCACTGGAAACAACGCTTCTTCCTGTTTCTATTCCGCACCCATACACCGGATAGGAATAATCCCCAACACCAGTTTCTCCTGTATCTCTCCCAACTTCGATACATTCATAAATAAGACAATCCGAATCATCATCACATCCATCACCCATGTTTGGTCCAATGTCACAAGTGCTAGAACTGCATGTTGGAGCCACACCTCCCACACTGTTGCAATCCACATCAACCGTATCTTGTTCGCATGCACAATCAGAATCAAGACAGTACGTTGTGTCCATATAAAAACCCTCGGAGGTCGCTATTTCAAGATATGGCCAGGCGTCATCGCTTCCATCCCCTGTTATGGCGTACCTTTCGGCACACGTGATAGATGAACGAGCATTACGAATATCTGTCTCATCTTCACAAGTCACTGCCATGGCGGGTTGTCCATCTCCACCTGCTCCGCTTGTATCAATGGATCCTCCCAGCTTTCCAAAAACCTCATGCTCAAGACTGACAGGATAAGTAAAATGTGTACTTGCGTCATTAATGATATAGCCGTCCGCATCAGGACTATTTGATTCGTTCCACACACGATTAGTCCATGCTTTATTGATGTAATCCGATTCAACCGCAACCTGTACAAGACTGGTGCATGCTGCGTCCAAATCTATGGAATCAGTGAGGTTAAAATTATAATACCCTCGATTGCTTCCGTAACTTGTACTGGGGAAATCGTCTCCGATAGTATAAGGATGAAGAAAATCATTGATCGAATCTGTGACTCCACTTACTTCACAATCATCGTATGCGCTAAGCAAATCTATAAAACTCGCATTTGCCGTCATGTAAACCTCAAAACTTGATTCAAACCATTCGTAACGCGTTATGGAGGTCCCCTCTACCATTCCGTTGTCTATCGTGTATTTTCTCGCATACTCCCCTTCGGTCCCCGGATCCTGGCAAGGCTCTCCGGTATCGGTATGAAAGGAACCTTTGGGCACGCAAAAATAAGAGCAGTCGTCATTACCAACTGTGCAAGCATCCGCATCCCCCTCCCCAGTTGTATCATATCCCAACCCTCCACATCCGGTCATAACCCCGAAATAACCATCAGGACACAGGACACTTTCAAGACAATCCCCATCTGTTTCTATCTCGTCCAAGAAATCCCCAAAAGTTTCATGTCCATCATCACATACACCCACGGTCTCTGCGCAAGACAATCCTGTTCCATCCGCCGACGCTGTTGTGCGAAGAGAATAGGAACCGCTGATATCCGCGCAATAATAGGTGTCTCCGTCGTCATACCCTGCCTCAGTGTATTTGCCGTACAAATCGGTAGAGCCCACTAATTGATCAACCGGAAGCCAAGTCAAACAGGCGCGGTTTTCTTCCGCAGAACTGCCGAAGATTTGAATGGATGTATCTTTTTCCAAACAATATCCTTCCCATCCATAATAGGTATCGAGTTGTGAACGCTTACCACAAATGCCTGTAAAGTCCTCGTCGATATCGGAACAATCGTCATTGGAATCACAATAAAGTCCGTCATTGTCCCCGCCCAAACAAACGCCGGGCAAGGTGTCACTTTCCGCATAATCAACCGAATAATAACGTATAGCCGCTCCATCGCTATACGACGCTTTTTTGTAAGAACACGTGCAATCATCGGTGGCAAAATAATCCGATCCGTCCACATTGGTAATGGGCGCACATACGTCGGCGGACTGGAATCCGTATCGCAGTGTATAGGGTCGTGAATCCAATCCGCTCGGAGTGCTTTCCGAACTCCCTTCGTCACTGATCCAACTTTCCACAATTCCTGTTTCTTGGGATGCGGAGTAAGGCGATGTGGCCTCCGGATATCCGCGACATTCTTTTTCACGCGCGCCATAAGCATCAAACGGATCGGGAATGCCGTCTTCGTTGGCATCGCGAATATCGGTCAAACACGCTTCACTAAAACACGAGCCCGTATAGGTGTTTGCCGTCAACGTACAGGTAGCTGCCGACGCGCTGCATTCACTTGTCTCCACACAGGTATTGCTGTTTGGAACAAGCGCGTCCACACACGTCCCTTGAAGGGTGTCGCAAACCGCAGTCAATGTCCCGCCATAGCTCACCCCCGCGCAATCAGCGGCTTTGGAACAATCCGTATCTGACACCACCTGACAATAGCCGACCACACATTGGCTTCCATCACATTCATCGTCGCTTGAACAAGAAGATCCGTCATCCGCGCACGCACCGACATAACAAGTACCGCCTGTCCCAACCGTGTCTGTATCACAAGTCCCTGCCACATAAGATAATCGATACATGTCATCGGCAGGTTCACATGTTCCGCTTGCGCAATCACTGTCTTCACTGCACTCATCAAAAGGAATGTCGCTTCCGGCTCCAGGACTCAACACGTACCCTTCGCTTGATACACACCACTTGGTTGGCGCGATATTAAACTGGCCATAATGTTCAATGGGTAATTGTTGCGCAATCGCGTAACCGGCATAGTCCCATCCGTTCCAAGACGTATCGCGCTGCGCATAGACAGCCGGTGTGAGCACGTCAGCCTGGGTCGAAATATATTCATCACAAAAACTTGAGTCTCCTTGCGCCGTATATTCCGAGCATAAAGACACATCATTGCAAATCGTTTGATAGGTAGAGGAGGTTTCATCCCAACTCACTTGGCTGCTGGAGCACGACAACCAGGCCGCACATGCGCGATCGCGATCCACTTTCAAAATCGTATTGGTGTCATTTGTGAGGTCACAAGCGCCCAGATCCATGGAATACATGGCTCCGCTGCAAAGGTCATCTGTGTTTGTACAAACACCCGCAACCGTTTCCCCGTTTGTGGTTTGTAAATCAATGCAATCATCGCTCGTATAGCAAGAGCGTTCCATAAATCGCTCTGTGCCCGCAACCTCGATACCCGTATAAGCCATGGCCATGGGCGAGTTGATCGCGTCGTCGGTTTGCGTGGTATACACACACCGCCTGGCGCACAAATCATAAGATGTCGTCCCGTCAGCCGTGGTCACCACCCCCCCGCCCGTCCCCTCACAATCAATGGGATCTTGGAGAGAATCGGCCTCATCGCTAAAAAACTCATCCGCATGGGCGGAAGCCATGTAACTCGCTGAGGCGTTATAACTTAACTCTGAATCTGTAGTGTTTAAGAAAAGCGCACAGCCTTCTTTTTGACTCACCTTCCCACTGCAACGTTCGCTGTCGCGCAAAGTGCTTTCATCAAGCTCTTCATCATCAAGATAATAATAGGACATGCCATCCTCATACAGCCCGGCGGCCACATCCATAGGATCAATAAACTCGGAACACAAATCATAAGTTGATTTGCACTCCGCAACCCAGCCCACATACGCATCATCCCCATTTCGCCAAATACCGGCCTGGGTTCCGGAAATCAAATACGCAGTATCGGCCGAGGTAAAAGCCTCATCCCCATCAACATCTGTCCAATAACAAGGTTCTTGTGCATCAGATCTAAACCACCCCGAATACTCCACACTTCCAACCGTTACTTCGGTTTCATACGTACACGTTTGATCCACAGGGTCTTTGTAGTAATACGTTCCCTGCTCGGTCCCTGTCCACGCCTCACAAAACAACGCTTCATCATCGCACAAAATGTCTCCGTAACTTTCGGGGTCATTGATAAAGTAAACCGAGGTAAACTCCGTCACTTCGGTTTTATCTTGGGAATACGTTGGAAATCCCAATTCCTGACACCCGACTGCTGCGTCTGAACATGTCATACTATCGCTTTCGATCAAATGACGCGGAGTGTCGTTTGTAACCACAACAGCCTCAGGACCCAAAATCACACTCATGGTGGAATCGGAAGGAAGATCCACAGGCAGCGAACCGTCAAAATCAAACAAACAATAAGAACGTCCTGTGGTAATCGCACAATAAGTGACACCGTCCACGACACAATTTGTCGTGGAAGAAACCGCAACCGGATCGGCGGGATCGCCTGCCGTGTGATTTTCGCAACGCGCGCTAAAGACTTGAGTATATTCCGAGTCACTCTCTTGCGTATCGTAAAAAGCTTTGCATCCCACTGCATCCTCGCGGCATAAATCGGAAAATTGATAGGCATACGCATCTTCTCCCTCGCTGTCGGTATACGCTTCGCAGCCGAGGTAATACTGATCCGCATCCACACCCGTGGGAGTTTGATCGCATGTGGAAGGCACGACCCAGGAATCTTTTATAAGAGTAATGTTCTCCTCCGCTTGTTTGAGCGAGATATTATCAAGGTAAAAAGTAACGTTTGCATCCGCGCTCCAGCGCAAAACCGCACTGTCATCAAAATCTGTGAAGTCACTGGTGTCCAGGGGTCCCAGTTCATACAACTGCCAAGAACCGTCAAGGGCAATGGACGTTACTGTGGCATCAGTGGCATCCACAAAATCATGAGCTGTCCCGCCCCCTCCGGCCTCTACCAATTCCACATAAAGATTTCCATTTCCCTTGGCCCAGAAACTCAACACAAAAGTTTTACCTTCCACGAGTGTATCATCCAAGGTTCCGCAGGAATTATCCGCTTCCTCAATCGAACAATCCACTGTTCCATCTCCGTCCGCATCAATCTCACAGAAAGAACCCACAATGGATCCGGAAGTACAGCTCGTCGCATCTGTGGAATCAAAAATGGTTGATGGAGTGGCGGAAACCGCGTAGGACTGAAGAGTCTTTACATACCCCAAAGTTATGGAGGGAGGAATAACGATTTTGAGAGAGTGACCGTCTGTGGCAACGGACTCGTTGCTCAAAGATGATATCGCATAAGTGGTTTCATATCCGGCCACATCACCGTCTTCAAATGTATCGGAAAAAACCGTGGAAGCATTGCGTCCGGCGCCGCCGGTATATTCACGACACCCAACCGAAGAGACAGGACACTGTGTGCTTTCTTCCGAAAAACCGAAATAACGACATGCGCCTGCGCTTGTCCAATACCCGCCCGAATCCTCGCAATCCAATTGCTCGGCATTATCCAAACGATAAGCCACACATGCATCGGTCACCGAAATGGTTTGTGACCACAGGCGATAGTGCACTTTTCCTTCGCTGTCAAAAAACTCGCGACAATCGGGATTTTCAAAAATGTCGTCATGCTGATCGCATGTATCATCCCTGGCAATGTCCACCAAATGTGCACCTGTTATGTCATCGCAAGCGATCGTTGTCTCTGATGTGACATTCCATTGTGTACAAGGAGCCTGACCGATATCTTGTTCGGTTTCCGCAGAAGCAACGAATGTCAGGGTGGCGCTATCGCTTCCATTGGATTCAAGAAGTTGCCAGGTACGCAATTGATACCCCTCCACATCTGACCCCTCCCATGTAAAAAATGTGGAGGATTCTTTGTCGCTGGTGCCGTCTGACATTTCCTCGGTCAGACAGGGACGCAAATAGGTGTAAGACTCGGCTGTTTCTCCTCCGGTTTCCACGGCGCTTAAATTTGTAAAACTTTCACAACCCGCATATTGCTCGGTGCAAGCGACAGCGCGATCTTCAATGAAATACAAGGGAAATTCTTCGCTGTCGTACAGGGTGGATTCTTGCTTATAGGTGGTATAACCCACGCACTCGTCCGGACATTCGTCGCTTGAGGATAAAATGGCCGGGACCGACGGATCACCATCTTGCGGCGTATACAACAAACATCCGGCTTCCGCGGACGCACACACTTGCGCATAGTTGTCACAAGCGCTTGGATCATCTTCATCTCCTTCACATCCGAGATAATCGGGCGGAGCGATCAAGTACGTGGAGGTGAGGGTATTGTCATTATAACCTTCAACAAAATCATTCGCGTTTTCGCCATACTCAAGCTGGATTGCGTCAAAAAAGATGTTTTCATCAGAACCGACTGAAACCTCGGCATAGGTTGTCTCATCGGCGGTCGTAAAGGTGCAAGAATAACGTGTCCATTCGCTTTCATCAATCGATGCTCCGATCGTAAAAATATTTGCTAAACGCGTACAGTCTCCTCCGTACGAATAGCCGGAAAGATCCACGGCATCCCCCTGTGCATCCACCAAGGTGAGATACACTTGCAAATCCACTTCACTGGTTTCCTCCTCACGCGCATAAAAACTCAAGGTATAAAAAGCGTGTGGTGAAAGCGTGATTCCTTGTTGCACGATCTGTGCGGTTTCATCGGTCCAAACATAATCCGGCTCCAAGAATCAGGGACATTGTCATCATCTTCATCATCTTCAAAACTGGAATTTTGAATGACGTTTAAGGTAAGCCCGTTGTCAATTTCGTAAAACTCACCGCATCCCGCATCACTTGAGGTACAAGCCTCGACTTCATGATTAAAGTACACGCGATCCTCATAAGCATAGCGGTTGTATGTATAGGCCGTTCCGGAGTCTGCCATATAGGTGATGGGACTTGTGGATCGTGAGGTGCCGGCATACTGCACTGATGCCGCGCGCGCGGCTGTATCAAATGTTTCGTTTGGCCCAAGCCAACCATAGGAATCATCGCTTGTATCGGAAAGTGTTCCCCCATCGTTATAATATTGATTGGTACGTAGCCACTCGCACCCCGCGTTTTCGCTGTCACACACGCTAAAGTCCACGGTATCCAAAAGATAATTCACTTTTTCACCGGAATAATTTTCGGTAAACGAGAGACATGTGGCATACTCGCTTGGACATTCTTGCCCGCGAAACTGCCACGTATTTTTCTCACGCACACAATACCCATACCCGCCGATACACTGTCCTTCTCCATTTTCCTCAATGCAACTTGGGGTATCCACACAAGAACTTGCACGCCCGGACGACAGTGAAGTTGTCATAATCTCACCCATGGCTATAGCGCGACATTGTGTGTCTGGATATTTGAGCACCCAATTGGGGTCAATCAAATGGCACCACTTGTGCGTGTCATCATCAATATTCCCGTTTGCATCACAATCATCGAATCCATCCACAATTTCCTGAAGCGTGGAAGGATTGGAAGAACTGTTGCGCATGGCAGCCATTTCCCATCCAACCGGAACAATGCGCGCTTTGCGCATTTTAACGACATTGCCATAGCAATACCCATAGGTATAGCAATAGGGGTCTTGATTGCGTGCCAAATCTTCAGGGGAAATAAGCGGCCAATCTCCGCGCAACAACCCTTCATCGATCGCTTCTTGCACCGTAAGAGAAGTTTCTCCGGATGTTTCCCCGCGCGCTACTGCAGCCGCGAGATTTGCATCCATGACACAATTGTTAAGATTGCGGTTCATGACTCCCCCGCTTGGACATACGACAAATTCGCTCAACGCATTATATTCGGTTACAGAAATGGGATTTGTTGTCACGATGCGTGAAAAACTTTCCTCCGCATCTTCCATGCTTCCAACCGACACGCCTTCATAATCGGATAAATCAATTTCCGTAGGTTCAATATCAAACAACCCTGTATATAGTTTGTTGAGGAGTTGGGATAAAAGCGTATTGGTAAACACACTGGCTGCCTGCAAAAACATACCAGAGATAAGATGGGTGTTTTCCAAAACCGCGCTCATGGTCAAATTTACTTTTTTATCTTCCGCTTTGACCACGTCTTCTTCAAACTTTGTCTTTAAAATGGAGGCCGGGGTTTTGACGGTTCCGGTTAAAAAATCCCGCACATCCTGGAATCCATCCGAAGCATTTTGAGTAAAAAAGTTTTTCCATTTCGCTTGAGCCACTTGCTCATGCACCTTGATATTGAGACCAATGGCTGCGCTTAGCTCGTTATTTCCCGGCCGCAATCCTTTGCCAAATGTTTCCAGTACCGTCTGGCTGATCCCCTCGGGAGTGACATAACGACTCACTGTGGAGGAAAGAAAAGAGCTCCAATTTTTTTGGATATCACGAAAATCACATTTTGGCTCTTCGGGTTGATAGGCTTGTTTGATTGAAAGCTGTAAAGCCAAAAGAATCAAAGGATCTTCGGGTGTACAAAGATTAAACTTGATGTCGAGCAACTCTCCGGAAAGCTCGGATAAAGATCCCATCGCCTCCCCTGCCACATCCAAACCAAATTGCGCCCAATTATCCACAGCCGACTTGTCCCAAATGAGTAGTGATTGACCCTCACCTCCTGTGGCGACCGCCATGGCCGCATCATAGGCAAGACGATCGAATACAAAAGTCCCCAGATTGAGAAGCGCACTTAAAAGCGCGACTTGAATGGTAGGTTTGATGATTTTTTCATCCGTGGTTTCCAATGCCTTTGCCGCGCCTTCGGGAGGATTCGCGTATATTCCAGGAACAGCCCCGGATGCTGTTTCAAGTGCAGCCTCGGTGGTGGCGATAGGGTCCACTTGCGCTTGCACAAAAATCGGTTGGAAAAAACCGGCAAACAAAAGCACGGTCAATACAATACTAAAGACGCTTATTTTCCCTGCCCTTTTTATTTTTATTTTGAAAACGCCAAACATACGTTATTCGGTTTCGATTTGTGTTTGATCGAGCGATCCGGAAGCGAGAGCCTCGGTGAGCGAAGCGTCGAACAAACTTTGAATCTCTTCATCACTTAATGCATCAATCTCTTCTTTTGTAACCCCGGCCTCCAAAAGCATCTCCCGAATTTGATCAGGAGTCATGCTCATAAAGTAGGCCATGATTTCCTCTTGTGTTTGCAAAGACTCTACTTGTTCTCCATCCACTCCCACTCCTTCGAGCATTTCGGCTGTGTCCACTTCATCGCTTCCTGCCGTCTCGGCAGAAATCACAGTACAGTCCGATCCCATGGGGCAATTGGGGTCATTGCTCGAAAAAACCTCCACATCATCGCTATACCCATCAGAATCTGTATCAGGAAGATAAGGACTTGTCTTAAAGACGTAGAGCTCATCGTAATCGCTTAATGTATCTCCATCCGTATCAATATTTTTTTGTTCTTGTTTTTGTTTTTCTTCCGCTTCACTGGATGTCAAGAAATCCTGGCCCGCATATTCCATCACTTGTTCTTCAAATGGGCGATATAAACTGGAGCGCATGGAACGAAATCCGAGTACCAATCCCCCCACACCTAAAATCATCAATAACAAAAAACCGACCTTCTGCTCGGAGGAAAGTTCGTGATGCTGCCGATCCGATTGGAAACTCTTTGGCATATCCGCATCCTCTGTGATTTTTCACTGAACTCACGAGGATTGCTTGCTTTCTCAGTATAACAAAAAACCTCCGGTAACCCCAGAAGTTTTTAAAAAGTTTTGCACAGGTTTTAAAAAAATAATCGTGCGTGTAAATCCATCCATTGTGGTGGCGTAAGATTTTCCGCGCGCACACGCGGATCGAGTCCCATCTTTACAAGGGTCTCTTTGACCTGTGTTTCGGTTATTCCCTGGAAGCCATGAAGATTGTGGTGTAATTGCTTACGCCTGGCAGAAAATCCTTGTTTGGCTAACGCAACCACAGGCTCAATATATTTTGGTTGATGATCTTTCAAAAGATCGAACCGCATAACCGCAGAATCCACTTTTGGTACAGGTGCAAATGCGCCTTTGGAGACTTTGAGGACGCGACGACATTGTCCATAGAGTTGACAGACAACGGATAACAAACTCATATCAGGAGGTTCTGCCATGATCCTATCCGCGACCTCTCGTTGAATAGTGAGAATAAGACTTGATGGTCGCGGGGAAATTGATAAAAATCTTTCCAAAATAGGAGAAGTGATCGCATAGGGAATATTCGCCACGATCTTATACTTCCCTTCTTCTAAAGTGATAGTCTTTGTAGACGTTTTTATTTCTACCGAGATTCCCGATGGAATCACGTCAAAAATATCTCCTTTTACAAGATCAATAGATGCTCCGAAGCGTTTTGTCAGAATGGGAATGAGATCATGATCTAATTCCACGGCCAGCACTTGCGCTCCTGCGTCCACCAAGACTTGGGTCAACTCCCCGGTTCCCGATCCGATTTCAAGCACTCTTTCCCCTTTTTGAATTTCGGAAGCTTCAATAATCTTCGCGAGCACATGGCGATCTTTAAGAAAATTTTGGCTATAGCTTTTTTTTGCTCTCGGCCACATACCATTTTGGTATTTTAATGCTCCCTCGCCTTAACACCGTGATCTTTCCGTCTTCTTCTTTGATGATAGTCGAGGATGCGCGTTTAGAAAGAGGCCCCGCGTCCAAAAGTATCTCTACGGATTTTCCAAGCGAGGCCAGAGCTTCTTTGGTGGTATATGCGCACGGATCGCCCGAATGATTGGCCGAAGTGGCGATGATCGGCCCGTTCAAGCGACGGGAAAGCGATCTTGCCACAGGATGAGAGGAAACACGAATCGCAATCGTGCCATGACAAATAACATCTGGTGCTAATCCGGATTGAGGACGTACGGGAGCGATGATGGTCAACGCCCCCGGCCAATAACGCTTTGCAAGCGCTAAAAGTCGCGGGGAAAAAATCGCATAACGTTTTGCCATGGCAAAACTTGAAACAATCAAGGGGAACGTTTTTTCTCTAGCGCGACCCTTGAGTAAGCGCAAACGTCGTAGAGCTTTTCTGTTTGTTGCATCTGCCGCAAGGCCATACACTGTCTCGGTGGGAAAGAGAACGACGCCGCCTTGTTTGAGTATCTGCACCGCTCGCGTCAATTGTGATTGGGTGATGTGGGGCATGTTATAAAATTTCAATCCAATATCCGGTAGGGGTGAACGGCCGTTCACCCCTACGTATGCATTTGCATCCACGCAATCGTTTTCTTTAATCCCTCATCCAATGATACCTGCGGCACCCATCCTAATTCTTTTTTTGCCTTGCGATAATCGAGCGCGGAACGCATGACTTCACCAGGACAAGCCGACTCGTGGCGTTCAGGTACGGAGGACTTGGTGAGTTTTTTGATTTTACGAAAAAGCGTATTCACACTTGTTTGTATGCTTGTGCCAATATGATAAATGCCGCTGACAGGATGAGTCATCGCAAGCATATTGGCGCGCACCACATCATCGATATACACATAATCGCGTGTTTGTTTTCCCTCTCCATTGATCACTGCTTGTTTTCCTTCGAGCATCTTTTTTCCAAAAATCGCGATGACTCCCGCTTCCCCATCGCAGCGTTGACGCGGCCCATACACATTGGCGTATCGAAGCGCCACAAACGGCATGCCATGCACCATGTGTTCAAAATAGAGATACATTTCCGCTGAACGCTTGGCAATGCCATAAGGAGAAATGGGGTCAGCGGAAATTTTTTCACTATAAGGAGGACGTGCGGTATCGGAATACATGGCTCCGCCTGTGGAGCAAAAAATAAATTTTTTGGCGCCAAGTTTTCCGGCAAGATGCGCCACCTTAAGCGTGCCTAAAATATTGGCCTCGGCGTCAAAGGCGGGATCTTCCACAGCTTTGCGCACATCAATCTGGGCCGCGCAATGAAAAACGATATCAGGTTTGATCCGTTCCATGAGCTTTGGTAACTGTGGATTCAAAATAGACATTTTGGTGAAATGTGCATTTGGATTCACATTTTTGGTAAGCCCGCGGGAAAGATCATCCACCACATATACCTTTATATGCCGACGAATGAGCGCATCGACGATATGGGATCCGATAAACCCCGCTCCTCCGGTCACCAAGGCTGTTTTATATTTTTGAGGCATAGAAAAAATGAATCTCCGCGCAGTAAGCTGCACGGAATGAGCAAATTAAATCATGACCGAAAAACGAGAGCCGAATCCTCCGGTCTGACGCCAAGGAACATCCACGCCAAGACTGACATGGTGAGCACTACGACCCCAACACGCACGCGGCACAGTAACGGTGGAATGAAAAAAAGCTCCTATAAGGTAAGAAATGCTTTCTTTGTCATTTTGCCAGTTATCCATTGGTTTTCCTGTTTCCAAAAGATGAATCATAAAGGCTGTGATCCAATCTTCGGGAGTCGTGCCTGTTTCACCATGATAGGGAGAGTCTTTATCACCTTGAGCTCCTTGAAAAATGGAAAGATATTCACTGGGGGTTTTACCTGCTTCAAGAGGAGGTCGAGCGACGAGGTCTCCCTGGGGTGTTCCTCGGCCTTCACGGGGAATGGAAGCAAAGCCCGGGGAATGTGGATCGGAAGGATCAGAAGGCTGAAGAAGATGAACAGTCCAACCAGGAAAGGAATCTTGATTGTCTTCTTGTTCTTCAAGTATCTCCATCTTTGTCTTTCCTTGATGATCTTTCGGATCAAAAGACTGTGAATAATAGACAAGCTTTGGAGAATCCCCTATGTCTGCTCCTTGATAGTCTTCACGCATCCAGAGAGGATTATTAGTATCAAGATCAAAGGAAGGATGGGACTTCTTGTGGGAAAGAAGGAATTGTTTGAGTGTTTCTCGGAGAGTATCAAGGCTCATCCCGAATGGAACAAGGAGGAGTTTGGTAAAGCCTTGATCGTGTTTGGTGAAAAGTTCGCTACGGCGTTCAAAGAGACGAATGGCAATTTGTTCGAGAGTTGGAATGGAATATTCATGACCATCTATACCCGTGATCATTCCGTTTTCGAGAAGCCCAACTTGTTCAAGAAGGGAGACTTGGAAATCATATTGCTCGCGAAGATGATAAAACTCTTCGGCATACTCAAGGGCTTCGGTATAGTCTTCTTTCTTTGGTTCCCCATTCTTGAGAAGATATTCAAAACGCTCAAGAAGATCGGCAAGTCGTTCGAGATCTGGAATGGAGAGTTTGCCGGTCGCCTCGCGGAGGAGATCGGGCTTACCAAGAGATTCTCTGGAAATCCCGTGAGTTTTTGTAAAATCAATGATCTCTTGTCGTAGAGTTTCAAAATGCGCGCGGTGTTCTTTGGGAAGAGAATCACGAACACTTGAAACCGAATCCATGATTGCTTCGTGGAGAGTAGCGGATAAAGGAGGTTCAGAAGACAGAGTCCCCCTTCGTCCCGCCGTTGGCGGGACTTCGGAGGGACAGTTTTCACTTTTTGTG